>CBFHVU010000067.1:0-2278 GCA_965659465.1 uncultured Paracoccaceae bacterium | reverse complement strand
AAACAGGGGTTTAGACGGTCCCAGCATGTGTTGTATCGGCCATCATGTACCGATTGTGCCGCCTGCATGTCGGCGCGGGTAAATGTGACCGAATTCCAAGCCAGCACGTCCCAGCGCCGCATCCTTAAAAAAAATTCAGGACTGACGCGTAGCGTAACATCGCCTTGGGCCACCGAAGAACAGTTCGATCTGTTTCGCAAATATTTATCGACACGCCATAGTGATGGCGGCATGGCGGATATGGATGTGTTCGAATTTGCCGCCATGATAGAAGAGACGCCGATCCGAACCCGTGTGATCGAATACCGCGACGGTGATCAATTGATCGCGGCTTGTTTGACCGATATTTTGGATGACGGACTAAGTCTGGTCTATTCGTTTTTCGATCCAGACTTTGCCAATCAGTCAATTGGCACTTATGTGATTTTGGATCAAATTACCTTGGCGGCTGAATATGACTTGCCCTATGTCTATTTAGGGTATTGGGTGCCTGGCAGTTCAAAAATGGGATACAAGGCGCGATTTTCGGGGCTAGAGTTGTTTCGAGGTCAGTCATGGCAACCCTATGATACAACAAAAGATTTTGACACAGCCCTGCATCCACTGAATTCAACCCCAATCACAGAACAGGTGGCAAACCTATCTTTGCCGGAAAAACATTTGCGTGCCGACTAGCGCGCTCTAGACCTTGGCCGGAACATACCCTATATGTTTAGTCAGGTAATAACACGGAACATCAAAAATGTCTGAGGCCCATCACCCAATCGAGGGAACACCCCTTATCGCGCCTTCTTCGACGGATCATCCCCTGTATGATGCCGTAGTCGAGGCCTGCCGCACGGTCTATGACCCAGAAATTCCGGTCAACATTTATGATCTTGGGCTGATCTATACGATTGATATCAGTTCGGAAAATGTGGTTCGTGTGATTATGACCCTAACCGCACCTGGGTGCCCCGTGGCCGGCGAAATGCCCGGCTGGGTCGAGCAGGCAATCGGTCCCGTGGCCGGTGTACAGCACGTCGAAATTGAAATGACGTGGGATCCCCCCTGGGGCATGGATATGATGAGCGACGAAGCCCGCCTAGAGCTTGGATTTATGTAGGATTTAACAATGTTTGGAATTCCTGGCACATCCCCTGTCACCTTGACACCAGCCGCCGTGCGCCAAATCACAAAGCTGATGGAAAAAGGCGGCCACAAAGGGTTAAAATTAGGCGTGAAAAAAGGCGGCTGCGCGGGCATGGAATACACCATGGAATATGTTGATCAGGCTGATCCACATGACGAAGTGGTGGAACAAGATGGCGCCTGCGTGATGATCGCCCCTATGGCGCAGATGTTTTTATTCGGGACAGAAATCGATTACGAAACAGGCCTGCTGGAATCGGGGTTCAAATTCAAAAACCCAAACGTCGTCGATGCCTGCGGCTGCGGCGAATCCATTAAGTTTGCAGAATAACCCTAGCCTGTTTTTAGGTGCAGATAGGTTTCCTTAAACCGTTTATGCAAATGATCCCCCGCAATAATCGGGGTGCTGGCCCCGATTGGGGCCACATTTGTATCGTAGTTCGGGTTAAAAAATAAGGGCACGGAAATGCGTTCTTGCGATGTACCACGAACACGGTGTGGCGTGGCGCGCACCTGCCCATCTGTCCACATTTGCAACATTTCACCGAAATTTATGATGAATTCACCAACCTCGGCCTTTACGGTAATCCAGTCGCCAGACATGGTTTGCGCCTCAAGACCATCAACACCGTCTGTTCCCAGCAAGGTAACACAGCCATAGTCCGTATGCGCAGCAATGCCGAAATCCTGCTCTCCCGCCCAAGTCGGGCGCTGGGGGTAGAAATTGCCACGCAACAATGCCATTGGCTTGGAAAATTTATCGTCAAAATATTCTTGGTCCAATCCCATAACATGCGCAATTGCGCGCAAAATATGCAGTGCGACACCCTGTGCTTGGTCATAATAGGCGCTGATCGTTGCCCTAAAATATTGTGGAACCTCTGGCCACAGGTTTGGAGCATAGACTGAAAGTTTGGACAATGGATCTGTTGTGGGAATTTCAAATCCACAGTCAAAAACTTCCTTGTAGTCTGGATTTGCCTCTGGATCGACCTGTTCGGAACGTGATGCACCCCACCCTCGGTTAGAACCTGTTTGGGCCATATTGACGCGCTGCTTGTCCGCGTCAGGTAAATGGAAAAATTCAGAATATGACTTTAGCACGGTGCGCATTGTATCAGGGCTGATATCTGTGTTGGAAACGATT
>CBFHVU010000066.1:0-12315 GCA_965659465.1 uncultured Paracoccaceae bacterium | reverse complement strand
CACGCCGAGGTTGGCAAACACCCCTCTGGCGACCGGTTTCAACATACAGAGCGCCAGCTGGAAATCCTGGAAAGGCTGAAAACCCTAGCGCGCGAACGGGGATTGTGGAATTTCTGGCTGACCGACAGCGAAAAAGGCTATGGTTTGACCACGGTCGAATACGCCTATCTGGCGGAAGAAATGGGCAAAGTCGGCATCGCGGCCGAAGTATTCAACTGCAACGCCCCCGACACGGGCAACATGGAGGTTTTGGAAAGATACGGCACGCAAGACCACAAGGATCGCTGGCTCTATGATCTGCTTGATGGCAAAATCCGCTCGGCCTATGTGATGACGGAACCCAGTATTGCATCCTCTGATGCGGCACAACTGGCATTTTCCGCACGCCGCGATGGGGATGATTGGGTTTTGAACGGTGAAAAATGGTGGATTTCGGGCGCGGGTGATCCGCGCTGTGCGCTTTATATTGTGATGGCGTGCACAGATCCAGACGCAGCAAAACACAGCCGCCACACAATGTTCGTCATGGACCCCAAAACACCAGGCGTCGAGGTGCTGCGCCCTATGCAGGTCTTTGGCCATGATGATGCGCCCCACGGGCACATGCATATCCGCTTTTCAAACGTACGCATCCCCGCCAGTGCTGTCGTCCTTGGCGAAGGCCGCGGTTTCGAAGTGGCCCAAGGCCGCCTTGGTCCAGGCCGCATTCATCACTGTATGCGCGCGATTGGCCAGGCGGAAAAGGCACTAGACATGATGTGCCGCCGCGGATTGCAGCGTGAAGCCTTTGGTAAACAAATCATCGATTTGGGGGCAAACTATGACATCATCGCAAATGCGCGTATGGATATCGAAATGGCGCGCCTGCTCTGTCTCAAGGCGGCTTACATGATGGATTCCGCCGGTGTACGTGCCGCACAACCTTGGATTTCCAAAATCAAAGTGGTGGCTCCCTTAATGGCTGGTCGTGTTATCGACGACGCAATGCAGTTGCATGGCGCCGCAGGTATCAGCCAAGATTTTGATCTGGCCCATATGTGGACACATGTTCGTACCTTACGTTTTGCAGATGGTCCAGATGCCGTCCATCGCCGCCAAGTCGCGCGCGCTGAACTGAGCAAATATCGCAATGGCTGATGGCGTTATTTCGCCTTCGGCGAGGATATTTGTAGACAAAAAATGATTTTGAGCATGTCATTTTTTGTCGAAAAATATCCTCTGGGTGAATTGGCCAAAGGCCAAGAGGGGCAGACAGCCCTTCTATCAATCCTCTGAGTCTATCCAAATTGTAACTGGCCCATCATTGACCAGAGAAACCTGCATATCGGCGCCGAATTCGCCAGTCGCCACGGCGATTCCCCGCGCGGCCAGGGTTTTCGCGAAATATTCGTAAAGCTTCCGGCCAGCTTCGGGTTTGGCCGCATAGGAAAATCCGGGTCGATTGCCCCGAGATGTATCCGCGGCCAGTGTGAATTGGCTGACAACCAGCGCGGACCCGTTAACGTCCATAATGGATTTATTCATTTTTCCCACGTCATCTTTGAAAATGCGTAGTTTTGTTATCTTGGTAATCAGCTGATCTGCCTGTGCGTGGCTGTCACCCTGCATTGCGCAGATGAATATCAGCAGGCCATGTGTGCAGGCGCCGATTTCTGTACCATTGACACTGACCTGTGCTTGGGCCACCCGTTGTATTAGGACGCGCATTGTTTTTATCCTTGGTTTGTCGCTATCAAATATCCTACGCCACCTGCTATGATCAATGCGGCGGCGATTGCCAAGCCGATTTTCCATTCAGAGTAGGGACGCTCCCCTTGGACGCGGCCAGTCCGCGCGTTCACAACAAATCGATATGATTTCCCGCGATATTTATAGGCGGCTAAATAGATCGGCAATAGGATGTGTTTGAATGTGACATCGCTGAGCGTTGTGTCGATATTATGGATCCTTTGACGATCACCGCCGATATCAAATCGGACATCGCGGGCGATCACGCGATCCATTTTTTCGCGGGCCTGAGAAAAGCCGTCATCTAGTTCGATACCGTAACCTTCGGCCTGGAAGCCTGCCAGATATTCAGGGCTGTAGGGGACCATTTCAGATAGGTCCCAAGGTTCCAGAGCATCGGTAAACCGTTTGGGTAATGATTTTGAGGCAAGCACCAAAACATCATCGAAAAAACGTGCGACCCGTCCCGAGGCGGGGTACCAGCGGACCTTTTGTACTTGGACTTGCTGGGCTTTCTCGTCACGCATTACGGTACGTGTTTCATAATAAACCAGACCGCGTTCGCCGCGATAGGTGGATTTCGTATCTGCATCAAATGTCCAATAGGGCACATAAATACCCTGTAATTTGCGGCCCTTGCGGGCATAATCCTGTAGCCCATTTGGGGCAAACCACAATTTGCCTAACCAATCTGTCATGGCCTGTTTAGCTGTGCGTTCATCGAGGGCAAAGGGCAACAGCGCCTTGGGTTTGATATGGCGAAATTCGCCTGTATCTGTGACAACGGGGGTTGCGCAAAATGGGCATTCAGTAGCGTGTTCATCGCCGATCAATTCAATTTTTGCGGCACAGTTGGGGCATTGGCTGATGCGGTGTGTTTCCATTTCGGACCCATCCAGAGCACCCGCCAACGCGTTTTCGAAATCCAATTCCCTGATGGTTGACGCCCATGGTCCAGGCTGTACCATGGCTTGCAAATGTCCGCAGTGATCACAGATCATTTTGCCGTTGATCGGATCAAATCGGTAATCAGCTCCGCATTGATCACAAGGAAAGCGGTGCTGTTCCTTGGCCATGGTGGGCAAGGGGGGTGGTAATTGTGACATTTTTAGCTTCTATCCCAAGGGGGGCGGGGGTGGTGGTAGGATTGTGAACAATTGCGCCAGTTCGGCGACATCTTCGGCCTTTTTCCAGCCGTCTTGGCCCGCGGTCCATACGTATGTGTCGCGCGAAAATGTGCCGTCGGTCACCATGCGTCCAAGGCGCGCCTTTGAGTAGGGGCCGGATGTTTGGCCGTTTTCAGCAATGTGCCAGACGTGTTCCGCAGGGGGCGGCGGTGGCGGGGGCGGGGCCGCGGCGGCCGTTGCGGGGCTGGATCCCCAAGGCCCCGATGTCATCGCTTGGGCCATACCCATACCCATACCCATCCCTGCGCCAATGCCTGCGCCCATTGCGCTGTTGGTGTTTTGGGCGGCGGCTGTCATTGCCTCGGCCGCGGCGAATTGGGTGTATTTATTCAAATCGCCCACGATGCCCATGGACGTGCGTTTGTCCATCACTGCCTCGACCGAGGCGGGAAGGGATATGTTTTCGATGTAAAATTCGGGCATCGACAGACCGTATTCGGCTAAGGTTGGGCTGACCTGGGACACGATCAATTTGCCCAAGTCCGCCGTATTTGCGGCCATATCCAACACTGGAATACCACAAGAGGCAATGACGCGCGAAAATTCTTGGACGATGATGTTGCGGATTTGGAAACTGATTTCATCCATCGTGAATTCCCCGTCCGTGCCGACGATTTCGGTCAAAAACCGCGCAGCATCAATGACGCGGATTGCGTAGGACCCAAAGGCACGGATGCGGGTGGGGCCGAATTCTGGGTCGCGTACCATGATGGGATTTTTGGTGCCCCATTTCAGATCCCCAAATCGGGTCGTATTTACGAAATAGATTTCGGATTTGAACGGGCTTTTGAACCCGTGATCCCAATGATTTAGCGTGGTCATGATCGGCATGTTGTTGGTTTCCAACATGTAAAGACCGGGAGTAAAGACATCGGCCAGCTGGCCTTCGTGGATAAACACGGCGGATTGGCCCTCTCTGACCGTCAGTTTTGCGCCGTATTTGATTTCATGGCCTTCGCGTTCAAAACGCCAAACCATTGTGTCACGGGTATCATCTACCCAATGGATCACATCAATAAATTCACCTGTTAAAAAATCCAAAATTCCCATTTTGGAATCCTTTCGTTTAACTGTTCGGACGACTTAGTTCGTCGCCAATTTGGGTTAATATGGGGCGCGCTTGGTCCAGTGTCATGCCTGATGTCAGGCGCGGATCGTATAGGATTTGCAACATGGTCTGATCCATTGCTGTCAGAGTGGCAAATTCGTCGTCATCGTTGAACACCGATGGACGTGCTTGGGGGCTGTCGTTGGCCAATCCCATGCCTTGGGCCAATTCTTCGTGGATGCAGGCGCGGCGTTGTAAATCGGGGTGTTCGGCGCGGATCAGGGCGATGGCACTGGAATAGGCGCCATTTGCCTGATTGGAGAAGGCCATGACCAAACAATGCACGCTGCGCGGCATTGTGGTAATGATCTGGGTTGCCTGCAATGCGGTATTGGGCTGTTGCGTGGTGACATGGTTTAACACAGCGCTTTGGTCGTCCAAACCGGCAAAGATCACGGTGAAATTGGCCCGACGTGCGCGTGCGTGTGATATGGCGTGGCCCGTAATCTGTCCCAGACGTCGGAAATAGGCGTCAACCTCGGTGGTGATGGTGCTGCGCTGGTCTGGACCGACGGTGTCGCCATATTGGATATGATATCGAATAGGCCTGTCCCATTTGGCCAAGGTCGCTGGTTGCCCCGATTTTTCAAATCCTTGCCCACGCTTATATTCATCGTAAAACGCGATGCGTTCGAAATTTTCCAATATGTCGCGCGTGTCAAATGGGGTGTCTGGCCCACCCCCGTCTGTGCGCAACAACCCCCGCGCCAGCGCGTTGGATTGCGTTCGTTTGTAATAGGCTGCCAATGCCTGCTGATCGGGCGATGTGACCACAGGCGTTGGCTGCGCGGGCGCGTCAGGGGGCAGGGCGCGGTCGGGTACCTCTGCGCAACTGGCCAAACTTAGGCCAGCTGCGACACAGAGCCCCGCATATCTGCCATATGCCCCCGATGGCATCATTTGGTGGCGTCACCCACATCGCCAACGGAATCGATATCCGCTGATTTGCGTGCCTTGGCAGCGGCCAGTGTGTCGCGCAGATCGGTTTCCATTTTTTTCAACTCGGCTTCGGCTGATTTCCGTTTGGCTTTGCCTTCGTCTGCGATGGCCAGGCTTTCCTCGATGGTGCCGATCAGATCGGCATTCGCTTGTTTGATTGCATTAATATCAAACACGCCGCGTTCCATTTCTTGGCGAATGACTTTGTTAGTTTCGCGTAAATTGGCTGCATTGGCGGTCAACAGTTCGTTGGTCAGGTCGTTTGCCTCACGCACGGCTTTGGCTGCTTCTGCGGAACGCTGAATGGTCAATGCCTGTGCCAGCTGTGTTTCCCATAGCGGAACAGTGTTGACCAAGGTCGAATTGATTTTTGTGACCAGGGATTTGTCGTTTTCTTGCACCAAACGGATCGAGGGCAGTGATTGCATGGTCACTTGACGGGTCAGTTTCAGGTCATGAACGCGCCGTTCCAGATCATCGCGTGCAGCCCGCAGATCACGCAGGTTTTGTGCGGCCAGAACTTGATCGTCGGGGTCGGCCGATTGGACGGCTGCTTCCTTCTGTGGGATGATTGTGGTGTCCAAGTCTTTCAACTTAGCTTCGCCCGCCGCGATATATAACGCCAATTCATCATAAAAATTAAGTGTTTTTTCGTACAACAAATCGAGAGATTTAATATCTTTCAACAAAGTTGTTTCGTGGTTCAGCAGGTTTTCCGTGATTTTGTCAATTTGGTCCTGGACCATTTCGAACCGCGCGGTGAATTTTGCAATTGGTGCTGCGCGTCCCAATAATTTTTCCCACCAACTGCGTTCACGGCGCAGGTCCATTTCGGACACGGAAAACCCACGAATTGTGGTCACAATATCGCGCAGACTGTCGCCCGCGGGGCCAACATCTTTGTTTCTGACGCCTTGCAGCATGGATTGGCTAATCACTTGCAGCTCTTCTTGGGCGGCAGATCCAAATGACACAATCGAATTGGTATCGGTCATATCAATTTCATCGATCCGCTTTTTAATTTCCGCGCCTAGGGCGGCATCGGCCTGTTCCAGCGGTATGACGCTGTCCGCTTGTGTTGGTTCGGGCAGTGTATTGGCCGCGATGATATCGACATCTGTGGACAGCTGCGTTGCTTGGTCTAATACTTTCACCATGAATTCCCCCTTACTGAATTTATGTGTGGCGATTGTTTTCACGCGATAACCGATCACGTAAAACATCAATTTCGATTGCTAAATCCGTCCGGTCATCGGACAATAATTTCTGTGTACGCGCGGCAAAGTTTTGTTCCAAATCATCCAACAAAGCCAGATAATCGGCCTTGGCCTGATCGTCGCCAGTGCGGGCATATAAATCGGCAAATGTCACAGTCGCATCCTGCGCGCCCTGCAGATAGACCGACAGGTATTTGCGGGCGGCTGTCAGATCGCGGGGGTCTTCTTCTAAGGTTCTAAATAAATCCCGCGCAGTGACGGCAAAGCGTTCAACCCGTGTTTCCAGGGCACGGATCCGCGTACGTTTTATCGCATCTTGCATGGCTGACAGCCGTGCTTCTGCGCCCTCGATTGCGCGGGCGACGCGGTCTTGGGCATGTACGTCGATGCCTGTCATCCCTTTGTCTGACATTGGATCTATTCCAAACGATGCCAAAAATAGCGTTGTGGCGACCGCGCCGTAGACACCGGCCGCAAGGATATTTCCATCGTTTCGAAATGCTGCGATTGCAACGCCGATCCCAGTCGCGATAGCGGCAAACACCTTTCTGGGAATTGCAGGGCGGCGTGCCAGTTTGCGTTCGTCATAGGCCGCTTGGGCGCGTTGGCCCTCACGCAAGAGCCATACCCCAAGAACCAGACAGCCTGCCCCAACAAGCCCTGTCGCCAAACCGATTGCCCCATCGTTGATCGACGTTGCTGCCAATAAAATGGGCGGGCCGTATAAAACATTACTTCGCGCACCAACAGGATCCACGGATGGTCCCCGATAGGGCGCTTCAGTGATCGCTGAATCATCCGTTGGCTTGCTAAATTTTCCGCCGTATCGTTTTGACATCACAATCCCCCCAGCCAGCCCGAGGCCGTGCCATATAGAACGATGATCAAAACGACATAGGCCGCCTTGGATAATGGTTTTCCAGCCATACCGCGTTATCCCTAAACCGTACTCTCGTCTAAGATAGGCAATGGGATTTCATATTACCAGAGGTGATTAACGATTACGCGGTTTTTGGCGATCTCGGTTGCGGACGGCTGTCGGTTTGCTGGTAAACGGTTTTTTCGTGCGTTTGGGACCAGCTTTGCCACCTGGCTTGGCTGGTGCGCTTGCTTTCTCTGGCTCTGCCTCTAATCCCAGTTGATCGCGCATCACTTTGCGGCGCACTTCTTCGACAGCACCGGGTTTTAGGGTGCCCAACTGAAACGGCCCATAGGATATGCGGATCAATCTGTTTACGTTCAGGCCGATCGTTTCCATCGCACGACGGATTTCACGGTTGCGCCCTTCTCGGATCCCGACACTGAGCCACGCGTTTGCACCTTGTTGACGATCAATCGTAACATCCATCGGTAAAAAACGCTCGCCCTCGATGGTGATGCCTTTTCTCAGTGGCTCTAGGGTTTTGTCCGTTGGCCGGCCATTGACGCGGACACGGTATCGGCGCAACCATCCGGTGGATGGCAATTCAAGTTTGCGTTTTATGCCGCCATCATTGGTAAGCAGCAACAACCCCTCTGAATTCAAATCCAGTCGCCCAATGTTTAGGACGCGCGGCATATCTTCGGGTAACTTGTCAAAAATCGTTTCGCGACCCTGTTCATCACGTTCAGTTGTCACAACGCCAACTGGTTTGTGATACAGCCATAGTCTGGCTGGCTCTGGCGCCTCAAGTGGTTTACCATCCACAAGGATCGTGTCCTTGCTGGTTACGTTCAGGGCCGGCGATGTGATCACCTGACCGTTCACGCTGACACGTCCGGCCGCAATGATTTTTTCGGCGTCTCGGCGACTGGCAACGCCGGCGCGGGCGATGACCTTGGCAATGCGATCGCCTGGGGTGGGGGGTGTTTTGCTATCCATCCTTGCGCTTTAGGCGAAAATCGGCGATTGCGAAAGAGGGAATTGCAATCGGACCGTTGAATGACATTTCGCAGTTACATGGAACACGCCTTGGACCAAGCCCGCGCCGCAGCAGATCGCGGCGAGGTGCCTGTCGGCGCGGTGATCGTTGATCCATCGGGTCAGGTGGTCGCGGCTGATGGCAACCGAACGCGGGAATTGAATGATCCGTCAGCCCATGCGGAAATGTTGGTGATCCGTCAGGCCTGCGCCACGCTGGGCGTGGACCGGTTGGTGGGATATGATCTATACGTCACGCTGGAACCCTGTGCGATGTGTGCCGCTGTCATCGCAAATGCGCGGATTGGCCGATTATATTACGGGGCAGCGGACGAAAAATCAGGCGGTGTCGCGCAAGGCCCCCGTGTCTTTAGCCATCCGCAAACCCATCACAAACCCGAAGTCTACGACATGATAAACGCCAAAGACTGCCAGGCCCTGCTAAAGGTATTTTTTGCAAACAAACGGGGCTAGGCCCGTGTTTAATGCATATCGATGATTTCGGCCAATTCGATATCGCCCATTTCCAGAAACGGGCACTCTTGAACAATGGTCAGGGCGTGGTCGATGCTGTCTGCGGTCAGGATGGAATATCCCATCATGGAGCCGTCTTTGCCGCCCTGGGTGCTGCCGTTTTCTGTCACCAAGTGTTTATTTTTTAATGGGTTTTGTGGCTCGCTCAGGGCTGCGGCGTGTTGTTTCATCCAGGCCATATAGCGGTTCATTTGCTCTGCGCCTTGGTCTGGACTGGCGGGCGTTTTCCCACTGTGATGATATGACATTATAAATCTTGGCATCCGCGATCCTTTCAGGTTTTGTCCATCATGGCGGGTTTGCATACAAAAAGAAAGCCCCCGAAGATCGGGGGCTTGCTATCGTATTAGAGGGCCGTGTCGCAGCGCCCACAGACGCCGTTATGCGCATGGCTGCCGACGTCCGGCAGCACTTTCCAACACCGCTGACATTTTTCACCCGTCGCTTTGTCAAAGGTCACCGACATACCGTCGATTTCAGGCAAGGCAAAGGCATCATCTGGTGCCCCCTCATCTGTGATCGTTATAGCCGACGTGATGCAAATGTCGTGGAAGGGCACGGACTGCAACATTTCTTTGACTTTGCTATCTTGGACGAACAGGGTTGGTGCCGCCTCTAGGCTGGCGCCGATCACTTTGTTCGTACGCTGGATTTCCAACGCCGCGGTGACCACGCGGCGGGCGCGACGGATCTGTGTCCATTTCGCGGCCAATGCGTCATTGCGCCAGTCTGCGGGGGTATCCGGGATATCCACCAAATGCACTGAACTGTCATCGCCTGGATAGCGTTCCAGCCACACTTCCTCCATCGTGAATGTCAGGATAGGGGCCAGCCATGTTGTCAGGCGGTGGAACAAAATATCCAGAACCGTGCGCGCTGCCCGGCGTTCTGGCGTATCACCGTCACAATACAGCACATCTTTGCGAATGTCGAAGTAGAAGGCCGACAAATCCACCGTCGCAAAGGTAAAGATCGCCTGAAACACCCCTTGGAAATCATAGGCGTTGAATCCATCGCGCACCTTGGCATCCAATTCCGCCAAACGGTGCAGAACCCATTGTTCCAATTCAGGCATATCCGCTGGTGCTGTTTTATCCGCGTCCGAATAATCCGCCAAGGATCCCAGCATAAACCGCATAGTGTTACGCAGGCGGCGATAGCTGTCTGCCACACCCTTCAGAATTTCTGGCCCAATGCGCAGGTCAGCGGTGTAATCAGATTGGGCCACCCATAGGCGCAAAATATCTGCACCATATTGTTTGACCACCTGTTCCGGCGCAATGGTATTGCCCAAGGATTTGGACATTTTCATGCCCTTTTCGTCCAGGGTAAACCCATGCGTCAACACCCCACGATAGGGCGCGCGACCACGGGTGCCACAGGCCTGCAACATCGAGGAATGGAACCAACCACGGTGTTGGTCTGTCCCCTCAAGGTAGAGATCCGCCAAACCATCGTCGGACCCATCCTCGCGGTCGCGTAGAACAAAGGCATGCGTTGATCCACTATCAAACCAAACATCAAGAATATCAAAGGTTTGGTCATATTCTTCGGGGTTGACGATATCCGATAGGAACCGTTCCTTGGCGCCATCTTTGTACCAAGCGTCTGCACCTTCGGTCTCAAACGCTTGGGCGATACGTTCGTTGACCTCGGGGTTGCGCAACAGAAAATCATCATCTGTTGGCAGCGCGCCGCGTTTGGTGAAACAGGTCAGCGGAACACCCCATGCGCGTTGGCGGGATAAGACCCAGTCTGGCCGCGCCTCGATCATGGAATACAGGCGGTTGCGGCCGGTCTGCGGTGTCCATTTCACCAGTTGGTCAATCGATGTCAGGGCACGTTCGCGGATGGTGGTGCCGAAATCGTCCTGACCATCGTTCACGGGTTTGTCTATGGCGGCAAACCATTGGGGCGTGTTGCGGAAAATCACCGGTGCTTTCGACCGCCACGAATGGGGATAGCTGTGCGTGATGCGCCCACGGGCAATCAAACCACCCGCCTCGACCAATTTTTCGATCACGGCGGCGTTGGCTTTGCCCTCTTTGCCTTTGTGGTCAAAAACGTGCAGACCGGCAAATAATGGAACATGGTCCAAAAACTCAGAGGCTTCGCCCACGTTGTGGGTCATCCGATCCATCCAGTTGCGTTTGACAAAGACGTCATAGTCATCGGCACCGTGGCTGGGTGCAGTATGCACGAACCCCGTACCTGCATCATCTGTGACATGATCACCATCGACCATCGGCACGTCATAGGACCAGAAATCATCCATATCCGCCAGTGGATGGCGGCAAACGGCATCGGCCAGCTGATCAGCCGTGACATCAGTTACGCGGGTGTGTTCGGTGACGCGTGATTTTTCCAGTGTATCCGTGGCTAGATTGTCGGCCAGGATATAAAGGTCGCCAACCTTGGTCCAGCTTTCGTCCTGGGTTGCATCAACGCGATACAGGCCATATGAAATTTTAGGGTTATAAGCCACGGCCTTGTTCGATGGAATGGTCCAAGGTGTTGTGGTCCAGATTACCACGCGCGCATCGCGGATCGCATCAGGCGCAGATTTGAACGCAAAGGGCACCCAGATGGTGTGCGATTTGTGATCGTGATATTCGATTTCTGCCTCAGCCAGCGCGGTTTTTTCAACGGGTGACCACATCACGGGTTTGGACCCTTGATACAATGTGCCGTTCATCAAGAATTTCATAAATTCATCGGCAATCACACGTTCCGCGTGATAGGTCATTGTTAAGTATGGGTTTTCCCATTTACCCGTGATACCCAAACGCTTGAATTCCTCGCGTTGGATGTCCACCCAACCTTCGGCAAATTTACGGCATTCTTGGCGAAAATCGATCACGTCAACTTCGTCTTTGTTTTTGCCTTTGGCGCGGTATTGCTCTTCTATTTTCCATTCGATGGGCAGGCCGTGACAGTCCCAGCCCGGGATATAGCGGGCATCACGGCCCAGCATTTGTTGGCTGCGAACGATGAAATCCTTTAGGATTTTGTTCAAAGCGTGGCCGATGTGCAAATGGCCGTTGGCATAGGGGGGGCCATCGTGCAACACAAATGGTGCGCGGCCCTGTTTTTCGCGCAAACGGTCATAGACACCGATTTTTTCCCAACGCGCCAGCCATTCGGGTTCGCGTTTTGGCAATCCCGCCCGCATTGGAAATTCGGTTTTAGGCAGGTTCAATGTATCTTTATAGTCGGGGGTTTCCGATGACATGCGGTTCAATCCTTGCTGTCAGGGTGTTGTTTGTGAGAATTTCGGCGCGACGTGTCAAACGCCTTGTCCCGGCTAACCTATCTGGCCGCCGGGCTTATAATTCGAATAATGTTGATATTCAGATCACAAAACATGCGCACCTTATAGTGCAGGGTTGTGTGGCCGTCCAGTGGTATATGGCGGATTGTGGGGCTGGGAAAATTCGTGGCAAAGGCCCAGATCAAGTCTGTGCCTAATCGTAATTGCGGAAAGCCCGACGCGCTGGGCAGTTAGTGGCGCGTCTGGCTGTTTGATTTTGATTGCACCTCTTGAAGGATTTGCCGCGCTAACAGACTGCAAATCTGGCTAAGGTGTTTATATTGCAAGCTGTCATGATCGCTCATGCGCTCAAGTTTGGGATAATTCTTGCAAAAAAACAATCTTTTTTCGCACATGGGCGTCGGTACGCGCATCCTTAAGCGAGACTTGCA
>CBFHVU010000065.1:0-12454 GCA_965659465.1 uncultured Paracoccaceae bacterium | reverse complement strand
TTTTTATGCCGCCAGACCGATTTGTTATTGGCCGACGGGCGTACAGGGCGCGCGATTAATGTAAAAAAGGGTCAGTTTTTGGCGCCATGGGATATGGGCAACGTTGCCGAAAAAATTGCCAGCACGGGGAATGACGCGATTATGCTATGTGATCGCGGCACATCGTTTGGCTATAACACATTGGTCAGCGATTTCCGTGGCCTGCCCACCATGGCGCAGACGGGATATCCGGTTGTTTTTGACGCCACACATTCCGTGCAACAACCGGGGGGACAGGGGACCACATCGGGCGGGCAGCGCGAATTTGCCCCCGTTTTGGCACGTGCAGCCTGTGCGGTTGGGGTATCAGCACTGTTCATTGAGACGCACCAAGATCCCGATACCGCGCCGTCAGATGGGCCCAATATGATCCCCGTGGATCAGATGGCGGGATTGATTGGAATATTGCGCGATTTTGATGCCTTGGCGAAGGGCATATAAGGCGTGCTGATTGATCTGTCGGAGCCTCCGGTGGGAGTATTTTGGCAAAAATGAAAGCGGGAGTGGCGCATGTTTGAAATGGCGGTCGCGTTGATGGCGGTTGGAGGATTGGCCGGCATATTAGCGGGGCTGTTTGGCGTGGGTGGGGGCATGGTGTTGGTGCCTGCGTTTTATTATGCCTTTACGTCCTTGGGGTATGCGCATGACAAATTGATGCAGATTTGTTTGGCCACGTCCTTGGCCACGATTGTTGTTACGTCTTTGCGGTCATTGACATCGCATTCAAAGCGTGGGGGCGTTGATTGGCAGGTGTTGCGTGGATGGGCCCCGGGCATTGCGGTTGGGGCGTTGATCAGTGTCGTGTTTGCGGCACAGCTGAAATCTGTGACTTTGCAGTGGATTTTTGGGTCTTTGGGGATGATTATCGGTCTGTATATGGCCTTTGGTCGGTCGGATTGGAGGCTGGCTGAACAGATGCCGCGTGGGTTGCGATGTTGGATTTTGTCGCCTTTGGTTGGATTTTTTTCCGTGCTGATGGGGATTGGCGGTGGATCACTGGGGGTTCCGATTATGACATTGCATGGCATGCGTATTCATCAGGCGATTGCGACCAGTTCCGGATTTGGATTGTTGATTGCTGTGCCATCGGTGGTTGGATTTTTCTTTGTTTCGCTGGGATCTGAGAATTTGCCCCCCTTTACCATTGGGGCCGTAAATTTAGTGGCCTTTGGAATTATCATTGCCATGACATTGGTCACAACGCCCATCGGTGTTGCATTGGCCCATAAATTAGAGGCGCAACGGTTAAAGCGGTATTTTGCGATATTTTTGGTATTTGTTGCGTTGAATATGTTGCGCAAAGCGGCCGGGTATTGAGATGATGTTCGGTGATGCGGGATGGTGTATTGTGCCAAAATCGCAAGCCATTGCGCACTGGGCCGCAGCCGCGCGGCAGGCAAGTCTGGCGCAGATCGCCAAGCCGGAGATCCGTGAGACATGGTTGCAATGTCAGGGAACGTGGTTTGTGGGTGTCGATGTGTTGGACAATGACGCCGATGGTGCGATAGGCGGTGTTGCACTGCCCCCTGCGTTGGCGAACAAATTTGCAGGTCCGCTTCATCGCGCGCAGGTGTCTGTCATTTATCCTGGCTACCCCAAGCCGCGTGGTGGGGAATCTGAGGCCGCGTTTCGGTACCGGCTGCGACGTGACGCGGCGCATGTGGATGGAATATTGGCCATTGGGCCCGCGCGGCGGCGATATTTGCGCGAACCGCATGCCTATGTGTTGGGGATCCCATTGACGCAGGTATCGGACGGGGCCAGTCCGATGGTGGTTTGGGACGGATCACATCGTATCATGCGCGATGCATTTGCGCGCGCGTATGCCGGGATTGATCCGCAAGATTGGGCGCAGATTGATGTGACAGAAATCTATCAAGACACGCGGCGCTATGTGTTTGATCACTGTGCGCGGCGTGTGGTGCATGTTCCCTTGGGCGCGGCCTATGCCATTCATCCGCTGGCCCTGCATGGGGTGGCCCCATGGCAAGAGGGCGCCACAGCCCCGCAAGAGGGGCGGATGATTGCCTATTTCCGGCCACACCTGGCGAATGTTGCGGAGTGGTTGACGATCTAAGAGGCCGTGCGTTTAAGCCGTGCGGCCCGTCCGCCGCGCCGAATGGTCAGGCGCGATGCGCGATTGGGCAGGTCCTGCATTACCAATTGGCGTGCCTCGGGCGACAGGCGCGACCAGATCGAGATTTCGTCGATACTGCGATAGCATCCGGTGCAGATGCGTTCGGTGGGGTGGACCACGCAGACCTTGATGCAAGGGCTGTCAATTTCGTCACGTTTCCAGATGTGATCAGTATTGTCTGTCATGTTTCTTGCCCGATATGTGCCAGCCGATCCAGCACGCCTTGTAGAATATACGACGCTGCGACGTGATCAATTACCTCAGAGCGACGTTTTCGTGTCGTATCCGCCTCTAGCAGAGCTTTTTCAGCGGCGACAGTGGAGAGGCGTTCATCCCAAAATGTGATGGGCAGGCTGTGCAGCCGGTCAAAGTTGCGCGCAAAGGCACGGGTGGCTTGGGCGCGCGGGCCTTCGGTGCCATCCATATTGCGGGGCATGCCCAGCACCAGACCGCCGATATCGCGTTTGGTGATATGTGCGATGACGGCCTGTGCATCGGCGGTGAATTTGGTGCGTTTGATGGTTTCAATCGGGCTGGCCACGGAACGGAATGTGTCGCTGACCGCGATGCCGATGGTTTTGGTACCCAGATCCAGACCGATCAGGGGGCGCATGGCGGGCAGGGCGGCCACAAATTCTGTGATATCATCGGTGATCATTCGGCAATGCCCACCTGTGCAGCCGCGGCCCGAACGGGGGCCATTGCATCGGGCGTATCGGCAAAGACCTGTTGCGCGTTGGCATAGATTGCGCGGGCTTGGTCCAGATCGCCCAACACACCCAAGGCATTGATCAGGCGCGCCCATTCCTGCGGTGTACCGCCGTCGGTGGCCAAACGGTCGGACAGGCGGGCCACCATCCCGCGGATCATGTCTTGTCGATCTTCGCCCGACATGTCTTGGGCTGCGGCAATGTCTTGATCGCTGGGGCCTGGCAGCACGTCCGTGTCGGGCAGGGGTGGCAGTTCATAATCCGTCTGACCAGCACGGAATGCGATTTCTGGCATCATAGCGCGGATGGGCGCAATCCATGGATCATCGGCATTACCAACCGCCAACAGTTGGCGCCATAAACGAAACGCCACATCGGGGCGGTCATTTTGCGCCATCAACACACCCAGATAATACCGCGCAGGTTCATTTTGATCGTCCCGCGCCAAAACGGCACGCAAGGCGCGTTCCGCCTCGGGGGATACATAGCCGTTTGACGATAGGATCAACAATTCACCATATTCGAAATAGTCCTGCGCCGTGGCTGCATCGCCTTTAAGCGATAAAACCTTGCCTTGGGCCTGTGCGGCGGCGCGATAATTTTCCAATCCCGCCTCAATTTGGCTCAGCAGCACATAGCCTTGTAAATCATTCGGGCGCTCTGCGACTGTGGCGCGTAGTTTTTCAACCAGTTGTGCATATTCACCAGTGGGCGAATTTAGCGGCACTTGTGCCGGCATTTTTTCCCAAAATTCATCCTGTGACGGACGCGTCTCCAGCGACACATTTGCATTTTCAATGCGTAATTTCAGTGGTATGTCAGTATATCCAGGCTGACCCATATAGGAATACAGGCTATATCCACCACCACCCAGAAGCCCCACAATCATCACCGCGGTGATTGATTTTTGAACACTGGATAGGGTGCGCGATTTGATGTGTTCTGCTTTGTCCAACGCCAAAATGCGGCGTGAAATTTCGATGCGCAGGCGGTCTGCCTCTTCTTTGGATATCACGTTTCTGGCCAGATCTCGGTCAACCTCGGACAGTTGGTCTTTGTAGACGGCCATGTCGACGGGGTCTTGGTCGTCGGGCGATGGTGTCATCAATGCACGAATAAATGCAATTAACAAAACGACTGTCGTTGCAGCAGCGATAATCCAGAACGTCATGGGGCCTCCGATGTGTTGCGCTATATTTAGGGATTGAAAATCAAATAAGAAAGCCCCAAAGCATCGGTGCGGCGCGAATGTCGCAACCCGATGCCTAAGTGACGCACTGGATCGCAGAGCTGTCGCGCTTTGCGTGCATATGTGTTCCACACCTAAATTACCGGATTCGAGACCAGATGAAACGCTATTCTATATTTGCCGTTGCACGCGAAGCTGCGCGCTATCACACAGGGTGGGACCGTGCGTGGGCCTCTCCTGAGCCAAAGAAAAAATACGATGCCATCATTATTGGCGCCGGTGGTCATGGTTTGGCCACAGCGTATTATTTGGGCAAAAACCACGGGATCAAAAACGTGGCGATCTTGGAAAAAGGCTGGCTGGGCGGCGGCAATACGGGCCGTAACACCACCATCATCCGGTCGAATTATTTACAAGATCCGTCAGCGGCGATCTATGAAAAATCGCGTTCGCTTTATGAAACGATGAGTCAGGATTTGAACTATAACGTTATGTTCAGCCCCCGTGGCGTCATCATGCTGGCCCAGACCGAACACGAGGTGCGCGGGTATTTGCGTACCGCACATGCTAATGCGCAGCAGGGCGTGGCCACCGAATTCATCGGGCCTGAGCAGGTGAAAAAATTGGTGCCAATCATCAATATTCACGGGCCCCGCTATCCGGTGTTGGGTGGTCTGTGGCAGGCGCGTGGTGGAACGGCGCGTCACGATGCGGTGGCCTGGGGCTATGCGCGGGCCTGTTCCGATATGGGCATGGACGTGATCCAAAAATGCGAAGTCACCGGCGTGCGCCGCGAAAATGGCCGCGTCGTTGGCGTTGACACAACCAAAGGTGCGATTGATTGCGATAAATTGGGTATTGTGGTCGCGGGTCACACATCTGATCTGGCGGAAATGGCAGGGTTCCGGTTGCCAATCGAATCTGTGGCACTGCAGGCTTTGGTGTCCGAACCGATTAAACCCTGTATGGATGTGGTTGTGATGGCCAATACGGTGCATGGGTATATGTCCCAATCCGACAAGGGTGAAATGGTCATCGGTGGCGGCACCGACGGGTTTAACAACTATACCCAGCGTGGATCATTCCACCATATCGAAGAAACGGTGCGCGCCTTGGTCGAAACATTCCCGATGATTTCACGGCTGAAAATGCTGCGCCAGTGGGGCGGTATCGTGGATATGACAGGCGACCGGTCGCCCATTTTGTCCAAAACCCCTGTGGATGGTGTATTCGTCAACTGCGGTTGGGGTACCGGCGGGTTCAAGGCGATCCCAGGGTCCGGCTGGGCGATGGCCGAATTGATGGCCAAGGGCCAGTCGCCACTTACCGATGAATTCAGCATGTGGCGTTTCCGCGAAGGTAAATTCATCGACGAAAGCGTCGCCGCCGGCGTTGCACACTAAAGAGGTCAGATATGCTTATTCTTGAATGCCCCTATTGCGGCGTCCACGCCGAAGAATCCGAACTGCACGCAGGTGGCGAAGCGCATCTGAAACGCTTTGGCCCTGGATCGTCGGATGATGATTTTGAAAACTATCTGTTTATGCGCGAAAATCCAAAGGGCGTGCATTTTGAACGCTGGCGCCATGTCAATGGCTGTGGCAAATGGTTTCACGCCGCACGCTGCACCATGACGCTTGAGGTGTTTGGCACCTACAGCGCCCAGACCACAGAGCCGCCCAAAGAAATTTGCGACAAAATCTCGGCCAAGCGTCCGGGATGGAGCTGGAGGAATTTTTCATAATGATCCGCTTGTCTAATATTTCGCGCCACTTACGCCCAACACAGGGGTTGATGTCATGAGCATACGCATACAAACTGGCGGTCGTTTGATTGATCGCACTAAATCTGTCACATTCAAATTCAATGGCCGCAAATTGCAGGGCTATGCGGGCGATACGCTGGCATCTGCGTTGTTGGCCAATGATCAAATGCTGGTCGGCCGGTCGTTTAAATATCACCGCCCCCGTGGCGTTGTGGCATCGGGTGCCGAGGAACCCAACGCCTTGGTCAACATGGGCGAGGGGGCGTTTTTCGAACCCAACCAACGCGCCACCACGACCGAAGTGTTCGACGGTCTGACTGCGACCAGCCAAAACCACTGGCCCACATTGGAATTCGACGTGGGCGCGATCAACAGCTATCTGTCGCGGTTTTTGCCGGCTGGGTTTTATTACAAAATGTTCATGTATCCACGTGCGTTTTGGAAACATGTCTATGAACCCTTTATCCGCCAATCCGCCGGTCTGGGCAAAGCGCCCAAGCAAAAGGACGGATCGGATTACGAACATTTCTATGCCTTTTATGATGTGGTCGTCGTTGGTGGCGGTATTGCGGGTCTGCAGGCGGCCAAAACCGCCGCTGCCGCAGGGGCCAAAGTGTTGGTTATGGAACAAACCGCCGATTGGGGCGGGCGTGCGGTGGTTGACGGCGTGGAAATCAACGGCGCATCCGCAGATCAATTCGTCGCGGCGACCGTTGCCGAATTGCAGGCCATGGACAATGTGACCCTGAAAACCCGCATGATGGGCGCAGGGGTCTATGACCACGGTTATCTGTTGGGCTATGAACGCGTCAGTGATCATGATCCATCCGTGGCCGGTCCCCGCCATCGGTTGTGGCGCATCCGCACGGCGCAGATCATTTCTGCGACAGGGGCGATTGAACGTCCGTTGTCCTTTGCTGGCAATGATATACCGGGTGTTTTGTTGGCATCCGCTGTGCGCGACTATCTGGTAAACTGGGGTGTGTCCATTGGCGACCGTACCATCGTTGTCACCAATAACGATGACGCCTATCGTACTGCGATTGCATTGAAACAGGCGGGATTGTCGGTGCCTATGATTTTGGACGCGCGCCAGTCTGGTGGCGGTGCCTTGGCCCAACAAGCCTGTAACATGGGCATCCGTGTTGAAAACGGCAAAGCGATTGCCAAGGTTCACGGCGGCAAACGTGTCACAGCCGTGTCCATCTGTGACCAAGCGGGCGAAGGCGTTGTGTTAGATACCATCGGCTGCGATGCCGTGGCCATGTCAGGCGGTTGGTCGCCTGTGGTGCATTTGTATTCACATTGTGGCGGCAAATTGAATTGGGATGCCGAACAGGTCATGTTCCGCCCCGATTTGACCCGCATGCCCACCAACCAAAATGGTCAGGGCTTTGTCATGCCGGCAGGCACGGCCAATGGTGAAATGTCCACCGCGGCCACCTTGGCCGATGCAACGGCGCGGGCCATGGATGTGGTTGCCGCCTTGGGCAAATCCGCGCCCACGGTCACCGCGCCCACCGCCGCGTCCGAGGATGCAGCCGCCATCGAACCCGTTTGGATGATGCCACAGGGCGCAAATATCAAACTGCGCATGAAAACTTGGTTGGATTATCAAAACGACGTTAAGGTATCTGACGTTCAATTGGCCGCGCAAGAAGGCTATGAAAGCGTCGAACACACCAAACGCTATACGACCTTGGGCATGGCGACGGATCAGGGGAAATTGTCAAATATCAATGGTTTGGCAACGCTGTCGGGGGCATTGAATGCCGATATCCCACAGGTTGGGACAACCACATTCCGCCCCCCCTATACGCCAATTTCACTGGCATCCATCGCAGGATCAGCGCGGGACGAGGTGTTCCAACCCATCCGCAAAACGCCCATGCAGGAATGGCACATTGCCAATGGGGCCGATTTTGAACCTGTGGGCCATTGGCGGCGCCCCTATTGTTTCCCCCGCGCGGGCGAAACCAAGGCGCAGGCCGTGGAACGTGAAATCCTGCAAACCCGCAAATCGCTGGGTCTGTTGGATGCGTCCACTTTGGGTAAAATCATCGTCAAGGGTCCGGATGCTGGCAAATTCTTGGACATGCTCTACACCAACATGTTGTCCACGCTAAAGGTCGGCAAATGCCGCTATGGTTTGATGTGTTCCGAAAACGGGTTTTTGTCAGATGACGGCGTTGTGGCGCGGATCGATGAAAACACATTCCTGTGCCACACTACCACAGGGGGCGCAGATCGTATCCACTCCCATATGGAGGAATGGCTGCAAACCGAATGGTGGGATTGGAAGGTCTATACCGCCAATGTCACCGAACAATTTGCCCAAGTGGCCGTCGTTGGCCCCAATGCCCGAAAAGTGTTGGAAAAACTGGGCGGCATGGATGTATCTAAAGAGGCACTGGGGTTCATGGAATGGGCCGATGGCACCTTGGGTGGGTTTGATGCACGCGTCTATCGCATTTCGTTTTCTGGCGAATTGTCCTATGAAATTGCGGTCCCTGCCAGCCAAGGTCGCGCATTTTGGGATGCGCTGTTGGCGGCGGGTGCGGAATACAATGTCATGCCATACGGCACCGAGGCCTTGCACGTGATGCGAGCAGAAAAAGGGTTCATCATGATTGGGGATGAAACCGACGGCACGATCATTCCGCAGGATTTGGGCCTGAACTGGGCCATTTCCAAGAAGAAAGAAGACTATATCGGCAAACGCGCACAAGAGCGGACCTTTATGGTCGATCCCAACCGGTGGAAATTGGTGGGTCTGGAAACAACCGACGGATCCGTCATCCCCGATGGGGCCTATGCCGTGGGCCAAGGCGTCAACGCCAATGGCCAGCGCAACATGATCGGGCGCGTGACATCGACCTATTATTCCCCGACCTTGGGCCGTGGGATTGCGATGGGATTGGTGTTGAACGGGCCGGACCGCATTGGCGAGACCATCGAATTCCCCAAAGTGGGCGGAGGTAGCGTCATGGCCAAAATCGTCGATCAAGTGTTTTATGATAAAGAAGGGACCAAGCAAGATGTTTAATGCTGTGACTGCCCTAAACGGTGCAACATCAAACGGTTATATCACCGTAAAAGAGGCACCGCTGACTGGAATGATTACCCTGCGTGGCACGTTTGCCTCAAAGGGATTTGCCAAAATGGTCAAAACCGTTTTTGGTGCGGATATTCCTGAACAGCGCAAGGTATCGAAAGGAACGGATGCCACCATTTTGTGGATGTCACCAGACGAGTTGATGGTGGTCTGTGACTATGCTGCGGCCCAAGATTTGGTGGCCAAAGCCACGGCGCAATTGGGCGATGAACATGCCTTGGTGGTCAATGTGTCAGATGCACGAGCGGTCTTTGAGCTATCTGGCGCACAGCTGCGAGAGGTGATCGCCAAAGAAGCCCCAGTGGACATGACACGATTTGAAATGGGCGAAGTCCGCCGGACACGATTTGCCCAGATTGCAGCGGCATTCTGGTTAGAGGCCGAGGATCATGCACGGATCATCTGTTTCCGCTCGGTTGCAGAGTATATGTTCAACCTGCTTAAAAATGCTAGCCAACCCGGATATGAGGTTGGTCGCTGGTAAGCCAGCGTTGCGTTTGGAAAATTGTGCCGCCCCCTTGGGCGGCGCAATTATTTTTGCCCTGCGGGCGTTTGAGTATTTTTACAAAAATGAAAGATGTTTTTTGGCTTTGCCCCTTGACGTTGGGGGGGATTAAGCAACATTTAGAGGGTAATGTAATTTAACCTAAAGGGGGCCCTCTAATGGCTTTTGAACTGCCTGATTTACCGTATGCACATGACGCCTTGGCGGATCTGGGGATGTCAAAGGAAACTTTGGAATATCACCATGACCTGCACCACAAAGCCTATGTCGACAATGGCAACAAGCTGATCGCTGGCACCGAGTGGGAAGGCAAATCGCTGGAAGAGATTGTAAGAGGCACCTATGCCGCTGGTTCTGTTGCGCAAAACGGGATTTTTAACAATGCGTCACAGCATTGGAACCACATGCAGTTTTGGGAAATGATGGGCCCAACCGGTCGTGCGATGCCATCTGAGTTGGAAAAAGCGATTGTTGAGAGCTTTGGTTCTGTCGATGCGTTTCGTGATGAATTCTGCGCGGCGGGTGCTGGTCAGTTCGGGTCCGGCTGGTGCTGGTTGGTCAAAGACGCCGATGGCGGCTTGAAGGTGACAAAAACCGAAAATGGCGTAAACCCATTGTGTTTTGGTCAAACTGCCTTGTTGGGTTGTGATGTTTGGGAACATTCCTATTACATCGATTTCCGCAATAAACGCCCTGCGTATTTGACCAATTTCTTGGACAATCTGGTCAACTGGGAAAATGTTGCATCGCGTCTGTAACGCTGACATTTGATGCAAAGATTACGCCGGTCCCATTTGGGGCCGGTTTTTTATTGACGCGCGGTCTGTTTCGTCGTTTGTGGTGCGCAAAGCAATGAGGGCAGACAATGAGCGATGCAGCCAAGGGGATTGTGGCCATGGTGGTGGCTTGTGTTGTTTGGGGCGTGTCGGCATTGTATTACAAATTGTTGGATCATGTGCCGCCTTTGGAATTGCTGTCGCATCGGACGTTGTGGTCATTGGTGTTTTTCATTTGTATTTTGGCGGTCCAAGGGCGCGTTGGCGAATGGAGTGCCGCCCTGTCGGATCGCGCCAATTTGAAACGTATGATGGCCGCATCGGTTTTGATTGCGGCGAATTGGTTTTTCTTTATTTTTTCGATCCAGATTGATCAGGCGATGCAGGCCAGTTTGGGGTATTATATTTTCCCGCTGGTGTCCGTGTTGTTCGGCATGTTGATTTTCAAAGAAACGCTAAAACCGTTGCAATGGGTGGCAATTGGGTGTGCTGTGATAGGGGTTGCGGTGTTGGTTGTGGCGCAGGGGCAGGTGCCTTGGCTGGCCCTGGCGATATCGGCCAGTTTCGGATTATACGGTGTCGTAAAAAAAGGTCTGGACGTGGGCCCCGTGTTATCCGTCACAACCGAAGTTTTGGTGTTGGCCCCCTTGGGCGCGATGTTTCTGATATGGGTGTGGTGGACTGGTTCGGCGCATTTTGCACAAGATATGCCCACATCCGCGTTGTTGATGGTATCGGGGCCATTGACGGCGCTGCCACTGATCTTGTTTTCCTATGCCACCAAGAGGGTGCATTTATCCACGGTTGGGGTGTTGCAATATTTAAATCCAACGCTGCAATTTGCCTGCGCCGTGTTCATTTTGGCTGAACCCTTTGGTCGGGTTCAGCTTTATGTGTTTTCTATGATTTGGGTGGCTGTGGCGCTGTACAGTTGGGCCGCGTTGCGACCATCACGCCGCCGTGTGTGACAGCTGTTTTAACGTCGCCTCGGCCGTGTCCGTGATATGAAACAGCCCCTTGAGCGAGGCATCGGCAAACCCCATTGCGATCATATGATCCATCAGTGCAATCAGCGGATCCCAATACCCTGAAACATTCATCAAAATAATTGGCTTGCTATGCAGGCCCAATTGCGTCCAGGTCAGGACTTCGAAAAATTCGTCCATGGATCCGGCACCACCGGGCATGACGACGATAGCGTCTGCGTTCATAAACATCACCTTTTTGCGTTCGTGCATGTTTTCGGTGATGACATAGCGGGTCAGGTCGGTTTTTCCGACCTCGGCGCGCACCAAATGAGTGGGGATGACACCAAACGTATCACCGCCTGCGGATTGGGTGGCACGTGCGACTGTTCCCATCAACCCCACGTCGCCTGCACCATAGACCAACCGCCAGCCCCGTTCGGCGATACCACGGCCCAAAGCCTGCGCCTGATCGGTGAATTCTGGTTTGGTTCCTGCGCGCGATCCGCAATAGACACAGACAGATATGTTTTGCATTTTTGTTACTTTTCTTTAAAGGGTTATGTGATGCATGCTAACCTTGGGGATCGGTGGCTGCAATGACAAAACGGGAATGGCCGCTTGGGGGGCTGGAATGAATAAAAATATCGCTTGGATTTTGGCAATTTTGTTTGGTGGCGCGGCACTGGGGACATGGTATTTGGGGCGCGACACACAAACGGTTGATCCGGCCGTTATCGCAGCAGATGGCATGTCAGAGCCTGCACCAGCCCAAACCGATACAACCACGTCAGACACATCCGCCACGACATCGCCAACACTGGCACAGGCAGGGACCGACAACGGGTCCGATGTTTCTGATACAGATGCTTCCAAAACTGGCACACAAGAGCCATCCGCCCCCAACGCCACAGTCGCGGATCAGACAGATCCGAATGCAGGCAATACGGACGAAGGTTCGACGAACACTGTACCAGTTTTAGAAACCGCGCGTATTGACGCGGATGGCGCGGTCGTAATTGCTGGCCGCGCGGATCCCGGCGCGCAGGTTGAAATATTGGTTGATGATGTTGTTGTCGAAACGGTCACAGCGGATAGCATGGGAAATTTTGTGGCCCTGTTTGATTTGCCCCAATCCACGGTCGCGCGATCATTGACGTTACGTGTCGGCGCGGGCGAGCGTATGGTTTATGCCCCACAGGATATCATTGTCGCACCATCCCAAATCAAAGCGGTTCAAGCCATTCCAGAGA
>CBFHVU010000064.1:0-12546 GCA_965659465.1 uncultured Paracoccaceae bacterium | reverse complement strand
TGATTCCGCACAACAAGCCTATTGTTCACAGTACCGTTCACGCAGGCCCGTGATCTGTAGATACGCTCGCACCCTTGCGTGGTCACACTTAGGCATGCGGTATCAGATGTTTCAAAATATCCGTTTAGCTGATCACCGCCAGTGATCCCACCCGAGGTATTGATGAATATTGCCTCGGTTCCATCACGCTTGCGCGCGAAGAGTGCCTTTGACGCGCCTTGTTGATAAAGGTGGCGCAACTGTCCTGTTCCGCCCACACGCAGATCTAATGCCCCGATGGTGCGGGGTTGGTCCTGTTCCAGAGATGTGCTGAGGTCTTTCATCGGTCACGTCAGGCTTGTTTCGTTGCCTAACGAAAACCCAATGCCGTGAAGAATGAACAGAAATATATCAAGTTTCCGCAGTGCAGCGGGAAATTGTGATTAAACTTTAATCATTTTGGGCGTATATGATTAAAAAATAGGCAATAATGCCAATTTATTACAAAACATCCTGGTCCAAAATTGCACATTCAGCGGAATCGTAAAATCAATGGGACACCCGCCAGACAAATTGGGACGCGGGTGTGTAATGACCAAACGAATTGCAGCTCGGTGAGGCCGCCACACGATGTGCAACAAATGTTGCGGACTTACAGATAGGCCAAGTGACGGGATCACTCAAGCCTGCTGGATGCTCCGCAAGGAGAGAAATATGAATTTTTGAAATCTTCGCTATATGGTTCCGTTGTTTTTGCAGCTCTTGCGAATGCAGCTTTCGCAGCTGACACGATCAAAGTTGGTGTTTTGCATTCACTTTCTGGAACGATGGCGATCTCTGAGACGACGCTTAAGGATACCATGTTGATGTTGATTGATCAGCAAAATGCCAGAGGTGGTTTGCTGGGCAAACAAATCGAAGCGGTCGTTGTTGATCCTGCCTCAGACTGGCCTTTGTTTAAAAAAAAGACCCGTGAATTGCTCACGGTCCAAGATGTAGACGTGATTTTTGGATCCTGGACTTAGGTTTCGCGTAAATCAGCCTTGCCTGTGCTTGAGGAATTGAATGGTTTGATGTTCTATCCTGTGCAATATGAGGGCGAAGAAAGCTCGAAAAACGTATTTTATACAGGTGCCGCGCCAAACCAACAGGCGATCCCTGCGACGGATTACTTCCTTGAAGAATTGGGCGTTGAGAAATTTGCGCTTCTTGGAACGGATTATGTTTACCCGCGCACCACGAACAACATTCTTGAAAGTTATCTGAAATCCAAGGGGATCGCACAGGAAGATATCTTTGTGAACTATACGCCATTTGGTCATTCTGATTGGTCCAAGATCGTGACGGATGTCGTCACCCTTGGCGCAGATGGTAAAAAGGTTGGCGTTATTTCAACAATCAACGGCGATGCAAATATCGGGTTCTACAAAGAACTGGCCGCCGCTGGAATCAGCGCCGATGACACCCCCGTTGTTGCCTTTTCTGTGGGTGAAGAAGAGCTTTCAGGCCTCGATACATCCAACCTTGTTGGGCATTTGGCAGCGTGGAACTATTTCCAATCCGCTGATGTGGAAGCCAATGCGACATGGGTCAAAGAGTGAAAAGCACGCATGGGCGACGATCGCGTGACCAATGACTCGATGGAGGCGCATTATATTGGATTTAACATGTGGGTGAATGCAGTTGAGCAAGCAGGCAGCGCAGATGTCGATGCCGTTCGCGCTGCGATGTATGGTCAGGAGTATCCAAATTTGACAGGCGGTACGGCGGTAATGCTTTCCAACCATCACTTGGCAAAACCCGTTTTGATTGGCGAAATCCAAGCAGACGGACAGTTTGATATCATCAGCCAAACAGAAGAGGTGCCAGGGGATGCATGAACCGATTTCTTGCCAGACTCTGCGGTTTTGATGTCCGATTGGAAAGACCTCGGTTCGATTTTGCGTACAACCTTGCAGATTATTTCTATGCCATGAAACAAGGAAAAGTTATTGTGGACATTCCCAAGTTCGACGCTCATCGCGAAGAGTTGTTAAAACATATGAGTGTCTAAAAGTTACTCATTGTAGCACCGGACGAACATTGAACAAGCTCTGTGCTGTAAGGCAAACAAGCACTCCGATCTGTTTTGCAAAACCGGCGGTTTATTGTACTGCTACTCAATCACGTAACTAAATGAGACTATCAGTACGACTTTGCTTCTATTTGGCGCGATGTATGTGACTGCGATCCTGATTGTAATAAAAGAAAACGAAGGCGTGGGCGGATTTGTGTAGGCGGCGCATTTATCTTTTCTGCTACATAGCGCGCGCGTTTCTCGCAAAGAGATATTGACTCCTAAATAGAACAATTTTAAGCTGCATATTGAAAATTGGTGCGTGAAATGAACGAAATATCTATTTGCACGTGCATACCCTACCCCAATCGGTCCCTATACCCCCCTAAACCAAATGAGTTCAGTAAAAATAGCTATAAACGACTACATGGCCATTTGGTTAATTTGCAAGTACGGAAGCGGGCTCTAGGTTAATTTTCAGAAAACCAAGCATTCTCACTATAAATGGGTAAGAGAATGGGTATATCTCGTATCTATACGTCACACACTGATTTCATGAGGGTAATGGCGGACCGAGGAGGATTCGAACCCCCGACCCCTTGATTCGTAGTCAAGTACTCTATCCAGCTGAGCTATCGGTCCACTGCGTGGGTCTCTAAGGCGTTGGGAAAAACTTTGCAAGTGCAAAATCAGACTTTTTCACAAAATACTGAGTCATGTTAACGATTTGGGTAGATCAAATCCGAATACCGATCCATCAGGTCCGGTCGCATGCAGATCCAATGTGCCGCCGTGGCCACCCACCAATTCGGCGGCAATGGCCAGGCCTAGGCCTGTGCCATCTTTACGGGTGCCACCCGCAAAGGCTTGGAACAATCTATCGCGCGCTTTTTGTGATAAACCGGGGCCTTGATCGGTAACGGTGATGGTCCACGCAGCGTTGGTCTGAGTTCCAGCAATAACAATGTCGCCCTTACAGGACGCCGCTTGCATTGCTTGGCGCGCATTGCGCACCAAATTCTGCAAAATACGGTGCAGCTGTTCAGGATCGGCCCGCAGGGTCAAATTCGGGCCATGATATGCGATGCTAATCCCGTCACTTGGGTTTAATGCCAACGCTTCAAGGGCGGCAACCTCGGACACGACATCGGACAGATCCACCCACTCCAGCCGCGGGCTGGGTTCGCCTGCGCGACCAAAGGCTAGGGTATTTTCCGTCAACGACACAGCGCGCGACACGGATCGCATCAACCGCGGCGCAATTTTTTGCACCATGGGGTCCTGGCTTTCCTCCATCCGGTCGCTGAGCAATTGAACCGACGACAGGATATTACGCAAATCGTGGCTGATTTTTGCAACCGCTTGCCCCAATGCGGCCAAACGTTCCTTGTGGCGCAGGGCGGCGGATAATTCGGCTTGCAGGTGATGTAGGGCCTGTTCGGCCTCGTGGATTTCAGTAATACTGGAATCAGGGGTCAAAATGCGCCGAATGTCTTGGGGGGCTTGGCTGTAATCGGTCATCGATTTTGCCACACGCTTGATCGGCACGACGATCAAAACACGCACCGCAAAAAACAATAATGCGGCCGTGATCACGGAAATCACCAACGACAACACGAACACGCGGCGGCCGTAATCAATCATAGCGCCCCGCAATGGCGCGGCATCTAACGTCACCTCGATCAGTTGGCCCGCCTGTTGGGATGGTAACCCAATGACCCGAATAACCGCGTCAGCCGGATAAACCAGTCGGATCACCGCATCGCGGATCAACGGCCACGGCTGGGGATCGCGCAAATCAAACGACTGTTCCACGGGATAGGGGATTTGGGATGACAACACCAATTGCCGCGCCGCATCGCGGACCAAAACCACGTTATATACCTGCGCATTGGCCAAGAGTTCCTGTTCCAGCGCCGGTGACAATTCAGTATCGGCCAACAGCGCCAAAGACGCAATTTGCGCCCGTTCAATGCGGGCATTCAAATAATCCAGTCGAAATCGCGCGATTGAGGGGACAAAAATCAAAATCTCGGCCAGCATGACAAACAAAACTGTCAAAATCAAAAACCGACCCGAGAGGGTTTTGAACATGTTATCTCAGCCTTTTTTGTACGAACCGCACGACCCGTTTCAGCCAGACATTATCAAACAGGCGCGGCGAAAAATAGGCCCCCGCCACCCTTTTGTTGATTTCCGTCAATGTGGGATAGGGTGAAATCATGCCTGCCAATTTCCCGATTTTTTCGCGATGCGTTACCATATAGGTCCAGAAATTGATCAATTCACCCGCCTGCGCGCCGACGACACGCACCCCGACCACACGGCCACGCACGACGATTGCAACAGTATGGCCCGCTGTGATGCGCTCTGCAACGGCGCGATCATTGCCTGCATGATCGAACCGGACCAATTCAATATTTCCACCGAATTTGGCCTGCGCCTGATCCTGCGTCAATCCAACGGTGGCAATTTCGGGATCTGTGTAAGTCACCGTTGGAATGGCCGTGTTCGACGCTTTGGCCGGCAAGGCCAGCAATGCGGATCGGATCACCACGCCCGCATGATATCCAGCAACATGGGTAAACTGCGCACCTCCAATGACATCGCCGATGGCATATACCTTGGGGTTTGATGTTTTCAAATCCGCACCGACAGTGATTCCCCTGTCAGAATAGGCGATGTTTGCGCGTTCTAAATCCAACCCATGCACATTGGGTCGCCGGCCCGTTGCCACCAACAGATGCGATCCTGACACCTGGGATCCGTCATCAAGGTGAACGGTGATCGCCCCCACATCGCCCAAGATGTGATCGATGCCCACATGTTCATGCAACACAACCCAATCTGCGGTCAGCTGATCGCGCAGAATGTTGCGGTCTTGTTCATCGTTCATGGGCAAAATCGGCCCCATATCCATCAATGTCACCGCAACCCCCAACCGTGCATGGGCCTGCGCCATTTCAACGCCAATGGGGCCACCACCGATCACAATCAAATGATCAGGCGCTTGGGTGAGATCAAACAGGGTCTCATTGGTCAGATAGGGCACATCCCCCAGCCCAGGGATGGGTGGAACAAAGGCATGGGCCCCAGTTGCAATCACAATGCGGCGGGCGGTGATTTCCGTATCCCCCGCCTGCACGGTTGTCGGCCCAATAAACCGCCCCGCATGGCGCAGCACACGCACGCCCAATCCTTCGAAACGGGCTTGGCTGTCATGGGGTTCAATCTGGGCGATCACATCGCGGACATGGTCCATAACGCGACCATAATCCACATCAACTGTTGCGGTTAATCCGAATTTTGTGCTGTTGCGGATCTGGCTGGCGCGCTTTGCGGCGGCCAACAATGCCTTGGACGGAACGCAGCCGTAATTCAGACAGTCACCGCCCATTTTATGGGGTTCCAACAGGGTGACATCGGCCCCCATTTGTGCCGCGCCTGCGGCAACGGACAACCCACCTGATCCTGCGCCAATGACCAATAAATCTGTTTTAATACGGGTCATGTTAGCGTTCCATATTCTTGAAAATCATGGGCAATGCGGCCAATGCGGCCAACCCCAACAGCGGCCCCAAAATATGCGGTGACCAAATCAGCGACAGATCCGGCGTGCCACCGCGATCAAAGACGTCCCCAATACCAACGCCAATCCATGTAAACACCAATCCCCCCGGAATGATGCCCAGCGCAGTCGTCCAGAAAAATTGAAAAAATCGAATGCCCACAAGCGCAGGCAACACATTGGCGACAAAAAACGGCACCACAGGTACCAGACGTAACATCAACAATACCGAAACGGCATTGTCACGCAATCCCGTCATAACTTGGGCAACGCGTCCCTCGGATTTGGACAGCTGATCCGCCAATTTTGAACCAAAGCCCATTTGCACCGCCCAGAAAATGGCGCTGGCCCCCAGGGTTGCGGCCAAAACGTTTAACACCGTCCCAACGCCCAAGCCGAACAAAAACCCACCAGTGATGGATGCCACCGCTGCCCCAGGCAGGGAAAAGGCCACAATCAGGAAATACGCCAACACAAAAGCCAAGGCAGCCAAGACGAAATGCGAATCGCGAAAGTCTAGCAATGCCTGTCGATTATCGCGTAGCACATCAAAGCTGATGTAATCGCGTAAAAACAACGCGCCCGTGACTGCTGTAACCACGATTACCAAGATTGGCAAATATTTCTTCATCTTATGCCCCTTTGTTTTGTGCATCATGACAATCCATCCTGCCCATGACCAGAGGGTTCACAACAGGGTGAACAAGACCAAAGTTTTTGACACAATTCGCGTGACATTCCCCAAAATCTGACCTAAGAGGCAGGCAATAACGGAAAATATGTTGCTAAACGGGCTTGGTGGGTTTGACTTATTCCCAGATGACCCTTATAGGCGGCATTTCAGAATTCATTGCCAGCGCGAATCTGTCGTGTTGGCCAAAAAACGGAGTTTGGAGCGATGAAACGCACCTATCAACCATCGAACTTAGTACGCAAACGCCGCCACGGTTTTCGTTCGCGTATGGCAACCAAAGCTGGCCGCAAGATTTTGAACGCACGTCGCGCACGTGGTCGGAAAACTTTGAGCGCGTAAAAACCGCTTTGACGACAGACATTTCAGACGCCGCAGGGGCTGTGTCCAACACATCTGGTGATACGGATGAAACTGGACAATCCTCAGTGGTGTCTTTTTCTGTGTCTGGCTACACCGTTTTGAAAAAACGATCCCAGTTTATTGCCGCCGCCAAGGCCGAAAAACAGGGATCGCCATCGATGATGGTTCAGGCGCGCCACCGCGTCGACGATGGGCCGATTGGGGTTGGATTTACCTGTTCGAAAAAGGTGGGCAACGCCGTTGCCCGCAATCGCGCCAAACGGCGACTGCGGGCCGCAGCACAAAAGATTATCCCACAATATGGACAAATGGGATATGATTACGTCCTAATCGGGCGACGGGATGTGACTGCGGATCGTCCGTTTCATTTACTGTGCCAAGACCTGCAACGCAGCCTGCACAAACTGCACAGTCGATAGCGCGATGAAACCCGCCGCCTTTGTCCTATCCCTGCCCGTGCGATTTTACCGCACCATCATTTCCCCCCTGATCGGATCAAACTGCCGCTATCAGCCAACCTGCAGTGCCTATGCCCTAGAAGCGCTGGAAAAACACGGCGCGATCAAGGGCGGCTGGCTGTCGCTGAAACGCATCACCAGCTGTCATCCATGGGGTGGATCGGGGATCGATAACGTCCCAGATTAACAGTTGCCGGGATGCGACACGAAATTCAACACAGCCCCGACGCAAACAATCCAAGATTGAAAATCTTTGCATCACGTGATAGCCGATCGGCACGCAATTTTTCAGATTAGGGCAATATCATGACTTATGCGTTTGTCATCCTTGGCACCTGTCATCGATCAAACTAACAGCCTGATCGACCGCTTTTTAGCACAAATTCTTCCTTAGACTTTCGATACAATTGGCGCCCTCACGGTCGTGTACCGCCTATGCGCCCCCATTTTAGGGATCACAGGGAAACCTGTGACAACACCATGATAAAAACTCGGGAACAAGACACCCTAGCCAAGGGTCTGTATAGAATTATTGGTCAACACGGATTTTGGGCCGTTGTGTGGGCATTGGTGACGCGCAAATTCCACAGGGACGACATTACGCTGCCTACGTCAGACATGTCAGATCACGTCAGACGCGACATTGGCCTGCCCCCAAATACACCCAAAGCGGGGCAGGATTGGTATATCAAACGATAAATCCAGATTGCTTGTGCGCGTGAAATTCGCTATTGCGCGCGCATGCTTGATGATAACGATGATATCCACCCCTTGTTCCACGGCTCGCCGTCGACAACCGAATTCAAAAAACTGCGCAAGCGCATTGTGCGCAATGTGCGCGAGGCGATTGACCAATTCGGTATGATCGAACGCGATGCACGGTGGTTGGTCTGTTTGTCGGGTGGCAAAGACAGCTATACCCTGCTGGCGGTTCTGTACGAATTGAAATGGCGCGGGTTGCTGCCAGTCGATTTGCTGGCCTGTAATCTGGATCAGGGTCAACCGGGGTTTCCAGCCACCGTTTTGCCCGAGTTTTTGGAAAAAATGGGGGTTCCCCATCGCATCGAATACCAAGACACCTACTCCGTTGTGATAGACAAGGTGCCTCAAGGGCGCACCTATTGTGCGCTGTGTTCCCGATTGCGCCGTGGGCATTTGTACCGTATTGCCCGCGAAGAAGGCTGCAGTGCCGTCGTGCTTGGCCATCATCGCGACGACATGTTAGAGACGTTTTTCATGAACTTGTTCCATGGGGGACGTTTGGCCACCATGCCGCCCAAATTGGTCAACGAAGAGGGCGATTTATTCGTCTATCGTCCGCTGGCCTTTGTCGCCGAAGAAGATTGCGAAAAATTCGCGAAATCAATGCAGTATCCAATCATCCCCTGCGATTTATGCGGATCCCAAGACGGGCTACAGCGTCAACAGGTCAAACAAATGCTGGACGCTTGGGAAAAAAATCGCCCCGGCCGGCGTCAGGTCATGTTTCGGTCCTTGATGAATGTCCGTCCATCGCATTTGCTGGATGATCGTATTTTTGATTTCCAAGGACTGGAACTGGGATCCAAAGAATTTGATGAAAATGCGCCAGATATTCCCAAACTGCGTTGAGGTTTAGATCACAAAAAACCAGCATCCTGCCTAGACATCTAAGGGGGCTGCTATGACAGGTTTGATTTTCTATAAAAATTGGGGTGTTGCGGGCAATTACGCGCGGCGTGTTGGGATCACGGGATTGCCGTTGTTTGGGGCGACAGTGGCTGCGAATACGGATTTATCGGTCGGCATTTTATGTGGCACGGGCTGCTCTGCCATCGCCTTGGCCACGTTTATCAAACCACGCCCCTATCCCAGCGCGGGGCGTCAACTGTATCGCACAGACGCCTATATTCTGGCCAATTTGGCCCCCCTGACGCGGCTTGATGCGCCACATCCGGCTGTGCTGTTCACCCTATCGCTGGATGGGTTTGACGATTGGGCGCAGCGCCATGATCCGGCGGCTGCTCGACGCGTCATATCCAAAACCTATGATCGTTTGGCCCAAGTGTTACGCCAAGATACATTATTGCTGCATGAGGCCGACCATAGGTTCTATGCCGGTTTTTTAATTGCCAGCCAATCCAATGCACACATTGATCGCGATTGCGCACCGATTACAGCGCGCGATTGATCCAGCCTATGTCATTGATGACACGCCACATTATTTTAGCCTATCCGTTGGGTTTGCCACCACGGATCATCCTGCGATTTCATCAGCCAAGGATCTGATGCGCGCAGCACGGGTCGCATTCACGGCCGCAAACCGCGTTGGGCATGGCGCGGTCCGCATGTTTGCGCAAGATATGACCGATACAAAACCGGTTGCCGATCACTCCACCAGCCCAATGTTAGCTAAGGCGTTGCAAAATGGGGAAATTATCCCCTATTTCCAACCGCAAATCTGCGCCCATTCCAATCAGGTCATCGGGGTCGAGGCATTGGCCAGATGGCAACAATCCGATGGCACAGTCGTGGCACCGAACGTATTTTTGCCCGTTCTGGAATCGGCTGGGTTGATGCGTCAAACCACGGGCCAGATTTTGAACTGTGCCCTGCATGCGCGGCGCGTCTGGGCTGAACAGGGCTGTCACATTGCGACCGTCAGCGTCAATTTATCAACCGAGGATCTGTCAGATCCGCGTTTGGTCGATCAAATCCGTTGGCATCTGCGCCGGCATAAACACCCGGCGTCGGCGCTGCGGTTAAAGGTTGTCGAAAATGTGGTGATCAAAAACGCAGACGACATAATCAGCAAAAATATTCATGCCCTAGGTCAATTGGGGTGCCAAATTGATTTGGATGATTTTGGGACAGGTCACGCATCGATTCCATCCCTGCGCCATGCAAGATTGAATCGCCTGAAAATCGATCGCAGCTTTATCACCCATTGCGACAGCGACCCCAAACAAAAACGATTGTTGTCCGCTATGGTGGCCATTGCCCAAGAATTGGATTTGAAAATCGTCGCCGAAGGCGTCGAAACCATTGGCGAACAATGCGAGGTTATCCGACAGGGCGCAGATGTCATCCAAGGCTATGCCATCGCCCGCCCGATGCCCGGACACGACATTCCCAAGTGGGTGGAAAAATACCATGCGCTGCTCGGTCGCGCCCGTGGAATCGGCTAAGAACGATCACTTTTTGGGGGGTTTCGTCGCTTTCGACCTGAAATTGGGCAATAGGGCCTTGACCTTTGCGGGATACCTCTGTTGAACCCTGTGCAAGATTAACGGACAGGTGGCGACCAAAAATGGATGATCAGAACAAAAACCTAATTCTGGCCTCAGTACTTAGCTTTATCGTGATTGTGGTGTGGTTTGTGATGTTCCCGCCGCCTGAGCCGCCTGCACCTGATGAAACTGCCATCAGCGAACAGGCTGTTCCATCGGGCGTAACCGCAACGCCGATCGTTGAACAGTCCGCTGCATTGCCGACCCCCACCCCCCAAATCGAAGGGGCGCGCATCACCATCGACACGGACCGTGTTCAAGGGTCGATTTCAACTGTTGGCGGGCGCATTGATGAATTGTCGTTGGTCGATTACCACGTCGAGGTTGATCCATCCACACCACAGGTCACCTTGCTGAAACCTGTCGGAACACCCGAATCTTATTACGCTGCGTTTGGTTGGGCTGCCTTGGGTGGTGTCGATGCTGGCGCGGTTCCAACACCCGATACCATCTGGGATGTTTCTGGCAACGACACATTGACCCCAACCACGCCTGTCACCTTGGTTTGGTCAAATGGGCAGGGTTTGAATTTTGAACGCACCATTGCGATTGACGAAAACTTTATGTTCACCGTGACGCAAACCGTCAAAAACGCATCCGGTGCCGATGTCACATTGCGTCCCTATGGATTGATCCGTCGCCACGGCACACCTGCTGAATTGAAAAATTTCTTTATCTTGCACGAAGGTCTGGTGCGCGTCTCGGACGGTGAATTGGCCGAGGACGATTATGACACCTTGGTCGATTATGATATCGACGACCGTGAAGGTACCAACGCCAAGCGCATCGAAGTGGCAGACAAAGGCTGGATCGGCTTTACCGACCATTACTGGATGACAACCTTGATCCCGCAAAATGGTGTCGGGTTCCGGTCGACGGCGAAATATTTCCCCGCCTCAGACATCTATCAGGCCGAGGCCGTAATGGCCCCCCAAACCGTGGCTGCGGGCACACAGATTTCCACAACCACGCAATTTTTCGCAGGGGCCAAAGAATGGGAAACCATCCGCAACTATGAAAAAGAGGGCATTGATGGGTTCCTAGACAGCATCGATTGGGGTTGGTTTTTCTTTATCACGAAACCCATGTTTGCGGTTTTGCATTGGTTGAACGGTCTGATTGGCAACATGGGCTGGGCGATTATTGGTCTGACATTGCTGATCAAGGCATTGCTGTTCCCGCTTGCGTATAAATCCTATGTCTCTATGGCGAAAATGAAAGAATTGCAGCCCGAGATGGAGAAAATCAAGGAACGTTCCGGCGACGATCGCGCCAAGCTGCAACAGGAAATGATGTCCCTGTACAAGAAAGAAAAGGTCAATCCTGCATCAGGCTGTTTGCCGATCCTGCTGCAAATCCCGATCTTCTTCTCATTGTACAAAGTGATCTTTGTCACACTGGAATTGCGCCACGCGCCTTGGGTTGGTTGGATCAAGGATTTGTCCGCGCCTGATCCCTCATCCATTCTGAACCTGTTTGGATTGCTGCCCTATGCCGCGCCTGCACCAGATAGCCTGTTGGCGTTGATTTCCTTGGGCGTGTTGCCGATTTTGTTGGGCATTTCCATGTGGCTGCAACAAAAACTGAACCCAGCGCCCACCGATCCGACCCAAGCCATGATTTTCGCATGGATGCCATGGGTATTTATGTTCATGCTGGGCACCTTTGCATCGGGTCTGGTCATTTACTGGATTGCAAACAACACGATCACATTCACCCAGCAATACCTGATTATGCGGTCCCAAGGGTATAAACCCGACGTCTTTGGCAATATCAAGAAAAGCATAAGACGGAACAAGGCTGCAAAATGATAACACTGGCCGAAATTTGGCGGTATCCCATCAAATCCCACAGCCGCGAGGCACTGGATCATGTGGATATCGCCGCCGGCCAGTCATTGCCATTGGATCGCGCCTGGGCCGTGATACATGAGGCAACAGACCAAGACGGGCGCCAATGGGCGCCCTGTCGCAATTTTACGATAGGGTCCAAAGCACCAAGCCTGAACGCGATTCATTCGCAATGGTCCGATGACCAATCGCATCTTTGCCTAACGCATCCCACATTGGGGACACTGACGCTTGATCCTGAAACGGATGGGGCCGATTTGGTGGACTGGACCGAATCCTTGATCCCCGACAACCGCCCCAAATCAACCCGTC
>CBFHVU010000063.1:0-12743 GCA_965659465.1 uncultured Paracoccaceae bacterium | reverse complement strand
TCATGTTTTTCACATAGTCAGCGTGGCCTGGGCAGTCAACGTGGGCGTAGTGGCGTGCTTCTGTCTCATACTCAACGTGGGCTGTTGAAATGGTGATGCCGCGGGCTTTCTCTTCGGGTGCGCCGTCGATTTGGTCGTAGGCTTTGAAGTCACCAAAATACTTTGTGATCGCCGCTGTCAGCGTTGTTTTGCCGTGGTCAACGTGACCGATTGTGCCGATGTTGCAGTGGGGTTTACTGCGGTCAAACTTTTCCTTTGCCATGCGTCAAGCGCCTCTTTGTTTGGGGGGCATCGCCCCAGTTTCCATCAGGCGCGCGTTTAGAAGGATTAGAGTAAAAAATCAAGCCCATCTTGTGCGATATGCGCAGTTTCTGTCAGGCATTGTAAAATTGCATCGCCTTTAGGATGCATCCGCATTTTCTACCGCCTGTGGGGGCGCATACAGCGGGACATCCACATCTGGATTGAACCAATTTTGTTCACGGTTTTGTTTGCGCAGCCAGCTTTCAATTTGATAGGCGGCACTTTCAGCCATGCTTTGGATTTGTTCCTCGACTGTCTGTCCCAGCCCTGAACCTAGGACATTTTTCGAATTGGTGTTTTCCAACAATGTCATTTGTATAGGGGTTTCGTTTAATTTAGCTTGCGCAGCATCATCCCAAACCGTCATTGACACCATCAAAGCTGTCTTCGGGCTGAACACGAACGGAACACCCGTGCGGCCCATGACATACAAATCCACATGGGTGACCACATGGTACAGTTTGTCGCCATCATAGCGCGACAGGCGTTCGTCGATTGCGGTTTTCAGCGATGTTGTAATGGCTTGTGTATCTGCGGTGCGCGATAGAGGCCCTTGGGCCATTTGGTCGCCAACGACCACGTTATATCCCAAATTAAAATCACCAATGGGCACAACGGGTTTGTCGGTGACAGGGGGCGTGCAAGCACAAAGTCCCAAAAAGAGTGATGCGGCCAGAATTGCAGATTTCATAGTGTTCCCCCGTTTATTGTGTATCTGCTATAGCAGTTTTATCGGTTTGGAAACATATTAATGATAGCTTATATTGACCTTGGTCAATATCGCGCCTACCTTTTTCATAGCTAATCAAATGGTTTTTCAATGGACACCCCTAATTTTGTTCCGACCAAAGTCGACATGCATAACAATCCAGTTGGGTTGATCGGATCAGTTCGTGCAGTCCAAAAAAACGCATTGGCGATTATTCCAGATATTGCATTACAGCAGCCGATCCTGAGTGGTTTTACAGGTAAACGCTGGCATATGATTATGGATCCGGGTGCCATGCGGCAAATTTTGCTGGATAACGTCGGGAATTATCCCAAATCGTTGGCCACACGTAATGTTTTGGGGCCTGCAATCGGCAAATCAATGTTCGTGGCCGAGGGCGCGCATTGGCGCTGGCAGCGCCGCGCGGTTGCGCCCGTGTTCAGCCCGCGCAACATCCGGAATTTATCGCCCATTATGTCACATGCCGCACAGCGTTCGGTTGACCGTATTGCAGCAGCTGGGCACCGTGCGGTCGATTTGCATGATGAAATGGCGACAGCCACGTTTGAGGTGATTTCGGATGTAACCTTTACCGGAAATGATGGGCTGGATCGCGACATGGTGCATCGTGCGCTAGAGCGGTATTTGGAAACCGGTGCAAAAATGACCGTGTTGGATATGCTCGATGCACCGACCTGGGTGCCGCGGTTCAAACGCACGATTGCCGCGCATGAATTGAAATACCTAAAGGCACAGGCTGATCGCGTGATCAATGACCGCAAGACCAAGCCAAGCGCAGATAAGGTCAGCGATTTGTTGGATTTGTTGGTGCATAGCAAGGATCCCGAAACTGAGCGCGGTATGACAACAGATGAATTGCGCGACAATTTGTTGACGTTTATTTTGGCGGGGCATGAAACAACGGCCCTAGCGTTGTCGTGGGCATTGTATTTGTTGGCCAATCACCCCCATTACCAAGAGCGCGCGATTGAAGAGGCCAAAGCGCAGTTAGATGGTCGGATTGCCGAAGAGGCAGATTTGGCACATTTGCCATTTATCCGTCAGATTATCGATGAAACAATGCGTTTGTATCCACCAGCTGCGATTTTGTCGCGCACTGCGATGGATCGGGATGTCTTGTGTGGTCGCCAAATCCGCAAGGGCGATACAATGATCTTGCCGCTATATGCGCTGCATCGGTCGCGGTTACTATGGCAGGATCCCGATTTGTTTATTCCTGAGCGATTTGAAAATCCGAAATCAATTGATCGATTTGCCTATATCCCGTTTATTGATGGACCACGTGTTTGCATCGGCGCGCAATTTGCAATTAATGAGGCCGTGATTATTTTGGCGTCCATTCTGACACGGTTTCGGTTTAGCCCCGTTGCGGGAAAGGTGCCGGATCCTGTGATGGTGTTGACGCTGCGGCCTGAGGGTGGCGTTTGGTTGACCGCCGAGCCGGTATGAGGATGGCCGACAGGCGCGCGCGGGTTTATAGTGCGGATGCCTCCGGCGGGGATATTTTTAGACAAAAAATCAAATTTGGTTTTAAGAAATGAAAAGCCCCGCCGAGAGCGGGGCTTGGTATTTTGGGTTAGCCCAGTTTTTCGGTCAGTTCAGGAACTGCGTCGAAGAGGTCGGCGACAAGGCCGTAGTCTGCGACTTGGAAAATGGGGGCTTCTTCGTCTTTGTTGATGGCGACGATGATTTTGCTGTCTTTCATACCGGCCAAATGTTGGATGGCGCCCGAGATGCCGACGGCAACGTATAGGTCGGGTGCGACAACTTTGCCAGTTTGGCCAACTTGCCAGTCGTTAGGGGCATAGCCACTGTCGACGGCGGCGCGGGATGCACCCACGGCGGCGTTCAGTTTGTCGGCCAGGCCTGAGATCATCGCAAAGCTTTCTTCGGAGCCTACGCCGCGACCGCCTGAGACAACGATGCCTGCAGATGTCAGTTCGGGACGGTCAGAGGCCGCGACTTTATCTTCGACCCATTCGGACAGGCCTGGGTTGCCGGCGGCTGCGATGGTGTCAACATATGCGGATCCGCCTTGGTCTGCCACATCAAAGTTTGCAGTCCGGAAGGAGACAACTTTGGTGGCGTCAGATGATTGAACAGTCTGGATTGCGTTGCCCGCGTAGATGGGGCGTTCGAATGTGTTGGCGTCAACGACGGCGGTTGCGTCGGTGATTACCATCACGTCCAACAGTGCTGCAACGCGGGGCAGGATGTTTTTGGCGCTGTTTGTCGCCGGGGCGACGATATGTTCATAATCACCGGCCAAAGAGACAACCAAATCCGCAATAGGTTCTGCCAAGCCATTACCATAGGCGGCATCATCGGCGCACAGCACTTTGGCCACGCCGTCCAATTTTGCGGCTGCTTCGGCGGCACCACTGCAGCCGGATGAGGCGCAAAGAACGGTCACGTCACCCAATGCACGGGCGGCTGTCACAGCCTTGGCTGTTGCATCAACGGCCAGATCGGCGCCATTTAATTCTGCAAGTAATAGAACTGCCATTATACTGCTCCTACTTCTTTCAGTTTTGCGACCAATTCGTCGACGGATCCTACTTTGATGCCAGCTTCGCGGGCGGCGGGTTCGCCAGTTTTGACGATTGTCAAACGGGGGGTCACATCGACGCCCAGATCGGCGGCTGTTTTGATGTCCAGCGGCTTTTTCTTGGCTTTCATGATGTTGGGAAGAGATGCATAGCGTGGTTCGTTCAGACGCAAATCAACTGAAATGACCGCAGGCATTTTGACCTTGATCGTTTGCAGACCGCCGTCCACTTCGCGGGTGACCGTTGCATGATCGCCGTCCACGGCAACCTCAGAGGCGAAGGTCGCTTGGGACCAGCCCAGCAATGCTGACAACATTTGGCCGGTTGCATTCATATCGTTGTCGATGGCTTGCTTGCCGCAAAGCACCAGACCAGGTTGTTCATCCGCGATGACCTCGGCCAGAATTTTCGCAACCGCCAATGGTTCGATATCGTTGTGGACATCATCTGTTGCCGTGACCAAAATTGCACGGTCGGCACCCATCGCCAGCGCAGTCCGCAGCGTTTCTTGGGATTTTTCAACGCCGATGGATACGACGATGATTTCTTCGACTTTGCCGGCCTCTTTTAGACGGATCGCCTCTTCTACGGCGATTTCGTCGAATGGGTTCATCGACATTTTCACGTTGGCAAGATCAACACCGCTCCCATCCGCTTTGACGCGGACTTTTACGTTATAGTCGATCACGCGCTTGACAGGTACCACGACCTTCATCGGCATTTATCTCCTTCGTTGGAATGCCGCTGGCTGCGGCATCAAAATTTCGTATTTTGTTGATAATGGTTTGTTGCGGTCAAAAACAGGATAAAATCGTCACGTTAGCGATAAACTACGCCGCGTCATCAAAAAATTATCAGCGATTGGCCCCCGGAACCCACAGAACATCGTCTTTGCCATTGTCATTGGCCACCCGTGCGGCGACAAAAAACCAATCCGAAAGACGATTAAGGTATTTCACTGCGTGTGGGTTGACCGATTCCATTGTGGCCAGTTCCACGGTTTCGCGTTCGGCGCGGCGTGAAACGGTGCGGCACAGATGCAATTTAGCCGACAATTCCGATCCCCCGGGCAAGATAAAGCTGCGCAAAGGCTCCAGATCGGCATTCATGGCGTCGATCTCAGATTCCAGTCGGTTAACCTGTGATTCTATGATCCGTAGTGGGGGATATTCTGCCTCGGCGTCTTGTTCCATGTCGGGGCGGCACAGATCGGCGCCAATATCAAACAGGTCGTTTTGGATCCGCATCAACATATCATCTGTGGCACCCGTGGCCGACAGCCGGGCCAGCCCAACAAAGGAATTTAATTCATCTGTCGTGCCATAGGCGGTCACACGCATCGAATGTTTCGCAACCCGCGATCCATTTCCCAGCGCTGTTTCGCCATCATCACCAGTTTTCGTATAAATTTTGTTTAGAACAACCATATTTTCCTCAGGACCTTAGGTAAACAAAGAGCAGAATTAAAAGCACGGCGATAAACTGCGCAATAATGCGTAATCGCATAATTTTATTGGCATACTTTCGGTTGAAATCGCCGCCTTTGCCAAAGCCACCGATACCGATCAGCATAATAATGGCAACAACGGCCATTGCGATGATAACGACATAAAATAACGGGTCTTGGTTCATCCAGACATTCCTTGTGCTGCGTTGCGACGATATCTAGCGGGATTTTTCACAAAAGCGAATGGGGGTGCGAAGTTTTGTCACTAAAACTTATCCAAGAGCCAATCTAATGCCCGTGCTGGCAGTATGCGTTTGGCGACGGACATAAAATATGTAGGTGTCGTGACATAATAATTTAACTTTGGTCTTTTGCTTTCCAGCGCATGGCGCAGCTTTTTTGTAACGGCCGAGGCGGGCAATTCAAATGTATCGGGTCCGCTGTCGGTATAAAGGCGTGGGATCAATCTGGTTTCGTATTGCGATGCACGTGCTGATCCTTTCCAATCAATCCAGCGTTCAAACTGTGGGATTGAATTTTTGCGGATGTCGGATGTTACTGGCCCAGGCTGGATCAAAATAATATCAATTTCAGTTTCCCGCATTTCCAACCGCAGTGTATGTGTCAGCCCCTCAAGCGCGAATTTGGTTGAATTATAGGCACCGCGCCATTTCAAGGGCACCATGCCCAAAACGGATGAACAGTTCACAATGCGCCCATGGCCTTGGGCCCGCATGATGGGGATCACCTGACGGGTCAATTCATGTACGCCAAACAGATTGGTTTCATAAATTTCGCGCAATGCCCCGCGGGGCAAATCCTCGACCGCGCCCGGGCAGGCAAAGGCCCCGTTGTTGAACACGGCATCCAATGTGCCGCCGGTTTGATTTGTGACATATGCGACAGCTTGTGAAATGCTATCATCATCTGCATAGTCTAGAACCACGCTTTCAAATCCTAAGTCACGCAGGCGATCGACATCTTGGGGTTTGCGCGCGGTGGCGAACACCCGCCATCCCGCGTCACGCAATCCATGTGCCGCATCAAACCCAATGCCTGATGAACATCCTGTGATCAGAACTGATTTACTAGCCATAGTACCGCCCCCTGTTTTTAGCCCAAGCTATGGCATAGCTGCAATATAAAAACAATCTGCTGCGTAAAATGTCATGATCTGTCCAAGACTGCTTTACCAATCGTGAAACACGATATATTCGTTTGATTATGAGCGATACGTTTGAAACCCCCGAAGCAGGTAAGATCACGGCTGAACCATTGCGTCGTGCAATTGGTGATCGCTATCTGACCTATGCCTTGTCCACGATTATGCACCGTGCTTTGCCAGATGCGCGCGATGGTTTGAAACCTGTGCACCGGCGTATATTATATGCAATGCGCGAATTGCGCTTGGCGTCGAATGGGGGGTTCCGGAAATCCGCCAAGATCAGCGGCGACGTGATGGGCAATTATCACCCGCATGGGGATGCGGCGATCTATGACGCGATGGCCCGCTTGGCGCAGGATTTCAACGTGCGCTATCCGCTGGTTGATGGGCAGGGGAATTTCGGCAATATCGACGGCGATAATCCGGCCGCATCACGCTATACCGAGGCACGCATGACTGCCGTTGCCGAGGCGTTGCTAGAGGGTCTGAACGAAAACGCAGTTGATTTTCGTGAAAACTATGATGGGACCCTGACCGAACCGGTTGTGCTGCCCGCCACCTTTCCCAATCTGTTGGCAAATGGATCCAGTGGTATTGCAGTGGGCATGGCTACCAACATTCCGCCCCACAATATCGCGGAACTGTGCGACGCCTGTTTGCATCTGATCAAAACACCTGATGCGCGCGACGACACGCTGTTAAACTATGTGCCTGGGCCCGATTTTCCCACCGGTGGTGTTCTGGTCGAAAGCCCTGAAAACATCCGTAACGCATATGCAACCGGTCGCGGTTCATTCCGACTGCGGGCAAAATGGCACGTCGAAGATCTGGGCCGTGGTCAATGGCAAATAGTAGTCACAGAAATCCCCTATCAGGTCCAAAAATCAAAACTGATTGAAAAAATCGCCGAAGTGATCCAAACGAAAAAGGTCCCAATTCTGGGCGATGTCCGCGATGAAAGCGCCGAAGACATTCGCCTGATTTTGGAACCCAAAACCAAAAACGTCGAACCCGATATGCTGATGGGCATGATGTTCAAAAACTCGGACCTTGAAATCCGGTTTTCTTTGAACATGAACGTTTTGATTGACGGCGTCACACCCCAGGTCAGTTCGTTAAAACAGGTCTTGCGCGCCTTTTTGGACCACCGCCGCGATGTATTGCAGCGTCGTTCAACCCACCGAATGGAAAAAATTGATCACCGGCTTGAGGTATTGGAAGGCCTGATTATCGCCTTTCTAAACCTAGATCGCGTGATTGATATCATTCGCTATGATGACGACCCCAAGGCGGCGCTGATGGCCGAAAACTGGTCCATCGCCCACAAACGCGCCACATCCGAGAAAGACTATATCGGCCCCGACCTAAAAGCCGCGGGTGAATTGACCGAGGTGCAAGCCGAAGCCATCCTAAACATGCGCCTGCGGTCTTTGCGCCGGCTTGAGGAAATGGAACTGGTCCGCGAACGCGATGCTTTGATGGCCGAACGCGCCGAATTGGACGAACTGCTTGCTTCAGAAACGTTGCAATGGGCGCGCATTTCCGAACAACTGCGCGAGACCCGCAAAAAATTTGGCAAAGACTATGCGGGCGGCGCGCGCCGCACCATCTTGGCCGAGGCCGCCGAAGCCGAAGAAGTCCCCCTAGAGGCTATGATCGAACGCGAACCCGTCACAGTGGTCTGCAGTCAAATGGGCTGGATCCGCGCGATGACTGGCCACATCGACCTGACCCGCGAATTGAAATACAAAGATGGCGACAGCCCACGGTTCATGTTCCATGCCGAAACCACTGACAAATTGCTGGTCTTGGGCAACAATGGCCGGTTCTATACGGTCTTGGCTGCCAACCTGCCTGGCGGGCGCGGTATGGGTGAACCGCTGCGTTTGATGGTCGATCTGCCCAATGACGTGGATATCGTGGACATCTTAATCTATACCCCCGGCAGTAAACTGCTGATCGCCTCCTCTGCGGGGGATGGCTTTATCGTTCCCCAAGATGACGTGATTGCTCAAACCCGAACCGGCAAACAAGTCCTCAACGTACGCGATGGTAATATCGCCCGCGTCTGCCGCCCTGTTGACGGCGACCATGTAGCTGTTGTCGGCGAAAACCGCAAGGTCCTCATCTTCGCAATTGAAGAGCTGCCCGAAATGGCGCGTGGCAAAGGGGTGCGCTTGCAAAAGTACAAAGATGGTGGCCTATCGGACGTCACCACCTTCCATATTGCAAATGGCCTCAGCTGGCTCGACCCCGCGGGCCGCACGCGGACAGAAACAGACCTGACCGAATGGGTTGCCAAACGCGCCAGTGCGGGCCGCATGGCCCCGCGTGGTTTCCCGCGTGATAACAAATTCACTGATTGATCTATTCAGTCTTGGTCTTTCATTTTTGCCCAAATACTCACAACGCGCCCGCAAGGGCGCGTTTTCAACAAATGTGACAAAACCCTACAGCATGGACGGCACAACCATGTCCGGTGGACGGTGCCCATCGGCAAAGGTTTTGATGTTGATAATCACCTTTTCGCCCATCTCAATCCGCCCCTCTTGCGTGGCAGATCCCATATGCGGCAGCAGTACCACGTTTTCCAGTGCTCTTAATCGCGGGTTAATCTCGACCCCATGTTCATAAACGTCCAATCCTGCACCGGCCAATTCGCCCGCCCGCAGCATCCGTGTAAGGGCATTTTCATCAATCACCTCGCCACGTGATGTGTTCACGATGACCGCACTCGGTTTTAATAATTTCAGCCGGCGTGCATTCATCAAATGAAATGTTGACGGCGTATGCGGACAATTGATCGAAATCACATCCATGCGGGCGACCATTTGATCCAGACTATCCCAATATCTGGCCCCCAATTGCTGTTCAATTTCGTGACGCAATGGTTTGCGGTTGTGATAATGCACCTGCATGCCAAAGGCCTGTGCGCGCCGCGCGACCGCCTGACCAATCCGTCCCATTCCCAAAATGCCCAGCCGTCGTCCCCCCAAACGTCCACCCAAAAACCCTGTTGGCGACCATCCGCCCCATTGTCCTGATTGCATGGCGGACAAACCTTGGGGGATTTTGCGTAAAACGGCCATCATCAGGGCCATCGTCATGTCTGCGGTATCATCAGTGACCACATCTGGGGTGTTCGATACCAAAATGCCCCGCTGCAATGCGGTTGTGACGTCGATATGGTCAATGCCTGCACCAAAATTGGCGATCAGTTTGAATTGTGGTCCTGCACGTCCAATCAATCCTGCATCAATTTTGTCGGCGATGCACGGGATTAACACATCCGCTTGGCTGACCGCTTGGGTCAGCTCATCTCGGGTCATTGGGGTATCATCCGCGCGCAGGGTGACGTTGAACAATTCTTTTAACCGTGTTTCGACCACTTCGGGCAAACGGCGTGTTACGACAACATTCAAACGATCAGATGGCATTATTCGCTCCTGGTGCTTTTCTTTGACGTCCAATAATGTCACAGTGTGGCAAAATCCTTGGGGGCACAAGCACCCTTTCGCGAATAGTTTTAGTCAGGTGTGACATTGATGAAGCGATTGACTTGCATTTTGGTCTGTGCGGCCTTGGGAATTGTTCCTGCCTTGGTCCATGCAGACAGCCGTGGTTCGGTGACAAATTTGCCGCTGCCGCGCTTTGTTTCCATTAAATCAAACGAAGCGAATGTCAGACGCGGGCCATCCTTGTCGCATCGGATTGATTGGGTTTATAAACAAAAAAACTTGCCTGTGGAAATTTACGGCGAATACGAAAATTGGCGCCGCGTCCGCGATGTCGAAGGGGCAGGGGGTTGGATCCACTATTCATTGTTGTCGGGCGTTCGCACCGTATTGATAACAACAGATCAGCAACCTCTGTATCGCAAACCCGATGACACATCCCCAATAGTTGCGATTTTGTCCCAAAACGTCATTGCCGATCTTGAGGCATGCACGCCAAATTGGTGCCAAGTCAAAGCGGACGGCCACAAAGGCTGGGCGCCCAAGTCCGCAATGTGGGGCGTATACCCCGACGAAATCCGCAAATAACGACGGGTATTACCGCTTTGCAAAGGCCCGCAAATGAAATTGCGCATGTTCCGCGATGCGCTGTGTTTGGCGCGTCAACGGACAGCTGCGGCGGGCCAAACACCCACCTTGCCAACATTGGGTGCCGGCCTGTGATGTGATATGCTGCGTGCAGGCGTCTGCGGCGTAAACGCCTGTGTCAAATGCCCCGATTGGGCAGGATGTGGCGCAGGGCGCATCGCAACCATCACAGGGGTGGTTTGTTGGTTCTGGCGCATCGATGTCATGGGCCAGACCAATCGCCCCACGAAAGGCCACAAACAAACCTGCCCTATGATCCACCGCCAAACGGATCGGTGATTGATGCACCCGACCGGTGGCCAATGCCCAATCAAAAAATGGATAATAGGGGGGACCTGAGAATGGAAAATAGGCGCTGGCCCCGATTTTTACGGCCAAATCAGTGATGACCCGTTCAGACCAACGATCCATAGGATGATCTGCGCCGTCACCAAATTCTGGGCTGTTGCGAAAGATCTGCCAAAAATTCGGCTCGCTCGGCGCAATTGGCACAATGACAGGGGCAGGGGTTGCATTATCGGGGCGCATGGCCCCGATAGGTCGCAATCCCAGCGGTTCTAACATGTGCTGTAATTGGTCCCAATTCATTTGCGGCGAAATGGCAGCCACAGGCTCCACCCCAGCCTAAGCGGTCCGGTGTCTTGCCATTGCAGGCCGATGGTCATGTCGTCATGTCCCAGTTTGGGCTGCGCGATATAGGTCCCAAACAGACGATCCCAGATCGACAGGGCAAAGCCATAGTTGCTGTCATGTTCGCTCCGATCCACCGAATGATGCACGCGGTGCATGTCCGGGGTCACCAAAACCAGACGGACCATGCGTTCCAGCGGATCGGGGATTCGGATATTGGCATGGTTAAACATAGCCGTTCCGTTCAGGATAATTTCAAACAAAATGATCGCGATTGCAGCGGGCCCCAAGGCATAGACCAGCCCAATTTTGATGATCATAGACAGCGCGATTTCCAGTGGATGAAACCGGATTGCGGTGGTGACATCCAAATCCCGATCAGAATGATGCACGCGGTGCAACCGCCACAGCAGCGGTATTTTATGGGTGATCAGATGTTGAAACCAAATCGCGAAATCAAACACCACAATGGCCAATGTGATTTCAACCCAAGTGGGCCAATCCACCAGATGGAACAGGCCGATACCCGCACGACCCGCATCAATTGCCGCCCCAACCGCCAACAACGGCAATGCAACTGCCATAATGCGCATGGTCAGGGTATTGGCGATAGTCATGCCCCAATTGGTCAACCAGCGCGATCCACGTGCCACAGGGCGCACACGCCGCGGCACAATGGTTTCCAGCAGGGCCAAAAGGCTGAACAGCCCCAAAAATACACCAAGCCGGATCAGAGTTTCGTTTTCCATGGTCCTAGTTTAGGCGACATTGATCAGGAATCAATGTGGCATAAAGACCGATCACAAACGAATGATCGATCCGGCCCCATGTTCGGTGAATAATTCCAACAAACAGGCATTGGGCGCGCGTCCATCCAAAATCACAACCGCGCGAACGCCGCCCTCAAGCGCGTTCAGGGCCGTTTCTGTTTTGGGGATCATGCCGCCTGCAATGGTGCCATTTTCGGTCAGTTCGCGAATTTGCGGCGCACTGAGTTCTGTCAGAACCTCGCCTTGGTCATTTTTGACGCCACTGACATCGGTCAGCAGCAACAAACGATCGGCTTTCAATGCGGCGGCGATAGCGCCTGCGGCGGTGTCGCCGTTGATGTTAAATGTTTCGCCATTGTCCCCCGCGCCCAATGGGGCGATGACGGGGATGAAACCGTCAGAAAACAGGCTGTTGATCACGCTGGGGTCAATACGTGATGGGGTGCCCACTAATCCCAATTCTGGGTCGGTTTGTTCGCAGAAAATCAAATTCGCGTCCTTGCCCGACAGACCGACCGCACGACCGCCTTGGCGATTGATGGCCTGAACAATGCGTTTGTTTACTGTGCCCGACAGCACCATTTCCACTACGTCCATGGTTTTCTCGTCGGTGATACGTTTGCCTTTGACGAATTCGGATTTGATATCCAATTTATCCAGCAAGGCATTGATCATGGGGCCGCCGCCATGCACGATTACGGGGTTAATGCCGACTTGGCGCATCAACACAACATCGCGGGCGAAACTGTCCATGCCTTCGTCGCTGCCCATGGCGTGACCGCCCAATTTTATGACGACGATGGCGCCCGTGTAGCGTTGCAGATAGGGCAACGCCTGTGACAGCGTGCTGGCGGTGGCAATCCAATCGCGATTCATGTCCCGTTTCTTCATTTCTTGATGTTCCAAGTTACCTGATAGGTTTTGCGATATTTAGTCCGTCAGTGCAAGCGGACCTAGACCAAGGTTGCGATTGTCGATCGCAGTGTTTCAATGCCCCATCCTTTTTCCGAGGATGTGACAATGATTTCAGGATAGGCCGCGGGATG
>CBFHVU010000062.1:0-12762 GCA_965659465.1 uncultured Paracoccaceae bacterium | reverse complement strand
GAAGGTGGAATGCTGTCGTATCATGCGGATGCAGATATTCACACAAACCCTTATGAGTTGGGCTTTGATCGCTTGGTAGACCTTGAGATGGAGGCTGATTTTATTGGCAAGGCAGCGCTGAGAAAAATCCAAGCCGAAGGGATCAGGCGTCAGCAAGTGGGTTTAATTATCGATTGCGATCCATTGTCAGGACCAAACACACGGTTTTGGGATATTTACCTAAACGACGAATTGGTGGGCAAGGTAACATCCGCTGTCTATTCCCCCCGATTGAAACAAAACATCGCCTTGGCTATGGTGTCCACAGATGTGGCGGCACTGGGAACCCAGCTTGAGGTTGCGACGCATGCGGGCAAGGTAAATGGCACCGTGGTTGAACGCCCATTCTATGATCCGAAAAAGAAAATCGCAGCGGCCTAATCGGCCTGTCTAACCCTGAGGATCAAGATGTCTGACTTAGCAGTCGAGGTGCATTGGCACCGCAATACCCCTGACTTTGTGCCCGGCGGATATTCCGCCGAGCATAAGGTGAGCTACAATGCACAAAGCGAACTTTATGTCGATGCAGCCCCGGATTGGGGCGGCGCGCCTGAAAATACCAATCCCGAACAGGCACTGGCGGCTGCATTGTCCAGCTGTCACATGATGACGTTTTTGGCCCTATGCGCCAAGGCGGGATGGCCTGTAGCCAGTTATCACGACTATGCCGAGGCGCATTTGGGCAAAAATCCCAAGGGCCAAATGGCGGTGACGCAAATCGACCTGAACCCTGTTGTGCGCTTTGATACGGGGTTTTCGGTGTCTGATGCCGACCTGAACGATATGCAGCACCGCGCGCATCGCTACTGTTTCATCGCGAATTCATTGTCTGACAGCGTCACTGTCAACGTCCGCTAGAAAGGCACAAAATGGGAAACGAAGCATTGGTCCTGCGTGAATTGTCCGATCAGGGCGTTTTGCGTCTGACGTTAAATGATGAACGCCGCCGCAATGCATTATCCGAGGCAATGTTGGATAGGCTGCGCGACGAATTTGTGCAGGCAGGGATGGACCCTGCGGTGCGGGTGATTGTGCTGGCTGCCAATGGTCCAGCATTTTGCGCGGGCCACGATCTAAAGGAAATGACCGCAGGGCGCGCTAACGCGGATCGCGGGCGTGATTATTTCGCCAAAATCATGGCAAAATGTTCTGGTGTGATGCAGGGTATTGTGAATTGCCCAAAACCCGTCATCGCGCAGGTCACCGGTATCGCCACCGCCGCAGGGTGCCAATTGGTGGCCAGCTGTGATTTGGCAATTGCTGCGGACAGCGCGAAATTCAGCACCCCGGGGGTGCATATCGGGTTGTTCTGTTCCACGCCGATGGTCGCCCTATCGCGCAATGTGCATGATAAGCACGCCATGGAAATGTTGCTGACGGGCGACATGGTCCCCGCGCAGCGCGCCGCGGAAATTGGTTTGATCAATCGGGCTGCGCCCTTGGATGATCTGGCAGCGGCGGTGATGGAAATGGCCGAAAAAATCGCGTCAAAATCATCAATGACCTTAAAAACGGGCAAAGCCGCCTATTACGCGCAGCGCAATATGTCTCTGTCTGATGCTTATAATTATGCGTCAAATATCATGGTTGAAAACATGTTGGCCCGCGACGCAGAAGAGGGCATCAACGCCTTTATCGAAAAACGCCCCGCCCAGTGGCAAGACCAGTAGAAAGCGATGCACATGGCGCAAAACCCCTATAATCAGGATCTGGATCGGACCCCCGCCAATTACCAGCCGCTGACCCCACTGACATTTTTGGAACGCGCCGCATCGGTGTTTCCCGATTATGTGGCGATCGTGCATGGTTCGGTGAGGCGCAGCTATGGCGAATTTTATGAACGATCCATTCGTTTGGCCAGTTCCTTGGCCGGTTTGGGGATTGGGCGGGGTGATACAGTATCAGCCCTGTTGCCCAACACGCCGGCAATGCTGGAATCGCACTATGGTGTACCCATGTCTGGTGCAGTGCTGCATTCGATCAATATGCGGTTGGATCCTGAGATAATCGCGTTTCAGCTGGATCACGCCATGTCCAAGGTGATCATCGTGGACGGTGAATTCCTGCCCTTGTTGCAACAGGCGCTGGATCTGTGTCAGGTCGCACCCGTTATCATTCAGGTCACGGACCCCGAATTTGAAACACGTGTGCCACTGGATTCCAATGCGCAGGATTACGATGATTTTGTGGCCGCAGGTGACCCTGAATTTGCATGGTTGATGCCCCTAGATGAATGGGATGCGATTTCAATCAATTACACATCTGGCACCACGGGTGACCCCAAGGGTGTGGTGTCGCATCATCGCGGTGCCTATCTGTTGGCGCAGGGCAATGCGTTGACAACATCGATGCAAAAACATGCGGTGTATTTGTGGACCTTGCCCATGTTTCATTGCAACGGGTGGTGTTTCCCATGGACCCTATCTGCCATTATCGGCACGCATGTGTGTTTGCGTCAGGTGCGCGCAGCGCCCATTTGGAATGCGCTGGCGGATCATGGTGTGACGCATCTATGTGGCGCGCCGATTGTCATGTCGCTGTTGTTGACCTGCAAAGCTGATGAAAAACGCACCCTAGACAATGCGGTGCAATTTTTCACCGCCGCAGCCCCGCCACCGGAAAAGGTTTTGGCCGATATGAAGCAGGCAGGGTTTGATGTCACACACCTATATGGTCTGACAGAAACCTATGGCCCCGCTGTGGTAAATGATTGGCATGCGGAATGGTCTGATTTGCCTGTTGCGCAGCAGGCCTTGCTGAAATCGCGCCAAGGCGTGCGGTATCTGCCATTGGAACACTTGGATGTGTTGGATCCCGATACCATGCAGCCCGTCCCCCACGATGGCAAAACCATGGGCGAAGTGATGTTTCGCGGCAATGTTGTGATGAAGGGGTATTTTCGTAACCCCACCGCAACGCAGGCCGCATTTCAGGGGGGATGGTTTCATTCAGGGGATTTGGGTGTGCGTCACCCCGACGGCTATATCCAGCTAAAAGATCGGTCCAAGGATGTGATCATTTCGGGCGGCGAAAATATATCCTCGATCGAGGTCGAAGACGCGCTCTATCAGCATCCCGATGTGCAGGTTGTCGCCGTCGTGGCACGGCCCGATGATAAATGGGGCGAAACGCCCTGTGCCTTTGTCGAACGGGTTGCGGGCAGCACAGTCAGCCAAGAGGATTTAAACCAGTGGTGTCGCGAAAAACTGGCGGGGTATAAGGTGCCTAAAACCTATGTGTTTCAGGACATTCCGCGCACCTCGACCGGTAAAATTCAGAAATTCGTTTTGCGCGAACAGGCTAAAACCCTGTGATTGGGCATTGGCCCCGCTGTGTGAATAACACGGGGGGCCACCCATTGTATCGAATTATTGCAAATCGCGCAGATAGGGTGGGTTGCAGCCTGCATGTTCGCAATTCTTGGCCGCTGCAATCGCGGCCTTGGATATGATGGCGCCAACGCTCTGTTGATCTAATGTGCGTAAATCGTGTGCTGTTGTCACATCCAGTTGATTGATTTCCGCCAGCAGGGTGCCCATGAATGTATCACCCGCGCCGACTGTATCGACCAATGGGTTGGCCACGGCGCTGGGCACGTCAAACAGCGTTCCGTTGTGAAACACGCGTGCGCCTTGGCTGCCACGGGTTAACACGATGATACCGGCTCTTGCGATGTCGCAGATTTGGGCAAAGGCAGTGTCAATATCCGTATCGGGCAACAGGTATTCCAAATCCTCGTCGCTGAGTTTCAGAATATCAGCGGCCTTGATCATGCGCATTAACCGGTCAACATAGGGTGCGCGATCTTGGACGACGATGGGGCGCGCATTTGGGTCCAATGATGTCAGAATGCCCAAATCCCCGCATTGCATAAAATAATCTTCCCAAGCTTGGGCATCGGCCCCGTCAATCAAGGCCAGCGATCCGATGTGGAATATTCTGGTCTGCGCTGGCACGCTGTTGCGGATGCTGTCAAGGTTGACCAATCGCTCGGCCGTCCCTTGGCGGTAAAACTGATAACTGGGGATAGATGCGACAACTGACACAACCGCCAATGATGTCGGGGCCGTCTTGCGGGGCTGGGTTAATGTGACCCCATCCGCCAGCAACCGATTGGCCAATAAATCGCCTAAGGTGTCATTGGATATGGGCGTGGCATAGGCCACTGGCTGCCCCTGTCGCACGGCGGCCAGTGCGCAATTGTAACATGATCCACCGGGTATTGCGGTATAAACGGGCAATCCGTTTTCTGTGCTGCTTTGAACGTAATCAATCAGGTTTTCGCCGCCTACAACTATCATTGTGCTGCCCTTTCAAAGTCTTGTGCTGCTGTGTCTGTGTGGTCATCGCGCATCATGGCGCGGGATAAATCAGGGGATAAGGTAAAACAATCAAATCCCAGGCTGGCCAAATTCACGACCTGATCACAGGTTCGCAGGGATGCGACCAGGGGGCGACAGGGGCTTTTGCCCATCATGCTAGCCATGTCCGCCATCACGCGGCCGGCGTCGATGCCTTGGTCTAGCATGCGGCCGTAATAGGGTGCAATATAGTCTGAACCTATTGCTGCTGCGGTGATATATTGTTTTGCACTATAACAGGCTGTCATCAATATGGCGCCGCCTTGCGATTTCAGGTGGCTGGCAATTCCAATTCCAAATGGGCTAAGCGGAATTTTTACGACCGTTGCAATACCTGCACGTTGCCCCGCATCATACAGGGTTTCGGCAAATCGCAACGCATGGTCACGATCGCCCGTGATCTGTCCGTGTAATTCCTGCGCCCCTAAATCCGCTGCGCGCTGCGCCATATCGGCCCAGTCAATCGCGCCATAGCGCAGGCCCGCCCGCTGTGCCAGTAGGGGGTTGGTGGTTACACCATAGAACAGGCCTGTGCGCAGCAGGGCATCCCACTGTGATATATCGGCGGTATCCAGATATAGGCGCATGTCATGTTTTCCCTGGTCAGATGTGCGGCGACCATGGGTAACAATGGCGGGATTGTCAATAAATAAACTTTCCTGACTTATTGTCGGGTGGCGTTAATTCATGAAACTTGGCGCCATGAAATAAAGCCCATAGGCCATCAACATCGCAGGAATTGCGGATACAACAGTTGCCGCCAGCGCTGCCTTGGGGTTCAGGGCGATCGCGGGAAACAGGGCGTCGCCGTCATTTGAAATTGCGTTACCCAACAGTGCTGCAAATGGCACCAGACCGTTGATATAGAGTGTTGTGACCAAAACCTGTGGACCGCAGCCTGGGATAAAGCCGATCAAAACAGCAATTAATGGCAAATAGGGGGCCGCAGATTCAAACAGACCTTGCAAATCCAGACCCGCAAAGGTGACCAAATATTCATAAGCCAAATATGCACCAATCACCCAAACGGAAATGAAACTGGTTTCCTCGGCCATGCGGGTGACGGGTGTATCGGTGGAATTTGTCATGGCTTGGATCGGGGACAGGGCCCAAATGGTCAACCCGACACCGGTTCCCGTCAGGCCAATGGCCATCAACGCCGCCTGTGGGATCGCTTCATATAGGGGCGATTGAACCAGTTGCAAAACCCCAACGCCAAACCCTGGGGCAGCCAACGCCAAAAACCCAAGATCGCGTTTGCGTAACCGGTTTATGGCAGGAATTTTTAATCCGCTACTTTGGGACGAGGCCGCCGGTTGATAATTGATGCCATCCACAATCCATCCCGTGACAATCCCAACCACAAAGGACAGGGGTAACACAACCATGGCTGCATCTGGGCGCGTGGCGATCAACAAAAACGCGGCATCCCCCATAGTCGCAGTCAACGCCGCCACCACAGAGCCGAAACTGACATGACCCGAGGAATAGGCGGCCACAACAATCACCGCCCCCCCGCATCCTGGGGTGGCGCCAAACAGGGCGGCCATAGGCACCTGACCCCAACGGGCGGATTGCATCACCTGCGCGATGTCAATTTTGAATACGCGTTCGCTGCCATAAAATAACAGCAACGTCGCCGCGACAAAGACGGACACCTGAAAGTATGCATCCAGCATCATGTCACGGGTGACGTGGCCAATCGTATTCGGCGCAATGGCTAGCAACAGCAGGGCAGCAGCAATCAACATCCGTTTCCCATTTTGGAACGGCTGCATTAATTTCGTCGTAAATTTTGGATCGTCGGTAATGTGCATGAGGGTCCTGCTAAACCTGTTGCTACAACATATAGCCTTGGCTATGAATAATGCAATGATAAATAAAATCCAAATTGGATCCTTTGGGAAATCACATTTTTGTTAATTCTCGCAGCCTGTCGGTATATGGCGCGATCCAGGATATACCCTAGATTGTCACAGATACGTTGTAACCACAGTTTCGGATGGTTAACTGTTACCAAACAAATCAAAGTTTAGGATGGATGCAAGCATGAAGTTAACGGTTGATGGCCGCGCGTTCGATATAGATGTCGAACCAGATATGCCCCTGCTATGGGTGTTGCGCGATGAATTGGATATCAAGGGCGTGAAATACGGTTGCGGTATCGCGGCCTGTGGGGCCTGTACGGTGCATATTGATGGCGTGGCCGTGCGATCGTGCCAAACGGCCGTTGGCGATGTGGATGGCTCTGTCACCACAATCAACGGATTGGGCCACCCTGATGCGCTGCATGCGTTGCAGGCGGCATGGGTGGAACATCAGGTTGCGCAGTGTGGATATTGTCAGTCAGGGCAAATCATGCAGGCGGCCGATTTGTTGGCGGCTATCCCTGATCCGACCGATACGGATATCGATGATTACATGTCGGGCAATCTGTGCCGCTGTGGCACCTATCCCCGTATCCGCGCCGCGATTAAAACCGCCGCCAAAACGCTGCAAGAGGGATAGACCATGTCACGCATCGAAAAAATTGCCCGTAGAACATTTTTGATCGGCTCGGCCGCGGTTGTTGGGGGCGTAGCGTTTGGTTATTACATGTACAAACGCGATCCTAAAAATCCACTGTTGGATGATTTGGGCACGAACCAAGCTGCTCTGACACCCTATGTCAAGATTGACGCAACGGGGATCACGTTGATCACGCCCCGCGCAGACAAGGGACAGGGGGCCTATTCGGTTCAGGCCGCATTACTGGCCGAAGAGCTGGATGTTCGCCTAGACCAAATCCGTGTAGATCCGGGCGTGCCGCACCCCGCCTATTACAACACGGCCCTATCGCACGAGGCAGTGCCATTTTTGCCAACCGACGATGGCATGATGGCCGAAACAGCCCGTGGTGTTGCAGATGCGGTGATGAAATTCATCGGTATGCAAATTACCGGTGGATCCACAACCGTTCCAGATGGATATGAAAAATTGCGGATGGCAGGTGCCGTGGCGCGCGAAACATTAAAACGTGTGGTCCATGATCAAACGGGCATCCATATGACCCGACTGCGTACACAGGATGGCAAGGTCATTGCCCCTGATGGAACAGAATACCCCTATACCACCTTGGCGGCACAGGCGGCGAAAACTGATTTGGTCACATCCGTCGAACTGCGCGATCCGTCGCAATGGCGTATTCTGGGCAAACCGATGCAGCGGATTGACACGGTCGCGAAATCCACAGGAACCCAAACCTATGGAATCGACGTGGAATTGGACGGCATGCTGCATGCGGCCGTAAAAATTAACCCACATTTGGGTGGCGCATTGGATGGGTTTGATGACGCAGCCGCGCGCGCCATGCGTGGGGTGATTGATGTACTGCCCGTCACGGGTGGCGTGGCCGTTGTCGCCGATAACACATGGCGCGCCTTTCAGGCGGTGGATGCGGTCGATTGCCAATGGGGCCAATCGCCGTTGCCTGCCACGATGGACGGGCATTGGGCCGCGATCGAGGCCGCCTTTGTCGAGGAAAAGCGCGTTTCAACCAACCGTGATCTGGGCGATTGCGACGCCGCCTTGGCTGCGGGCGATGTGGTCCAAGCCAGCTATCGTGCGCCCTATCTGGTGCATGCCCCGTTAGAGCCTGTAAATGCCACCGTTTTGGTCGGCGATGGCCGCGTTGACGTCTGGACCGGCACGCAAATTCCCCGATTTGTTCAAAACAATGTCGCCAAAATCGCAGGGGTTGAACCGGACCAAGTGCATGTGCATGTCCTGATGATGGGTGGCAGTTTTGGCCACCGGCTTGAGGATGACGTTGTGCGCCAAGCGGCGGAAATCGCCGTGGCGCATCGCGGTCGCCCCATTAAATTGACCTATAGCCGCGAAGAGGATGTCACACACGATTATCCCCGCCCATTGGCCATGGCCCGCGCACAGGGGCAAATTTCAGATGGGGGGATCAAAACCGTTGATTTGCAAATTTCCAGCCCATCGGTCATGGGGTCACAGTTAGGCCGCCAAGGGTTTCCCGCGGCCGGACCCGATGCGCAGATTGTGGCAGGGGCATGGGAACAACCCTTTGCGATCGAAAACTATCGCGTGCGCGGATACAAACCCGATTTGGCCACGCCGATCAGTTCATGGCGATCCGTTGGCGCATCGCAAAACGCGTTTTTCCACGAAAGCTTTTTCGATGAACTGTGCCATGCGGCGGGGGTTGATCCCGTGGCGGAACGTTTGCGTCTGTGCGATCATGACGACAGCCGACTGGTGATCCAAGCGGCGGCAGAAATGGCAAACTGGGGTGCTGATTTGGGGCTAAACCGTGCGCAGGGCATGGCGTTTTGCATGTCCTTTGGGGTGCCTGTGGCCGAGGTTGTGCAAATCAGTCAAACCGATCAGGGCATTAAACTGGATGCCGTCTTTGTCGCCGCGGATGTGGGCAAAGTGTTGGATCCCGTCAATTTCGAAAACTTGGTTCAGGGCGGTGTTTTGTGGGGTCTAGGCCACGCGATCATGGGCGAGACCACCTACACCGATGGCGCCATGGAGCAAAACAATTTTGACAGCTTTGAAAGCCTGCGGTTGTATCAAACCCCGCAGATTTCGGTACGTGGTTTGGAATTGGGTACGCGCGTGCGCGGGATCGGGGAACCCCCTGTGCCACCCGCAGCACCAGCCTTGGCCAATGCAATTTTTGCCCTGACGGGGCAACGATTGCGTGAAATGCCATTCCAGAAATTCGTAGATTTCGCATGAAATAAGGGGGCACAAAGCCCCCTTTTACCCGTTGTCTTGACCTGTGAAACAGGGATCAGTCGCGTGTGCCAGCAAACCGCGTTTGCCATTCTTCGCGTTCCTCATCGGTGATTTTACGGAACAATACATCCGGCACGCTAAAGGTGTGTCCAACAGGCAGCATCTGTAGCGCAGCGGTGACATCATCGGGCCAGCTGTCATCATCGCAGTGCATTGCAGACAATAATGTGGCCTTGGCGTCGGGAATAAACGGCCCCGACAGCACCGCATAGAGCCGGATCAGGTTCAATGCCAAACGAACCTGTGCGGCGGCTTGGCCCGGGTTTTCCTTGAACGTGGACCACGGCGCGGCAGATTGCAGATATTCGTTGCCGATGACCCAAATGGCGCGCAGTTCGCTGGCGGCCTTGCGGACCTCAATGGCCTGCATATGGGTTTCATAGGCGCGAATGCGGGTGGTGATGTCGGCAATAACTGCGTGTTCTGCATCCCCCCAGGTGCCGCCTTCGGGAACCACCTCTCCGAATTTCGAACGACAGAATTTGGTGATGCGGCTGACAAAGTTACCCAAAACATCTGCCAAATCTTTGTTTACCGAGGTTTGGAAATTGTCCCATGTAAATTCGGCGTCCGAACTCTCAGGCGCGTGGCCAAGCAGCCACCAGCGCCAATAATCGGCTGGCAAAATGTCCAACGCTTGGTCCATGAACACGCCGCGCCCGCGCGATGTGCTGAATTGGCCGCCGTCATAGTTCAGGTAATTAAACGATTTGATGTAATCGACCAATTTCCACGGCTCGCCCGATCCCAAAATCGTTGAGGGGAACGACAATGTATGGAATGGCACGTTATCTTTGCCCATGAACTGGGTATAGGTGACGTCATCGGCCCCTTTGTCCGTGCGCCACCAGCGTTCCCAATTGTCGCCCTTGCCGGCGTTGACCCATTCTTGGGCGCAGGCGATATATTCGATGGGCGCATCAAACCAGACATAGAAAACCTTGCCCTCCATTCCGGGCCAATCGGCGTCGCCTTTCTTGACGGGGATGCCCCAGTTCAGATCGCGCGTGATTCCGCGATCTTGCAATCCATCGCCGTCGTTTAGCCATTTCTTGGCAATGGATGTGGTCAAAATGGGCCAATCGGTTTTGCTGTCGATCCATGCCTCTAGCTGGTCTTTCATCTTGGATTGACACAGGTACAGGTGTTTGGTGTCGCGCATTTCCAAATCAGACGAACCGGAAATCGTGGAATAGGGGTTGATCAGATCAACAGGGTCCAATTGTTTGGTGCAATTATCACATTGGTCGCCCCGCGCACTGTCAAAGCCACAGTTGGGGCAGGTCCCTTCGATGTAACGATCGGGCAGGAATCGGCCATCCGCATTGGAATACATCTGCGTTTCCGACACCTCGCGGATCAATCCTTGGTCGGCCAAACGGCCAGCAAAATGTTGGGTCAGCGCATGGTTTTCTGGGCTAGAGGATCGGCCAAAATGATCGAACGACAAACGAAACCCAGCCGCAATTTCGGCCTGTACCGCATGCATTTCGGCGCAATATTCGGCAACGGGCTTGCCGGCCTTGGTGGCGGCGATTTCGGCGGGGGTACCGTGTTCGTCGGTTGAACACAAAAACATCACCTCATTGCCGCGGGCGCGCTGATAGCGGGCGAATAAATCCGCTGGCAGCTGGCTGCCCACAAGGTTGCCCAAGTGTTTGATCCCATTGATATAGGGGATCGCTGATGTAATCAGATGACGTGCCATGTGATACCTATTGCTTGCGTTTGCCTTTCCCTACACCAGAATTCTGATGGGGGAAAGGGTTAGTGCGGCTTGTTGCGGCGGTCGCGCGCGCGCGCCATCAAACGCCCAATGGTAAAGGATGTGCGCGGCGCATAGACATAGGGGGTTTTGCCCAAGGGCGCGCGCCCGGCGCGCATGCGGATGATCCCAAAAATCACCAGCGCGACATGGCCTGCCGCGATCAGAACGAACATCGCAGGCGGCCCAAAGTTTTCAATTAAAACTGAGGCTGTATAGGGGGCCGCGATCGCGCCAAGAGCGTAAAAAAACATGAGGGCGGCGGATAATTCAACGCGTTCCTCGGTTGTGGCAAAATCATGCGCGTGGGCGGCGGCGACAGAATAGATTGGGAATGTCGTCAATCCAAAAATGCCGGCCAAAACGAAAATGGTGGTCGTATCATGCGCGGGCCAGAATATTGTGATGGCGCAACTGCCGATCGCCGCAGCGGATAGCCAGATTAACACCCAACGCCGGTCGAATTTGTCGGCTAGCCATCCGGTTGGGTATTGCGCTAGGGCACCCCCCACAACAAAGGCCGCAAGGAAATAGGCGATCGCATCGGTGGTCAATCCAACCCCCTGACCATAAAGCGGCCCAACCATACGAAACGACGCCGCGGACAATGCCGCCACAACCACGGCTGCCGTTGCCAGTGGTGATTTTTGTATGGCCAGCATGGGGCGCAGTTTGGGCGCGCTGGGCGTGATGGGTTGGGTGACCCGTGTCAATGTCAGGGGCAACAATGCGGCACAACAGACCAAGGCCAACAGGTTATAGGACACATAGCTGGCTGGCTCCAGGACGCTGATAATCAGCTGTGCGACCAGCGATGCGCCCATATCAACAATGCGATAGGTGCCCATCGCTTGCCCGCGGGTTTCATTGGTCACTTTGGATTGTAACCATGCCTCAACCACGGTGTAGCAGCCCGCAACGCAGAGCCCCATGGCCACGCGCATCAATGCCCAAGCCGTGGGATCAATCACCAGCATATGGGCCAACAGCCCAATCGTTCCCATCGCGATAAAGGCGGCAAAGGCGCGTGAATGGCCCACGCTGCCCATTAATCGCGGGGCGATCCAGCATCCGATAAAGAACCCTATAAAATGCGCAGATCCCAGTAAACCGATCTGTTGGGTGTCAAACCCCAAGGCCAATCCCGACAGCGCATCCAAGGGCCCTACACCCCCGCTGGACACCTGTAACAGGGCCACAGATAAAAACAGGGCCGTGAATGAAATCAGTAAACGCATATCAAAACCTTAGCCGCAGAATGGGGCGATGTTTTCCCCTTTGCGACCAACGCGTCGTAACTGAACATTATTTCATGATGCGATGCGATTTTGTTGGGGGGTGGCCCGTATGTGTCCCCCTTTCATCTGATCCCCTTTCCAGATAATATCCCATGATGCGGGGGGCATCATGCGCGCGCGGGTGCGATGCAGTGTCCAACATAAATCGCCCAAGCCCGTCTGCCCATTAGGTGTCATATGCCAACGTGTTTCCACACCGGGGCATCCGCCCTGCGATGGGGTCAGCAACACGGTCACAGGTGCGCGGCCTGTGGGGTCGGCCGTGCTGGCCAAATGCAGCCTGCGAATTTGCGTTAATGTGGGGAAATCGTTGAATTGACCAATCACTACGGGTGCGGCGGCCGATCGCAGGCTGTCCTCGATCACGGTTAGGCCGTCTATGGTGCGGGCATAGCGGGCAATAATCAAACGGTTTGGATTGATATAGCGGCGGATCCCGTCTGGGTTTAACCCCAAGGGGGTGCTGCGTGGACTGGCCCAAATAATC
>CBFHVU010000061.1:0-12782 GCA_965659465.1 uncultured Paracoccaceae bacterium | reverse complement strand
TGCATAGTCTTTGCCCTGATCGGACCAAATTTGTTGTTTATGAAAGTGGCCTTGGGGTGGTTTTGACACGTGGCCGCGAACCCAACTGATCTAGGGGAATATAAACTGCGATTGGTAATCGCCTGCCTGATTTTGGCTGGGGTCATTTATGCGGTTTTGCGCCACACTCCAACAGGGCCCGCATTTTTTGAAGTCATCATATTTGGCGGGACATTCGCGGTGGGAACAATTGTCAATTCCGTTATCAAACTGCGCCAAGCGCGCATTTCGCGCCATGACAGACCGGATGGAGATTAGGCCAAAATCATCTCTAGATGTTGGGTCATATAGATGCGAAACCACGGTGTGAATTTTTCAGGAGCTGCATCCATCTGACGCAAAATTTCGTCAATGCTTAGCCATTGGGTTGCATGCACCTCATGCGGGTTTGGTGCAATATTGACGGGCGTTGATAGATTTGCATGGAAAACGGCGACCACCTCGTGTTCGATCAAACCATTTCCGACTTCGGCGCGATATTCGATTTCGCCTGCATAGGTGACTGAGGGCACCTCTAGGTTTAATTCATCGCGAAGACGGCGCAGGGCGCAGGTATCGTCTGCCTCTTGCCACATCGGGTGGGTACAACAGGTATTCGCCCATAATCCCGGCGTATGATATTTGTCCAAGGCGCGCTGCTGGATCAAGATACGATCGCCCGATGTGACGAAAACGGACACCGCTTTGTGGCGCAATCCCAGTTGATGCACCTTAAGTTTTTCGACTGGGGTCAATGTGCCATCCTGTCCCCATGCTGGAATATAGACCGTCATGTATAATTCACCGACACCAACCCCGTTAAATGGGCCAGATTTTTGAACGAAATTTTCGCATGCGCCAAGGCCCGCGTGCGCACCAGCTTTTTATTCATGTATGCCTCGAACGTCAAACTTTGAACATCGCGGTCATGACACAGGGATACGAATCGTTCGCGGCGGGTGTCAGATTTGTAATAGGCACTTTGCATTGCGCCCAGAACACGAAACACCATACCGTGGTCTTTGACAAACATCTTGCGCGCCAGTCGCAGGTGTTTTGGGTTCGCGGTCTGCAATGTTTTCAACGCAGCTTGTGCCGCGGCACGGCCGCCATACATGGCATAAAAAATACCTTCGCCCGAACTGGGCGCCACGACACCGGCGGCATCGCCCGCCAAGACCAGATCGCGATCATTGTCCCATTTATCCAATGGCTTTAACGGAATTGGCGCACCTTCTTTGCGCAAAGTTGTGCAATGCTCTAATCTAAATCGTCGGCGCAATTCGGCCGTGGCCTGTTTCAAATTCACGGATGTCACCTCGGTTCCCATACCTACCGACACTGTATTGCCATGTGGGAAAATCCAGCCGTAAAAATCGGGCGAAATTGTACCATCATAGATCACATCACATCGCAATGGGTGATAATCGGCAGTTCCGTGTTCTGGCGTTTCAATGATTTCATGATAGGCCATCACATAGGGCGTCACGCCCCCGCCTGTAATTTCAGCCTGCGCCACACTGGATCGCGCGCCATCTGCGCCAATAATCAATTTGGTTGGCAACCGCTCTTGTTTGCCACTTTGGCGATCTTTGTAAATGATGACGGGGGTGGGACCAGAGCGATCGACCCTAAGAAATGTTCCCGTAATCCGCGTTGCACCGGATTGGGCGGCACGTTCGCGCAAAAATTCATCAAAATACTTTCGATCGACCATGCCCACAAATCCATTTTCAATCGGAATATCAACGCGCCGATCGGTGGGTGAAACCATGCGCGCCGTTTTGATTTTCGCCAACAACTGGCTGTCAGGAATGTCAAAATCCGCAATCAGTTTGGGCGGGATCGCACCGCCACATGGTTTGATACGTTCACAGCGATCAATCAGGGCAACATTGATCCCTTGGGCCGACAGGTCATGCGCAGCCGTCGCGCCACTGGGGCCACCACCGATTACAACAACATCAAACATATTACTCTCCTGCAACTAGCGCGGCTTGGATGGCGGGCTGTTTAACGCAGGCACGCGCCATCAAAGCGGCATAAACAAACAAAGATGCTTCAAACAAAAACACAATTCCAAACGCATGCGAAACATCGACACCAGTGGCGCGCAAAATATCGACAAAAATTGCGCCCGACAGGCCGCCGACCGCAGCCGCGATGGCCTGTGCCGCACCCCAAAGGCCCATGCGGGTTCCAACGCGATCACGCTGCCCCTGATCGGCCAAGGCCATCATGGACCCAATGGCAGATACGGCAAATACACCATTAAAAAACCCAAGTGTCACAACCGCGACATTCAAAGAGATCATAGCGGGAACAAATGCACAGGCCACAATCAAGCCCAGTGACACAGCCGATCCCAAGCAGCCCAACACGACCCAAGACCGCAACGCGCCCCAGCGCAATCCGGTGGCCAATATTCCGACGCTTAGCATCCCGACGAACACGCCCCCGTTTTGCAATCCTGAAAGTGACGTGGACTGGCCGGGTGTGTATTCAAAGACCAAGCCTGAATAGGGCTCTAAGATCAGCTCTTGCATAAAATATGCAGTCATCGACAGAAAAACGAAAATGGTAAAATTCCGTGCGGGCGCTTCGGACCACACTTCCTTTACGCCCGCGATTATGCCGGCTGAGGTTTCAGGCGTGCGCTGTGGCGTCAAACCTTCCTCTAATCCCCAGACGGCCGCTAGGACGACCACCATGACAATTCCACCAAGGCAGGCGACGATTATCATCAGCTTGCTATGTGAATAAGGATCAATCAGCGATCCAACGATGCCAGCCGTCGCCGCAATGCCAAAGATCATCATCAGCCATGTAATTGTTGCAGCGGCAGCACGCCGATGTGGCGCAGTATAACTGCCCAGCAGCGCCAAAACAGATGTGCCTGCGACCCCAACACCAAAACCAATCAAGATGTAGGCAACGACCGACAATACCATGCCAAAGGCATAGGACACTGGAAAAATCCCGATGGCAAATGATGCTAACACGGCACCTGTGACCAACAAGGCCATACCAGAGTTGACCCAAAATGACCGCTTGCCCCCGATATCCGACAAATATCCCCAATTTGGACGCGACAATTGCACACCATAGTGCAATGCCACCAAAAACCCAGGCACCAATGCAGGCAGTGATAATTCAACAACCATCAAGCGGTTCAGCGTCGAAGTCATAAGAACAACAATCGCCCCAAGGCACATCTGGATTAAACCAAGCCGTACGATTGAAAACCAACTTAGTGTCATGTCTTTCCCCTTACAGCCACCGTAATCCAATGGAACAAATCATCATGCCACTTACAAACATTGAAACCCCAGTTGCATTATACCAAGGTGCATACTGTTTTGGGTCGCGCAGCAATCGGGCCATGGCCCACCACTGCCCCATCACCAGCGCAGCAATTGCGCCAGAAACGTAAAACAGACCCCAATACGCAAACAGACCGATGACCACCAACTGTGGAGCGGTCATGATATAGCACGCAACCCGCGCGGCCCGTTTGGGCCCCAACGTGACGGGCAGAGACTTGATCCCCATGGTGCGATCACCATCTAACGCCTTGAAATCATTTAGGGTCATGATACCATGCGCGCCGATTGCATATAACATCGCGATGGTGACAATTTCCAATTGCGGAAACCCTTGGGCCATGACGGCGGCACCGGTAAACCACGGCAGCCCTTCGTAACACAGGCCAACTAACCCCGGCCCCCACCAACCCGATTTCTTGAACCGGAACGGTTCCACGGAATAGGCCCAAGCCGCCAACACACCAATCACGGTTGCATAAAATCCCCATGCCCCCAATGCTGCACCAACGCATAAGGATAATACCGACATAGCCAACGCAATCCACAACCCCCACCGACCGGGCATGCGCCCGGATGGAATGGGGCGGTGGGGTTCATTGATGGCATCGACGTGACGATCACACCAGTCATTGGCGGCCTGACTCATCCCGCAAACAATTGGTCCGCTGAGGAAAACACCCAAAACAACATATCCCAGCTGCGGTAAAACAGATTGGCCCGATGAAACAACACCACAGGCATAGGCCCACATCGGCGGAAACCATGTGACAGGCTTGATCAGCTCAAGCATGACCTTGGGATGCGGCACAATCGAGGTGTGTAATTTTTCTGTTACGCTCATGCGTCAATTATTATTGACATCTAGGCGTAAAGCAAGAAAAAAGCAGGCGCTATTCGTCGCTTGCGTTGATCATTCCAAGTTTTCGCAATTTCACATACAAACTTTGACGTGACAGTCCCAACATTTCTGCTGCAGCTGCGCGATTGTTTCCGGTCAGATCAATCGCGGTTTCAATACAGATTTTTTCGATGATGTCGGTGGTCTCAGACACGATTTCTTTCAGTGTTGCGCTGCCAACCAGCTCGGACACTTTGGCGCCACTTTGCACTTCGCTCGGCTTATCGTTTGCACTGCGACTGGTATCTGTTCGAACTGAATCGCGAATGACAAAGGCAACATAACCGGTGCCAACGCCATCGGGGCGTGAAATCGAAACCTCGACACCAGTTTGGCGTCCAAAATCGTTCTTGAGCTTTGTCGAATAGACGCGCATCTGGCCAGATCGACGCACGTTTTCCAACATAACGGCCAAATCAATCTGCCCCCTCGCCAAATAGTCAACCAAACTACGACCACGGATGATAGAAAAATCTGGAACATTGATTATTTCCAGAAAGCTTTCGTTTGCGTATTGAATAACACCATCGCCATTGGTGAACACAATCGCATCGGCACCGTGACTGTATAGCGACATCAATCCAGCCATCAGCGCGTTTTCGGATGTATCGGCTTTACGCGCAACGCTTAAGCGACACAAAATAATCCGGCGCCCCGAAGCACGATATATAAAGGGACGCAGCATCGCTTTGGCGGAATGGGCATCCGGACCCAGCGTGATATCTATCGGTGTCTTGCTGACCGCAGCTGCTGTCAGCGTTTCCAAAAAATCACTGCTGCTGCCTGCATGGCTGATCAAATCAGAAAAGTTTTTGGACCGCAAATCACCATCGCTGACACCAAACAATGCGTGTGCTGCGGGGTTCGCATCATCAATGCGCCCATCAAACGCTGACACAAAAAACACTGGATCAATACCAGTGGCGAACAGCATTTTATAATGCACATCCTGTTCGCGGCGCTGTTCATAGCTGCGCTCAATCGTGAGCTGCGCCTCGACCAATTGTTGCTGAATCTCGGACACGGATCGCAGATCCCTGCCCAACAACAGGACATGACCATCGTCACCCAACCGGTGAACACTGTAGCGCACAGGAAATTGCCACTTGGCCTGATCTTGGTGATTGACTTCGATCGAGTGCATGATTGTTGCACCACTTTTAATCAAATCCAACGCGCTGCGTAGCTTGGGTACACTGTCGACAGTTAAAAAATCCCAAATTGGCTTTCCCTGCCAGTGCGACAAATTCCCAAAGTTTTGCTCAGCCTCGTTCACCAAAATACTATGGACAATTTCAGTGTCAGATACGACCAACGCGATGTCTGATGCAGTTGCAAGGATGCTGCCCAAAAACTCTGGCTGAATCATCGGGATCGATCCTAAATCCCATTGCTTCGAATCTCTGGTCTGCATTAGCGCCTCTAACTCTCTGATTGGACGTTATCTTTCGTCGGATTACTCAGCAATTCAAGCACTGATAATACAACGTCAACATCATTTGAAACCAAGTCCACTGGTAAATCGGTCAATTTTTCTGGATCAATCTGAACCATTTGACCGCCTACAACGATCGGCGCGCCAGCCCCGAATACCTGTCTAATCTTGTTTACACACTTAGTAAGCTCTGGTAAAGCATGTATCCCAGCACAGGAAAACAACAGAGCAGAAAAATCACCAGTTTGATATAATTTCGTCACGTCGTCAGATGTGGCATCGATGATCAACTTGACTGACTGTTTAGACCGACACAACTGATCGGCTAAAACCTGTGCCCCCAATATGTGTTGTTCGCCACGGCATGCAATCACCAACAAGGCATCTTCATCTTCGTTGCGGCAGCTTTGCCCAACGTCGCTCATTTCTTTCAAGATTTCGCCCAGCCGTGCCGAACCCAGTGTGACCTCTGCAAAGCTTCGCAAATCGGATGCCCATTCATCACCCAGAATGCGTGCAGCCATCGGAATACAATATCCTACAACCATTTCGCCAGAACATCCGCGGCGCACCAAAGTTTCAACAACACCCAGATGATCATAGTTTCGCGATACGACCTGATTGGCCAACCATTGCCCGGTTTGGCGAACGCGACTGCGGCTTTCAGATGGAACTTTGAGCAGCAAATCAGACAAGACCAGCTGGGCAAAATTATTCATTTGCCTTTGAACGCCACCAGTTCTAGGTGCTTTTATCTTGTCGGATACCATTACATCACTCTTGGACACCGCAGTTTGCATTGGGCTTGTATGCGTATGGCGGCTGTCACCTTCCCGTGATCCATTTGTCCCAGAGCTGCGATTGCGTGTCAAATATAATACGCGATCAATCAAATGTAATCTTTCATCCATTTCCGTAATTCCAAACAAAGCATAAGTAAAATCGCAGGCCAGATGAATAGCTAGCGATGTAGATTTGTAATTTTATTTTTACACATATTTTACGCCTTGTGTAAGTTTTATTTGACACAAGCGGGAATCCAGCCATACTAAAAACATAGCTAGATAGGAGACTTTAATGTCTCGAACCAACGGGGACATAACCAATCGGGGTGCACTGTACACCCCAGATCAACGCCAGCGGCGTGATGAATCGGTCTGGACAATTGTTCAGGGCATATTGGCCCCTATGCAATTTCTGGTCTTTATCGTTTCGTCTGTCTTGGTGGTTCGTTACCTGTTGTCGGGCGACGGCTATCAAATCGCGACCGCATCTATCGTGATCAAAACAGGATTTCTGTATACGATCATGATCACCGGCGCGATCTGGGAAAAGGTCGTCTTTGGTCAATATCTGTTAGCACCTGCATTTTTTTGGGAAGACGTCGTCAGCTTTGTCGTCATCGCCCTGCATACGGCTTATCTCATTGCGCTGTATTATGAATTGCTGTCGCCAACCCAGCTGATGGTTTTAACGCTGGCAGCCTATGTAACCTATGCCGCCAATGCGATCCAATTCCTGTTAAAGCTACGCGCAGCACGTCTGCAATCCCAGCAAGAGGTGCAATATGTCTGACTTTCCAATTCTAAAGCAGCGCGGCCAACACGAAGTGTTTTGCGGATTAACTGCAATTTTGTGGCTACACCGCAAAATGCAAGACGCGTTTTTCTTGGTTGTTGGGTCGCGGACCTGTGCGCATTTGCTGCAAAGCGCGGCTGGCGTGATGATCTTTGCCGAACCGCGTTTCGGCACCATTATCCTAGAGGAAAGCGATTTGGCCGGCATGGCCGATATGCACACCGAACTGGATCGGGAAATTGAACGCCTACTGTCAAGAAGAACTGACATCAAGCGATTGTTCCTTGTCGGGTCATGTCCATCCGAAGTCATCAAATTAGACCTAGATGTCGCTGCAAAACGGCTTGCAAAAAAATTTAATAATTCGATCCAAATCGCCAACTTTTCGGGTTCTGGGATCGAAACGACCTTCACTCAGGGCGAAGATGCCTGCCTAGAAACAGTGATTCGCGACCTGCCAGCGGATGATTCGCAGCAATTAATTGTGCTGGGAACCATGCCAGACGCAGTCGAGGATCAGATGAAATCGCTGCTCTCTGATCTGGGTATTGGTCCTGTCAAAGTGATCCCAACCGCGGATCAACGTCAAAAATTTGGCGTGGGTCGCGGCACATATTTTGCCTGTGTCCAACCGTTTTTGGGCGCCACACATGATGCCATGATCCAGCGCGGCGCCAAGCATATTTCCGCACCATTTCCATTTGGCGCAAACGGCACAACCGATTGGCTTTGGGCGATTGCGGATACCTATGGTGTGTCGCGTGATCACTTTGATCAGGTGATTGCCGCACCGCTGGCCCGCGCCCTAAAAGCCGTGGCACATTCGAAATCCGTATTACAAGGCAAGTCTGTTTTCTTTTTCCCAGACAGCCAACTTGAATTGCCGCTGGCTCGGTTCTTGGCCCAAGAATGCGGCATGACACTGACAGAGGTGGGCACACCCTATCTGCACAGTGCGCTATTGCGCCATGAACTGGACGCAATCGGCCCCATTGCGTCGATCAGCGAAGGGCAGGATGTCGATTTACAACTGGACCGCCATGCCAACGTAAACCCCGATCTTACCGTTTGCGGGCTTGGCCTAGCTAATCCGCTAGAAGGTCAGGGCAAATCCACAAAGTGGTCTATCGAATTGGTCTTTAGCCCCGTCCATTTTTACGAACAGGCTGGCGATTTGGCCGCCCTCTTTGCCCGCCCGCTGATCCGCAAAGGTTTGCTGACAAAAGAGGCTGCAGAATGAAACTGGCTGTCTGGACATACGAAGGCCCCCCCCACGTTGGCGCAATGCGTACCGTCACAGGAATGCAGAAAACCCACTTGGTATTACATGCACCGCAGGGTGATACCTATGCCGATTTGTTGTTTACAATGATTGAACGGCGCAACCATCGCCCGCCAGTGACATTTACCACCTTTCAGGCGCGCGATTTGGGGTCAGATACGGCCAATCTGTTCAAACAGGCGTGTTTGGCCGCCTATGAACGTTATAAACCCGAATTGCTGCTGGTTGGCGCATCTTGCACTGCTGAACTGATCCAGGACGATCCCGGCGGATTGGCCGAGGCACTGGGCCTGCCGATTCCGGTCGTGGCGCTAGAACTGCCCAGTTATCAACGCAAAGAAAACTTTGGCGCGGATGAGACATTTTTTCAGATCGTCAAAGCTTTGGCCACTGAATGCCCCAAAACAGACCACATCACATGCAACCTAATCGGGCCAACCGCATTGGGATTTCGGCACCGTGATGATATTCGCGAATTGACCCATTTGCTGTCCCAGATGGGTATTGCAATCAATGCAATTGCCCCGATGCACGCATCACCCGATGATATCAAAATACTGGGCGCGGCACATTTCAACGTGTTGATGTATCCAGAAACGGGTGAAACAGCCTGCCGTTGGATGGAAAAAAACCTAAACCTGCCCTTTACCAAAACCATTCCAATTGGCTTGCATGCGGTTTCAGATTTCATTCAAGAAATTCAGGGCTTGGTCGATTGCAACACCCCCGATGTGGCGGCTGACATGCGTTCCGATTGGTACAGCGCATCGGTTGACAGCAACTATTTGACGAAAAAACGCGTTTTTGTTTTCGGGGATGGCACCCATGCCATGGCCGCCGCCCGCTTGGCGCAAGATGAAATGGGTTTCCAAGTTGTCGGACTGGGATGCTATAACCGCGAACAGGCCCGTCCGTTACGCGCAATGGCCAAAATGCTAGATGTGCCCGCGTTAATTTCGGACGATTATCTAGAAATCGAAGATCACATCAAGGAATTGGCGCCTGAACTGATTTTGGGCACCCAAATGGAACGCCATATTGCCAAACGCCTTGGCATTCCCTGCGCGGTGATTTCTGCGCCTGTTCATGTTCAGGATTTTCCAGCACGCTATTCGCCCCAGATGGGTATCGAAGGTGCAAACGTCATTTTTGACACTTGGGTACATCCGCTGGTCATGGGGCTTGAGGAACATTTGCTACATATGTTCCGTGACGATTTCGAATTTAACGACACCGCCGGACCCAGCCACCATGGCGGATCGCATCAGCCCGCACCACAACCGGAAATTCCCGCAGATGACCAAATTATCTGGCTGGATTCCGCTGAGAAAGAATTAAAAAAGATACCATTTTTTGTCCGCGGCAAAGCCCGTCGAAACACCGAAAAATTCGCCACATCCAAGGGGTTGTACGAAATTTCCATTGACACCCTGTATGAGGCAAAGGCGCATTATGCCCAATGATATGTCCCATATCACGTCGCAACCGCGGTATTCCATTGTCATTGTGACGCTGGATTCCCATTCTGTTCAGCCGTGCCATGCGGCGTCGCAACGTATGCTGGCTGATTTCCCTGGGCTGTCGATCGAAATTTTCGCGGCGGCAGAATGGGGTGAACAACCTCACAAATTACACGCCGCAATCCAAGCGATTGAAACCGCAGATATCATCATCGCCAATCTTTTGTTCCTTGAGGATCATGTAAAACCAATTTTGCCCGCAATGGAAAAACGGCGCGATCACTGTGATGCCATGATTGGGGTGATCTGCGATGCCGCATTGGTCAAACTGACCAAGATGGGCGCATTAGATATGAGCAGCCCCCAAAGCGGCGCATTGAAGCTGTTGAAAAAACTGCGTGGATCATCAAAACCCAACAGTGAAACGGGCGAAAGCAAAATGCGCATGCTGCGCCGTTTGCCCAAAATTTTGAAATTCATTCCCGGCAAGGCGCAGGACCTGCGGTCGTGGTTTTTGATCATGCAATATTGGCTGGGCGGCACCGACGACAACGTCGAGGGTATGTTACGCATGCTACTGTCGCGATATTGTTCTTTGCCTGATTGGCGCGGTGGCGTGATAACCGACCCCAAAATGTACGCGGATGTCGGGCTGTATCATCCAGATTTACCAAACCGAATTACCACAGAATTGGCAGATTTGCCGCATCAGAAACCGGACCAGCCCACAATCGGGCTATTACTGATGCGGTCCTATGTCCTAAGCGGGGACAGCGCGCATTACGATGCTGTGATCCGCCGTTTCGAAGACATGGGCATGAATGTTATCCCCGCTTTTGCAGGCGGTTTGGATGGCCGCCCCGCAATAGCCAGATATTTCCAAAACGATGCTGGCACCAGTATTGATACCTTGGTGTCTCTTACTGGGTTTTCGTTGGTGGGTGGGCCCGCATACAATGACAGCGCTGCGGCGACCGAAACGCTAAAGTCCTTGGATCGCCCCTATATTGCGGCACATCCGCTGGAATTTCAGACACTTGCGCAATGGACAGCGTCCCCACAGGGACTTGGCCCGATTGAAAATACTATGCTGGTTGCGCTGCCTGAATTGGACGGTGCAACTTTGCCAACCGTTTTTGCGGGCCGTCATGGTGACGATGCCTGCGCCGGATGCGCCAAGACATGCCATTCCCCAAATGATCGGTCGATGCATCCATGCTATGAACGCATAAACACTTTGGTCGCACGGGTCGAAAAAATCGCGGCTTTGCGGCACCGGACCAATGCAACACGGCGTGTTGCGATTGTTCTGTTTGGGTTTCCCCCAAACGCAGGTGCCGCAGGTACGGCCGCCTATCTGGACGTATTTCAATCCCTCTTTAACACGCTGTCTGTGATGAAGGCCCAAGGTTATGACATTGATCTGCCACCGACGGTGGATCACCTGCGCGATACTGTTTTGAACGGCAACGCCAAAACCTATGGCCAAGAGGCAAATGTTGCCGCCAAAGTTGACGCAAATACCATCGTCGCCCAAACCCCATGGTTAGAAGAGATCGAAAAACAATGGGGCCCTGCACCCGGACGCGAACAATCCGATGGGCGCAATGTTTTCATTTTAGGCCACGACTTTGGCAATGTCTTTGTCGGGTTGCAACCGAAATTCGGGTACGAAGGCGACCCTATGCGGTTGCTGTTCGAAGGGGGGTTTGCGCCCACCCATGCCTTTAGCGCATTCTACCGCTGGATCAGCAACAGTTACCAAGCGGACGCTGTTTTGCACTTTGGCATGCATGGTGCCTTGGAATTTATGCCCGGCAAACAAGCAGGACCCAGCGCGCAGGATTGGCCTGATCGGCTGATCGGAACATTGCCCAATGTCTATCTGTATGCGGGAAATAATCCATCCGAGGCAAGCCTTGCCAAACGCCGCAGCAACGCCACGATTATCACCCATCTGACACCGCCGGTTGTGCATGCAGGCCTGTACAAAGGGTTGGCCGATCTGAAAGACAGCCTAACCCAATGGCGCGGATTACCTGAACACGACGACCGCCGTGATGATTTGGCACACCTCATCCGCGACCAAGCGCATAGTGTCGATTTAGATGCCAGCGACATTGACACATTATGGCACCGCGTTCTGGAAACAGAAAACACCCTGATCCCCGAGGGTCTGCACATCGTCGGAAAAAACAAATCCACCGAACAAATTGACAGCTATCTGGACATGATGGATGTATCACAAGATACACAGCGCGATAACATTCGCGATATCCTGTCAAATGATCACGAAATCCCCGCCATTCTGCGGGCTCTGGCGGGGCATTATATCGAACCTGTTGTCGGCGGTGATCTGATCCGGACCCAAGATATATTGCCAACCGGTCGGAATATCCATGCCTTTGACCCGTTCCGCATGCCATCAGAATTTGCCTGCCGGCAGGGGGCCGCACAGGCGCAGGCATTGCTGGACCGACACCAATCCATTCCGCGCACGGTTGCGTTGGTTTTGTGGGGATCGGATAACATCAAATCAGACGGCAGTCCCATCGCCCAAGCCTTGGCATTGATCGGGGCAAAACCACGCTTTGACAGCTTTGGTCGGCTATCAGGCGCGGACCTGATCCCATTGTCCGAATTGGGGCGGCCACGGGTTGATGTGATCATGACCCTATCGGGTATTTTCCGCGATCTGTTGCCATTGCAAACAAAAATGCTGGCCCAAGCAGCGCTGAGCGCGGCACAGGCGGACGAACCATTGGAGATGAATTTCATCCGCGCC
>CBFHVU010000060.1:0-12885 GCA_965659465.1 uncultured Paracoccaceae bacterium | reverse complement strand
GGGCGTTCAATCAGTTTAGGATGGTCGGCCATGGCCGCGATCAGTTCACCGTGTGGTGTGTCGGGTGACAGCCCCAAATCGCGATAAATGGTTTCTGTGTTGCGAATGATATCGTGCGGATTGACGCCAAGCGCGGCAATCACATCGCGCAATTCGTCAGTGCTGGGGGGTGTTTTTTGATAATCAACCACAACCACATCGATGCCGCGGTCTTGCAACAGGGTCAGCGTTTGGCGCGATTTCGAACAGCGTGGGTTATGCCAAATCGTTGTCACAGCCAGCGATCCCGATCTGTGCCAACAGCATCGGCCACATTCGCAAATCCGTCGCGTTCCAGCAATGTATCCAAACCCTGCGCAATTTCGCCAACCAAAGATAACCCACCATAGACCAAGGCTGTATACAGCTGCACTGCACTGGCGCCAGCCCGTATTTTATCATAGGCCTGCTGCGCGGACCCAACGCCGCCAACACCGATGATTGGAACTGTAGCATCCAGCATTTGGGATAAATGCGCCAAGACGCGCGTTGATTTTTCAAACAAAGGTTGCCCTGCCAATCCGCCAGCTTGGTCGCGGTGGGGCGATGTCAGGCCGTCGCGTGACAGTGTGGTATTGGTTGCGATCACCCCATTTATTCCTGTGGACCGGGCGACCTGTGCAATGTCTTCGACTTCGCTCAGGTCCAAATCTGGTGCAATTTTCAGGAAAATCGGAACTGGCCGATCTAGCTTGGCATTGGCCGCCAACACCCCTGACAACAAAGCGCTCAGCGCGTCTTTGCCCTGTAAATCCCGCAGTTTTTCGGTGTTGGGGCTGGATACATTGACCGTTGCAAAATCAAGATACGCGCCGCAATGTTGCAGCACAGTTGCAAAATCGGCTGCGCGGTCTGTGCTGTCTTTGTTTGCTCCAAGGTTCAGGCCAACAATCCCAGATCCGCGACGCGCTGCAAGGCGATTTGCGATAACGTCCATCCCTTGGTTGTTAAATCCAAAGCGATTGATCGATGCCTGATCTTGGGTCAGACGAAACAGGCGCGGGCGTGGGTTGCCGGGCTGGGGTCGGGGGGTGGCCGCACCTACCTCGATAAATCCAAAACCGCTGTGCCCTAATGCGTCACAGACCTCGGCATTTTTGTCAAAGCCCGCGGCCAATCCGACAGGGTTGGGCATGTCTAGGCCGGCCACATGTGTCCGCAATCGGGGGGATGTTATCGGCGCCATTTTAGGCGTTAGCCCCAGTTTCAGGGCCCGGATGGCCATCCCATGTGCCGTTTCTGGATCAAAAGCATAAATCGCCTTTAATCCAATCTTTTCTATCAGTTTCATGACAGGTCCTTGGGGAAAATATGGCCCTGTTCCCCTTGGGGCAGGGCATAATGGGATTGCACATCATCCATATTCAGGGCGCGGTAAAGGTGAGGGAACAATGCGCCATCCCGCGATGGTTCCCAAATCAGCTGTTCACCCAATGCGTCTGGGTCACATGCTAATAATACTAATTCACCCGCATTTGCGAAATGCTTTTCGGCGGTTTCACGAACCTGTTCAGAAGTGGAAAAATGAATGTATCCATCTGCAATGTCGATAGGCGCGCCGCGGGTCGTGCCATCATTTTGCAGGGTTTGCCATTCAGCGGGGCGGAATATTTTATAGATCAGCATAGATGCGTCATGACAAAGGTTGGCACTCTGGTCAAGTGTCATGGAACGGTTACGTGGCTATGGAATACATTTTGACAAGAGCGATGTTTTAATATGCTATGCCTGCATCCAACGAGAGGGAAAAACAATGAAAACACTTTTGACGACAGCAACTGTGGCTGCATTGGCCGCGGGAACCGCTTGGGCGGATTATTCGTTAACGATTCTGCACACCAATGATTTTCATGCGCGTTTTGAACCGATTTCGAAATATGACAGCGGATGTTCATCCGAGGATAATGCCGAGGGCAAATGTTTCGGCGGGTCAGCGCGGTTGGTCAGCGCGGTAATTGCAGCACGCGCGCGGTCGGACAATTCGATTTTGGTTGATGGTGGCGACCAATTCCAAGGCACGTTGTTTTATACCTATTACAAAGGGAAACTGACCGCCGAAATGATGAACAAAATGGGCTATGATGCGATGACAGTGGGCAACCACGAATTCGACGACGGCCCCGAGGTGTTGCGCGGATTTATGGATGCAGTGAATTTCCCGGTTCTGATGTCAAATGCTGATTTCAGTGGCGAGCCGCTGTTGTCTGACAAGCTGCTGAAATCGACCGTGATTGAACGCAACGGCGAAAAATTGGGCCTGATCGGTTTGACACCCCACGATACGGATGAATTGGCCAGCCCCGGCCCAAACGTGGTGTTTACGGATCCTGTTGGCGCAGTTCAGGGCGAGGTGGACAAACTGACCGCCGCCGGTGTTAACAAAATCATCGTTTTGTCGCATTCAGGCTATAGCGTTGATAAACGCGTGGCGGCCGAAACAACGGGTGTTGATGTGATTGTGGGCGGGCATTCCAATACATTTTTGTCCAACACATCTGATCGGGCCGAGGGGCCATATCCCACAATGGTTGGTAATACTGCAATCGTGTCGGCCTATGCTTACTCCAAGTTTTTGGGTGAATTGAATGTCGTGTTCAATGATGCAGGCGAGATCATTTCCGCCACGGGCGAGCCGTTGTTAATGGATGCCAGCGTCGAAGAGGACAGCGAAACCGTGGCACGCATTGCAGAGGCTGCCAAGCCATTGGATGAAATCCGCAATCGTGTGGTTGCTGAAACTGCGGCGGAAATTGTCGGCGTACGTGAAGAATGCCGCACCATGGAATGCGCAATGGGTAATCTGATCGCCGACGCTATGCTGGATCGTGTGCGCGACCAAGGCATCGAAATTGCCATCCAAAACGGTGGCGGTATTCGTGCATCCATTGATGCGGGTCCTGTGACCATGGGTGAAGTTTTGACCGTGTTGCCATTCCAAAACACGCTGTCAACATTCTATGTATCAGGCCAAACAGTGGTTGATGCGTTGGAAAATGGTGTGAGTGAAATGGAAGAGGGCGCAGGCCGGTTCCCGCAGGTGTCAGGCATGACCTTTACCGTCGATCCCAATGCGCCCGCGGGTTCGCGGATTTCTGATGTGATGGTTGGTGGCGTGTCAATTGATTTGGCCAAGACCTATGGTGTGGTGTCAAACAATTACGTGCGCAATGGTGGCGACGGTTATAAGATGTTCCGCGATGCGGAAAATGTCTATGACTTTGGCCCTGATCTGGCCGACGTCACGGCGGAGTATATGGTGAAAACTGGCCCTTATACCCCCTATAAAGACGGGCGCATCACGGTTAAGTAACTTGGTGGGGGCGCTGCCCCCACACCCCCGGGATATTTTATGACAAAAAATGAAGAGGCCCTATGGGGCCTTTTTTATGGCGTTGCGATTGACCAAGAGGACAGAGGCGAAGCTGATGTAGAGGAGAAGATACCACGACCCCATTTTTGACAGCGAAACCAGGTCATAATTTGATTGACCTGCATAGGACGATGTGCGCGTTAGCGTGCCGATGTTTTGGGCAATCCACGGGAAGAAGCTGGATAGGAATGCTGCAATCGGCAGGGGCATCCAGTACCACCCTGTTTCAATGCGGAAATAAATGCGGGTGCGCCAAAAGATGAGGACGCTGGCCGCAAAGAGTGCATAGCGTAGGTCGAAGAAATAATGGTGGGTGAAGAAATCTATATAGATTAGGTATCCCAGGCCATAGAGCCAACCGATTGGGGGAAAAGGCGTAAAGGACATATCAAAGGCACGGATGGCACGTGTCGTAAAGCTGCCAACGGCGGCATACATGAAGCCTGAAAAGAGAGGGACTTGGTCAATGCGCAATAGGCTAGGTTCGGGATAGGTCCAGCTGCCCATATTGGTTTTGAACAATTCCATGAGAGTGCCTGTTACATGAAACAGTAAAATGACACGCATTTCATACCATGATTCAATGCGCAGAACGATCATCATAATTTGGAGGGTAATGGCGTAGAGGGTCAGAGCATCATAGCGGGTCAGGGTGGCATTAAGGGGCTAGATTGCCTTGGTGATGAGAATGCCCATCAAGAGCAGGCCGCCAAAGAGCGCGGCCCAGCCAAGTTTTGCAACAAAGAGCGCAAAGGCTGAGAGTTGGTGAGGTAAGTGGCGTCTGAGGCGGTCGCCTAATAATTTCTCTAAATGTCTTGTGTTCATAATGAAAAGGCCCGCTAAACGCGGGCCTGATTGGGGTTTATAGGTTTGGATAGATTGGAAAACGCGCACAGAGGTCGGCCACTTCTGCTTTGACTTTGGCTTCGACTTCTGCATTGCCGTCTTCGCCATTGGCGGCCAAACCGTCGACCACTTCGATAATCCAGCGGCCGATTTGGCGGAATTCATCCTGACCGAAACCACGTGTTGTGCCCGCTGGTGATCCTAGGCGGATGCCCGAGGTGACGGTTGGTTTTTCAGGATCAAAGGGGACGCCGTTTTTGTTACATGTGATATGCGCGCGGCCCAGTGCTTTCTCGGTTGCGTTACCCTTGACGCCTTTGGGGCGCAGGTCAACCAGCAACAGGTGCGTATCTGTGCCGTGTGTGACGGTGTCCAATCCGCCCTTGATCAGTTCGTCGGACAGGGCCTGCGCGTTTGCGATGACCTGTTTCATATAGTCTTTGAACGATGGCTGCAGCGCCTCGCCAAAGGCGACGGCCTTGGCGGCGATGACATGCATCAATGGGCCACCCTGGATGCCTGGGAAAATGGCCGAGTTGCATTTTTTTGCAATCGTTTCGTCGTTGGTCAGGATCATGCCGCCGCGTGGGCCACGCAGGGTTTTGTGGGTTGTTGTTGTGGCCACATGCGCATGCGGGAAGGGTGAGGGATATTCACCTGCAGCGACCAAGCCCGCAAAGTGTGCCATATCCACCAACAGGTAGGCCCCAACGCTGTCGGCGATTTCGCGCATTTTGGCAAAATCAATTTTTCGTGGAATTGCGGACCCGCCGGCAATGATCATTTTGGGCTGATGCTCGGACGCCATTGCAGCGATTTGGTCGTAATCGATTTGGTTGTCTTGCTGACGCACGCCATATTGCACGGCGTTGAACCATTTGCCAGATTGGTTTGGGGCGGCACCGTGGGTCAGGTGACCGCCTGCATCCAGCGACATGCCCAAAATGGTATCACCTGGTTGCAGCAGCGCCTGAAATACGCCCTGGTTTGCTTGGCTGCCTGAATTGGGTTGCACATTGGCAAAGCCGCAGTTGAACAATTTGCAGGCGCGCTCGATGGCCAGGTTTTCGGCGATATCAACATATTGGCAGCCACCGTAAGACCGGCGTCCGGGATAGCCTTCGGCGTATTTGTTGGTCATGACACCGCCTTGGGCCTCCATCACGGCGGCAGATACGATGTTTTCGGATGCGATCAGTTCGATTTCGTCGCGCTGGCGGCCCAATTCTTGGTTCATTGCCGCGGCGATTTCTGGATCGCGTGCCGCAAGTGTTTGTGTGAAAAAATCAGTTGTGGATGCGTTAGACATGCAAAGCTCCGATATGCGAGGGTTGTTTGGCTGATTTCCTATCGGAAACTTGGCAGGCTGGAAAGGCCTTATTGCGACAATGTGGTGAAAAGGCGCGGCATCTCTGGTACTTTGGTGAAACTTATGTTTCTTTTGGAAACAAAGCATTTATTTGGGAAACAGCGGATATGACGTTAAAAATTGGATTCGTCGCCAGTGAGGCGCCCTTGGCCCAAGAGGCGTTGGACGATTTGACGGCCCGTTACGGAAATATCGCCGTGGACCAAGCGGATGTGATCGTCGCCTTGGGCGGGGATGGGTTTATGCTGCAAACGCTGCACGCGACCCAAGATATTCCAACGCCGGTTTATGGGATGAACCGCGGGACGGTTGGGTTTTTGATGAACACCTATGCGGTTGATGATCTGCCTGCTCGATTGGCGGGGGCCGAACGGACGCGGATCAATCCCCTGTCGATGACGGCGCGAACGGTGGATGGCCAGACCCATCGCGCCATTGCCATAAACGAGGTATCGTTGCTGCGCGCAGGTCCACAGGCCGCAAAATTGCGCATTTCAGTGGATGGTCGCGACCGGATGGATGAATTGGTATCGGACGGTGTTTTGCTGGCCACACCTGCGGGGTCAACCGCCTATAATTATTCAGCGCACGGGCCCATTTTGCCGATTGGGGCCGATGTGTTGGCCCTGACCGCGCTGAACGCATTTCGTCCGCGGCGTTGGCGGGGGGCGTTGTTGCCCAAAACGGCACGGGTGGTGTTTGACGTGATTGATCCCGACAAACGGCCCGTAATGGCGGATGCCGACAGTCAGTCGTTTCGCAATGTGGTCAGTGTTGAAATCAAATCCAACCCAGATATTCAGCACACCTTGTTATTCGATCCGGGTCACGGGCTTGATGAACGATTGATTCAAGAACAATTCGTATAAGGAAAGGCCCCCGAATTTGGGGGCCTTTGGGTTTAGTTGGCGTAGCCGATGGTTTGTAACGCTTCGCGAATTTCGTCCAAAATCGCAGGATCGTCGATTGTGGCGGGCATTTTGAAATCTTGGGAATCGGCGATTTTGACCATGGTGGCCCTCAGGATTTTGCCAGACCGTGTTTTGGGCAAACGATCCACCACAACGGCCAATTTGAATGCTGCAACGGGCCCGATTTGATCGCGCATCATTTTGACGCATTCCTTGACGATGTCGCCATGGGGTCGATTGACGCCGGTCGTCAGGCACAAAAACCCGATGGGCAACTGCCCCTTTAATTCGTCCGAGGCGCCGATGACGGCACATTCGGCAACATCTGGGTGGTTGGCCAAAACCTCCTCCATCGCGCCGGTGGATAGACGGTGGCCAGCGACGTTTATGACGTCATCGGTCCGCGCCATGATATAAAGGTATCCATCCTCGTCGATCATGCCCGCGTCGCCGGTTTCATAGTATCCGGCGAATGTATTTAGGTATGATTTTTTGAACCGCTCTTCGGCATTCCACAGGGTGGGTAATGTGCCGGGCGGCAAGGGCAGTTTGACGGCAATCGCACCCAGTTCGCCGGGTTTCATGGGATGGCCTGCCTCGTCCAGCACCTGAATGTCATAGCCCGGCATGGCGACCGATGGCGATCCCACTTTGATCGGCAGTTGTTCAATGCCAACGGGGTTTGCAGCGATGGAATATCCCGTTTCGGTTTGCCACCAATGGTCGATCACAGGAACGCCTAGCAGGTTTTGGGCCCAATGGATGGTATCGGGATCGGCACGCTCACCGGCCAGATACAGGGCGTTTAGACAGCTGATGTCATATTTTTGTTTGTATTCGCCCTTGGGGTCTTCGCGTTTGATGGCGCGAAATGCAGTGGGTGCGGTAAAGAAACTGCGGACATTATGTTCGCTGATCACGCGCCAGAATGTGCCTGCATCTGGGGTGCCAACGGGTTTGCCTTCGAACACGATGGTGGTGTTGCCGTGGATCAGGGGACCATAGCAGATATAGCTGTGACCTACGACCCAACCCACATCGGATGCGGCCCAAAACACATCGCCGGGATCGACGTTATAGATGTTTTTCATTGTCCAATTCAGGGCCACCAAATGCCCCCCCGTTGGACGCACAACACCCTTGGGCGCACCAGTGGTGCCCGATGTGTAAAGGATGTAGGCGGGATGATTGCCCTCGACCGCGACGCAATCGGCAGGGGTGACCCCCTGTTGCACATCGTGCCAGTCATAATCGCGCCCGTCGATCAGATCGGCCACACATTCGAGGCGCTGAAAAATGAACACAGACTCTGGTTTGTGATTGGACAGTTCAATCGCGCCATCAATCAATGGTTTATAGGCAACAACGCGGTTCGGTTCCAATCCGCAAGACGCCGCCAAGATCATTTTCGGCTGTGCATCGTCAATCCGCACCGCCAGTTCATTTGCGGCAAAGCCACCAAACACAACGGAATGAATTGCCCCGATACGCGCACAGGCCAGCATGGCAACCAAGGCTTCGGAAATCATGGGCATGTAAACGATGACGCGGTCGCCTTTGGCTATGCCTTTGGCGACCATTGCGCCGGCCAATTGCGCGACCTGTGCCTGTAATTCGGCATAGGTGGTTTTGGATTGGCGGCCTGTGATGGGGCTATCATAAATGATGGCCACTTGATCTGCGCGACCATTTTCAACATGGCGATCGACCGCGTTATAACATGTATTTACCATTCCATCGGTAAACCATTCATAAAGTGGGGCGTTGTCGGCGTTTAGGGCACGGGATGGGAAACGGTCCCAATCAATGGCTTTAGCTGCTTCCATCCAGTATCCCTCAGGATCAGCCTGCCAGCGCTTATAAATATCATGGTATCCCACGGCTCAACTCCTCTGTATGCAATCGCATATGGTTAAAGCGCGTTTTGCATCCCTTTGGCAAGTGCCAAGCCTGCGCTTCCTTGACGCGGTTAGGGCTAACATATCTTGGCCGGTCAGATCGCGAATGCGTTTTTAGGCGCGATAGTATGACACTTGGTCACGACCGTTGTCTTTGGCTTGGTACAGCGCACGATCAGCCCAAATCAGCAAATCGCGTTCTGTGGTCCCATAGGTGAAAATCGGCGCGCCATAATCCATCAGGCTGATGCCGATGCTAATCGTGATGCCGCGTACTGTGCCATCTATGGGAATTTTGCGAACCCGATCACACAAGCGTTGCGCCAGATTTTGCGCATCGCGCGCCTTAAGTTCGGGCAGGATCACAACGAATTCTTCGCCCCCGATCCGGGCAACCATATCGGACGCCCGAACGGTCGATTGCATCGTATTCGCCACGGCGACCAACACCTGATCGCCCACAAAATGCCCATGCGCATGGTTGAAGTCTTTGAAATGGTCAATGTCGATCATCAGCGCAGCAACGCTGGATCCCTTGGTCTGGGCGATGGCGCAGACATCATCCAGATGCCCCATGGCATACCGGCGGTTGAACAGGCCCGTCAGCGGATCGGTGATTGCCGCACTTAGCCCCAGTTGGTTCGACTGGCGCAATTCGTCATTTATTTTCTGCGACTGATGGTGCAGATCGATGCGATACAAAATTTCATCTGCTTGGCTGTCCCAATCAAACAGATCATCGGCCCCCATGTCCAACAATTGCGCCGCGTTGGTGCGGCTGTCGCAATCGCACCAACATAAAATCGCCGCTTAGCGTGAATTGGGATGGGCCCGCAGATCCAGCACCAAATTCGTCATCATCGCGGCATTACTTTGGTCGTAACACAGCACAACAACCGATATGGGGTGGCGCGTTAGTTTCAGTCGCAGCTGATCAAGGGTGTGGTGCACAAAGCGAAAATTGCCATCCCGAAACCCAGATGTTTTGAAAAATTCGGGCAACGTGCTGCCCGATGTCACAACGTGCACGGGTGTTTGGGTTACAAACCCTTGGGCTGGGTCATTGAACCCAATCGCCCGATTTAGGTTGGCACGCCGATCCAATTCACGTTGTGCCGTATGGCGGCGGATCAGGCCGCGCACGCGGGCTAGAAATTCGGTTTTCAACAGGGGACTGGATAATACATCCTGCGCCACGGTGCCCAACACTGCGCTGGGCGATCCATCAAATCCACGATCGAGAACCACCAAAATGGGCAACTGCGGCGCTTTGAAATTTCCACCCAAGGCGTCAATGTCGCTGATACGGCGCGCAACCACGATCACACAATCATACAGATGCAGATCGCCGAAATAACCAAACCCCTGTTCACAGACATCGAATAATGCGTCACATAGGCGCTGGGCCTATGTGGTGCGGGTGTCCGTTGCGGATCTGATCAACAGAACTTTGCCTGACACGATTTAATTGCCTTTTAATATTGCAAGTTTTGCTAAAATTGACTCAATTGCGTTAATAAATCCTTTCTAAAGGTTAGCAGCATGATGACAAAAGATACAGCCGAAACAATCGCCCTTCAGGCTTTGGCGTGGATTATGGGCCAAGATGACATGGTAGGTTTGTTTCTGGGATCCACAGGTGCCAGCCTAGAAGATCTGAAAAACAACGCCGCGAATCCAGAGTTTTTGGGCGCTGTGATAGATTTTTTGTTGATGGATGACGCTTGGGTGATACAGTTTGCCCAGGACATGGGCACCCCCGCGGATCACGTCATGCAGGCACGTGCCGCATTGCCGGGTGGGCAGACCGTACATTGGACCTGACCACGGGTTGCACACATATAACGGGGGACTGGGATGCAGTTGCAAGGATTTTTATTCGACAAAGACGGGACGCTGTTTGATTATAACATCGCATGGAACGCATGGGCCATGGATGTCTTGGGCCAGCTTGGGGATCATGACCCTGCTACCATGGGCCGTTTGGCGGATGCTATCGAATTTGATCTGGACCGGCAGCGGTTTTTGCCAACCTCCCCCGTGATCGCGGGCACTAGCCAAGAGGCGACCGATCTATTGGCCGCTCAGCTGCCGCATTTAGTATACGACCACATAGACGATATTTTGACCCAAGCCGCCTTTCGCGCGCCCCAGTCCGAGGTCGTGCCATTGGTGGACCTGATGGTCACTTTGCGCGCAGCAGGCATGAAAACAGGCGTGGTCACGAATGACACAGAACAGGGGGCGTATGTGCATCTGACCCAAGTGGGCGCGGTGGATAGTTTCGATTTTATCGCAGGGTTTAACAGTGGCTTTGGCGCGAAACCTGATCCGGGACCGCTTTTGGCCTTTGCCAAACATGTGGGGTTGGACCCTGCACAGATCGCTATGGTGGGCGACAGTTTGCATGACCTGATCGCAGGGCGTCGCGCGGGGATGTATTGTATTGGTGTGCTCACAGGAATGGCCACGCGCGATGACCTGTCTGGGCATGCAGATGTTGTTTTGAACCATATTGGCGAAATTCCGCAGTATTTTAAAATTTCCTGATCGCGCTTGCGAAAACCGACAGGATCCGTCGGAAATCGACAGGATTGCGTGATGATCTGCTGTTTTTTTGAACCTGTACAGACAGATTGTGCAGACCAAAGGAGATCGCAGATGACCCAAGCCACATCCAAACGCCGCCGCGGGGGCGGGCGCGCAGGTAACACATCCCGTCGGGGTGGGGCGGTTATTCAGCAGATGCCTTGGCATTTGCCCATCAATCGCGATCGCCCGATCGAACCGCTGACCCCCGAAGGCGTCGAGGCGGTCCACAATGCCGCAATGGATATTTTAGAAAACATCGGCATCGAATTTCTAAACCACGAAGCGCGGGATATTATGAAACAGGCGGGCTGCACGGTGGATGGTGAAAACGTGCGCATGGGCCGTGATTTCGTCATGGAAATGGTGGCCAAAGCGCCATCACAATTTGATATCATCCCGCGCAATCCGGATCGCAAAATCACCATTGGTGGCAATCACATCTTGTTTGGGAACGTGTCGTCTCCACCCAATTATTGGGACATGGCAACTGGCCGCAAGGTGCCCGGAACGCGTGAAATGTGCGCCAATTTTCTTAAGCTAACACAGTATTTTAACTGTATCCATTTTGCAGGTGGGTATCCGGTTGAACCCGTTGATGTACATGCAAGTGTGCGCCATTTGGATGTGTTGTACGATAAACTGACCCTGACCGATAAGGTGCCCCATGCCTATAGCTTGGGCGCTGAGCGGGTCGAAGATGTCATGGAAATGGTCCGGATCGCGGGCGGATTTACCCATGATGAATTCGACGCGGGTCCCAAGATGTACACCAACATCAATTCAACATCGCCACTTAAACACGATATCCCCATGTTGGATGGCTGGATGCGGCTTGCGCGGCGCAATCAGGGTTTGATTGTAACCCCCTTTACACTGGCGGGGGCCATGGCGCCGGTGACTATGGCAGGTGCAGTTGCGCAATCACTTGCCGAAGGGCTAAGTGCTGTTGCATTGGCCCAGTGGATCAATCCGGGGGTAGCCTGTGCCATCGGAACATTTACATCGAATGTTGATATGAAATCGGGTGCACCCGCCTTTGGCACACCGGAATACATGCGTGCGACGCAGATGACTGGCCAATTGGCACGATTCTATGATCTGCCCATGCGCTCATCCGGGGTTTGTGCGGCCAATGTGCCCGATGGTCAGGCGATGTGGGAAACGTCAAACAGCCTTTGGGCATCGGTGCAATCGGGCACAAACATGGTCTATCATGCGGCGGGCTGGCTAGAAGGTGGGTTGATCGCAAGCCCCGAAAAATTCATTATGGATTGCGAAGTAATCCAGCAAATTCAACGGTATATGGATCCCCAGCTGTGGGCCACCACACCCGATGATTTGGCCGTTGACACGATTGCTGAGGTTGGGCCAAATGGTCATTTCTTTGGCACGCAGCATACTCAGGACCGGTACACGACCGCGTTTTACCAGCCGTTTTTATCGGATTGGAAAAATTACGAGGCATGGGAGGTCGCAGGCGCCGTTTGGACACCAGAACGCGCGCATGGTCTGTATAAACAAATCATTGAAGAATTCGAAGCCCCCGCCATGGACGAAGCCATTAAACAAGAATTGGCCGAATTCGTTGAACGCCGCAAATCCGAAGGCGGCGCGCCAACCGATTTTTGATATAGAATCCATTACGGATTTACAGCTTAGTAAGGTTTTCCTGTCATCACAACGACAGGAGGACCAGAATGCTGGGCGTAGTGAACAAAGCAATCGAACATTTTATTCGTGCGAATTATGGCGATCGCGTCTGGAGTGATACGGCCGAAAATGCATTGGTCTCGGACAATGATATCGAACCCATGCTGATGTACAGCAATGAAATTACCTATCATTTGATTGATGGGCTGA
>CBFHVU010000059.1:0-13061 GCA_965659465.1 uncultured Paracoccaceae bacterium | reverse complement strand
TGGTTTCCATCCGACCGCCACTAAATTTTTCACACATTTCACGGAATCGGAAATTAAATTGGCTAATTGTGAAATGTTTCATGTCGCTTGGATTGCGTACGATCACATCGGCATCCTGCCCAATCGCGTTTTCCAATGCGGTGGTACCCGTTTTGGGATTAGCCAGGATTGCCAATTTTTCTTTAATAAATACAATCACCTACTGATCCCCGCATATGGTCATGTCTATGTATACTCTTTGTTAAACTTTATGTGAAAGTATAATTTTAATAAAATTTTTCTTGAAATGTTCTATTTTTAGTCCGATAAAGAGAACAAGAGTAGAACAAACATGCGATTGCCGAATGTCGATTGCTGTGAAATAAGTAGGACGTATTCACAAATGGCAGACCTTTTATCAATGACTGACAAAAAAAACGCGGAAAAGCAAAAAGCCCTAGACAGCGCTTTGGCACAGATCGAACGCCAGTTCGGTAAAGGATCGATTATGAAATTGGGCGGTGACAATCCGATCCAAGAAATCGGTTCAACATCGACCGGTTCGTTGGGGTTGGATATCGCCCTAGGCATTGGTGGTCTGCCCAAGGGGCGGATCGTCGAAATCTATGGTCCTGAAAGTTCGGGGAAAACAACGCTGACCCTGCATTGCATCGCTGAGGAACAGAAAAAAGGCGGCGTATGTGCCTTTGTCGATGCGGAACATGCGTTGGATCCGCTCTATGCGCGTAAATTGGGCGTTGACCTGGACGAGTTGTTGATTTCGCAGCCTGACACAGGCGAACAGGCACTGGAAATTACCGATACCTTAGTGCGTTCGGGCGCGGTGAATATGGTTGTGGTCGATTCGGTTGCGGCCTTGACCCCGAAATCTGAGCTTGAGGGCGATATGGGCGACAGCAGCGTGGGCGTTCAGGCGCGTTTGATGTCACAGGCGATGCGCAAACTGACGGCTTCGATCAATCGCACGAACTGTACGGTTGTTTTCATCAACCAAATCCGGATGAAAATCGGCGTTATGTTTGGCAGCCCAGAAACCACAACAGGCGGTAATGCGCTGAAATTCTATTCCTCGGTCCGTTTGGATATCCGCCGCATCGGTGCGATCAAGGACCGTGACGAAGTGGTCGGCAACCAAACCCGCGTCAAGGTCGTCAAAAACAAAGTTGCACCGCCGTTTAAACAGGTGGAATTTGACATCATGTACGGTGAGGGTATTTCAAAAACCGGCGAAATCCTTGATTTGGGTGTCAAGGCCGGCGTGGTTGATAAATCAGGCGCATGGTACAGCTATGGCGATGAACGCATCGGGCAGGGGCGCGAAAATGCGAAAACCTATCTGCGCGAAAACACCAGTGTTGCCCTGGATATCGAAGACAAAATCCGCGCAGCCCATGGTTTGGAATTTGATATATCCGGCGGCGACGACGACGACGTGATGGAGGCCTAGGCCCCGTAGGTCAATTTAGAGAAAAACGCGCCCCGATGTGGGCGCGTTTTTTTTATTGTCGGCCTTGGACCTGTGGACAACAAGGGCCTGCGGGTATATGTCAAGACTAATTGAAAACGCATTGAAAGAACGGCAATGACATCGCTAAACGACATTCGGTCAACCTTTCTGAATTACTTTGCCAAACAGGGCCATGAAATTGTACCATCCAGCCCCTTGGTGCCGCGCAACGATCCAACGTTGATGTTTGCAAATTCGGGTATGGTTCAATTTAAAAACCTGTTCACAGGGGTTGAAACCCGCGATTACAAACGGGCCACAACGGCGCAGAAATGTGTGCGCGCAGGTGGCAAACATAACGATTTGGACAACGTTGGTTATACCGCGCGTCACCACACATTTTTCGAAATGTTGGGCAATTTTTCATTTGGCGATTATTTCAAAAATGATGCGATCCCCTTTGCATGGGAATTGATCACCCGTGAATTGGATATCCCCAAGGATCGGTTGCTGGTCACCGTGTATCACACCGATGACGAAGCGGCCGAGATCTGGAAAAAGGTGGCAGGTCTGTCCGATGATCGCATCATCCGCATTCCAACAAACGATAATTTCTGGATGATGGGTCCAACGGGTCCATGCGGGCCTTGCACGGAAATCTTCTTTGATCATGGTGAAAAATACTGGGGCGGCCCTCCCGGCTCTCCGGAGGAGGACGGTGACCGGTTCGTGGAAATCTGGAACCTTGTCTTTATGCAGTCTGAACAGTTCGAAGATGGGTCCATGATTGACCTGCCCAACCAGTCGATTGACACCGGTATGGGTATCGAACGGGTCGCCGCATTGTTGCAGGGCACCAACGATAACTATTCCACTGATCTGATCCGTTCCCTGATCGAGGCATCGGCCAATGCCACCAGTTCCGATCCCGATGGTCCCGGCAAAATGCACCACCGTGTGATTGCCGATCACCTGCGGTCAACGTCGTTTTTGATTGCCGATGGGGTCATGCCATCCAATGATGGCCGTGGCTATGTGTTGCGCCGCATTATGCGCCGGGCGATGCGGCATGCGCATTTATTGGGGGCCAAGGATCCGGTGATGCACCAACTGGTGCCGGCTTTGGTGCAACAAATGGGGGGGGCCTATCCCGAATTGGGTCAGGCACAGGCCCTGATCCAGGAAACCTTGTTGCAAGAGGAAACGCGGTTCAAACAAACGCTGGATCGCGGATTGAAACTGTTGGACGATGAATTGTCCAAACTATCTGACGATGCGCCCTTACCCGGTGCGGCGGCGTTCAAATTGTATGACACCTATGGCTTTCCACTGGATTTGACCCAAGACGCCCTGCGCGAAAAGGGCCGCAGTGTCGATACCGACGGATTCGAAAGTGCCATGGCCGAACAGAAAACCAAGGCGCGCGCCGCATGGTCGGGTTCAGGCGAGGCGGCGGATGCCACAATCTGGTTCGATTTGGCCGACAAATTCGGCACAACCGATTTCTTGGGCTATGACACCGAAACTGCCGAAGGTCAGATTGCCGCGATCATCAAAGGATCAGACCAGATCACCACCGCCAAGGCGGGGGATGAGGTCCAGATTGTCCTGAACCAGACGCCGTTTTACGCAGAATCGGGTGGTCAGGTGGGCGACACCGGTGTCATCAAAACAGACGGCGCAACCGCAACTGTGACCGACACGAAAAAGGTGGCGGGTGTGTTCATTCATTTCGCCCGTATTGATCAGGGCGAAGTATCGGTGGGTCATGGCGCTGCATTGATCGTTGATCACGACCGTCGCACCGCCATTCGCGCGAACCATTCGGCCACCCACCTGCTGCACGAAGCGTTGCGGCGTGCGCTGGGGGATCATGTGGCCCAGCGTGGGTCATTGAATGCATCCGATCGCCTGCGGTTTGATTTCAGTCATTCCAAGGCGATGTCAGATGCCGAGTTGACACGGGTCGAGGAGGAAGTAAACGCCTTTATTCGTCAAAACACCCGCGTTGAAACCCGCATTATGACCCCTGATGATGCCCGCGCCTTGGGGGCACAGGCGTTGTTCGGGGAAAAATATGGCGATGAGGTCCGCGTTGTGTCCATGGGCACTTTCGACGGATCCGGCAAGGGCGTGGGCAAAAACACCTATTCTCTGGAACTTTGCGGTGGGACGCATGTGCGTCAAACGGGCGATATCGGGGCCTTTGTCCTGTTGTCCGACAGCGCCAGTTCCGCAGGGGTCCGCCGGATCGAGGCATTGACAGGTATCGATGCAATGCGTCATCTGAAATCGCAGTCTACCGCCTTGTCCGTCATTGCGGCGGATTTGAAATCCAATGCCGCGGACGTGCCTGCGCGCGTAAAATCCCTGTTGGACGAACGCAAGGCGTTGGCAAACGAAGTGGCCCAGCTGCGCCGCGAACTGGCCATGGCGGGCGGTTCTGGTGGTGCAGGTGCTGCCGAGGCACAGGATGTCAACGGGGTTCCATTCTTGGCGCAGGTGTTGTCCGGCGTATCGGGCAAGGATTTGCCGGCCTTGATCGACGAACACAAGTCCCGACTGGGCTCTGCCGCGATTTTGTTGATCGCAGATACGGGCGGCAAGGTTGCCGTTGCAGCCGGTGTGACCGATGATCTGACCGGACGTGTGTCCGCAGTGGATTTGGTTAAGGCGGCCGTGCCTGAATTGGGCGGCAAAGGGGGCGGTGGCCGCCCTGACATGGCCCAAGGTGGCGGATCAGACGCATCAAACACCGATGCTGCAATCGCGGCGGCCAAGGCTGTGGTGCAATAAAATGTCGGCCCTGTGGATATCGCATGTCACGGTGACGGACCCAGAGGCCTATAAATCCTATGCCACGCGCGCGGTGGATATCATTACCGAATATGGTGGTGTGTTTTTGTCGCGCGGTGGCGCGCACCGCCAGCTAGAGGGAACAGCGCATGAACGCCATGTTGTTGTGCGCTTTCCCAGTCTGGATGCGGCCGAAAATTGTTACAAATCAGAAGCCTATCAGGCGGCATTGAATTATGCGCAGGGCGCATCAGAGCGTCAGTTGGTGATTGTGCAAGAAACGCAATAGCGATCAATCGCGATCCAAAATTCCCAAACCGCGCAGATACACCCCAATGCCCGTTTCCAACAAATCCTCTGGGTTAAAGGGGCTGACCGTTCCGGGGGAATTGCGTGCAAACAATTCCACGACACCATGGGACATGGCCCAGATATGTGCGGCAAACATGGTCGCGGGCGGTCGGCGGTCGGCGGGAATACGGTCGCATAAATTCTGGGCTGCCATATCCAATACCCCGCGCGCCTTTTGGCTGACGCGGGCCAGATCGGGGGTTCGATTGGTGGAAACGCCGCTTTCGAACATGGCGATATAGTGACCCGGATATTGACGGGCAAAGGCCAAATAGGCGCGCCCAGTGCGTTCAAACGCGGCCAAAGCTGATGGCTGCCCATCGCGATAGGCATGATCCATTACATCGGCAAAGATTTCATAACCTTGTAATGCGGCTTCGGCGATTAGATCTTCGCGGCCTTCGTAATGGCGGTAAACGGCGGCGGGGGTTACGCCCGCCTGTTTTGCGGCCTCGGACAGGGTGAACCCTGTGGGGCCCTTGGCGCGGATTAGATCCAGAGCCGCATCAACCAAGGCCTGTTTCAGGTTCCCGTGGTGATAGCCGCGTTTAGACATGCCAAACCTCGGGCCCGCCGGTGATCTGCGGATCCATGACACCGATGGCCGCTAGATCGCGGCCTGCGTAATCAAATCGCAAGAGGATCTGTTGCAGGGCCGCGATACGCGCACGACGTTTATCATCAGATCGCACAACCGCCCAAGGCGCAGCATCGTGATGGGTGCGTGATAATGTATCGCGGATCGCATCCGAGTAGGCATCCCATTTGTGCAGCCCATCCACATCAATGCGCGACAGTTTCCATTGTTTCAGCGGGTCGGTTTCACGGGCCAAAAAACGGCGCAGCTGTTCGGCCTGACCGATGTTCAGCCACAGTTTGACCAATGTGATGCCCTCTTGTATCAGCATTTGTTCATAGGGAACCACCTGATCCATGAATTTTGCGCGTTGATCAGTGGTGCAAAATCCGAATACCGTTTCTACAACGGCGCGATTGTACCAGCTGCGATCGAAAATCGTCATGGTTCCAGCGGAGGGCATGTGTTGGATATATCTCTGGAAATACCACTGGCCCGCTTCGAGGTCGGTGGGTTTGGACAGGGCCACCACATGGGTTTGGCGTGGGGCCAAGTTTTCGCGAAAGCGTGCGATTGTTCCACCCTTGCCGGCGGCGTCACGTCCTTCAAACACAATGACAATCCGTTGGTCGGTGGTTTTGATCCAGTTATGGAATTTGGCCAATTCTAATTGTAATGCGGCCATATGCGCGCTGTATGTTTTGGCAGGCAGCCGTTTTTTATAGGGATAGGACGGGTTTGCAATCTGTTTCGCGGTTGATGCGGCGGAAATCGCGTAGCGCACAGTGTCGGGCGCATGGTTTTTGTAAAAATCTGAAATAGCGCCGTCATAAGGCAAAGTCATTGATAGTCCTTTCACACCTATGTGCCGATTTCGTTTAAATCAAATGGCGTTGTTTGGTAAATTTCGTTGATCCAATTTCCATACAGCAAATGCGCATGCGACCGCCAGCGGTTCTCCGGTGGCTGAGTGGGGTCGTCATTTGGATAATAATTCGTCGGCACGTTAATGGGTTTTCCTTCGGAAACGTCGCGATCATATTCTTGCTTTAGCGTGTCGCTGTCATATTCGAAGTGATTGAAAATATACAACGCGCGGTGCGTATCATCCTTGATCAAGCAGGGGCCCACTTCGGGGCTAGAGGCCAGTGTGACCAGACCGGGGACGGCATCCACATCCGTTTGGGCGATTTCGGTCCAGCGGCTGACGGGGATCACGAAATTATCGGAAAACCCCCGCAGATAGGGGGATGCAGGGTCGGTGCAGCTGTGGCGGAAACAGCCAAAGGCCTTGGCATCCAATGCGATTTTGGGGATCTTGTGGAAATAATTGATCATAGCCATTCCGCCCCAACACACGCCAAAGGTGGAATGCACATGCGTTTGCGTCCAGTCAAAGACCTGTTTCAATTCGTCCCAATATGTCACCTGATCAAAGGGCAGGTGTTCAATCGGTGCCCCCGTTATGATCAAGCCGTCGAATTTTTCACCCGTTTTGGCGACCTCGGCAAAGGGGCGGTAAAAACTCTCCATATGATCGGACGCAGTGTTGCGCGTTTGGTGATCAGTCATGCGGATCAGCGACAATTCGATTTGCAGCGGTGTCGCGCCAATCAGGCGGGCAAATTGGTTTTCCGTCTGAATTTTCTTGGGCATCAAATTCAGCAATCCAATGCGCAGGGGCCGGATGTCTTGGCGTGCGGCCTGATCTTCGTCCATGACCATGACGCCTTCGCGCGTTAGCACGTCATAGGCGGGTAGGTTCGATGGAATTTTGATCGGCATTTTGGATCCTCATGAAATATCAAATGGCTAGGTGGTATAGATAGGGTTATTTTGGTCCCGCCTCAAGGGTTTGTTCAATCAACTGATTGAAATCATCGGGGGTTTTGACGGCCCCGATTTGATCTGCACTGACCGTCACACCCCATTGTGCCATGCCCGCGTAAAGCGGTTGGCGATGCGCCAAGGCCTGCGCATAGGTCCAGCGCACAAAGGCATCGGGATCAACCTGATCAGGGGTTTGCCCCTGCAAATCCAGATATTCGTCCCATTTGGCGGCCAAAAAATCGGGGCGGTAATACATCGGTTTGGGCGCCCGATCAAAGCGGCGTATCAGCTCGGCCGTGTGATCCTCGGATCCCTGGATCCAAACCAACAGCGCCCGCTGGGACAGCGCGGATAAAACGGGGTCATTGGGATCGCTTGGATCGACCACCTCGCAGATGCTGCCACTGGTGTCACAGATGAAATGGTCATATCCGTAAATCTCGGCCGCGCGGTCAATGAAATGATCGGTGTCCAACATGGCGGCGATTTCGGCCTTTTGGTGTTGGGCTTGGCGTTTTTTGTAATCCTCAATACTCAGCCCGCCCTTTGCCGGATCACCCGGTTTGCCCAGATAGGTCGACAGCGGTGCCAGATTGTCAAAGGTGATGTTTGACGCAATATAGATTGAATCGCTTAGTAACAATTCGCGGAGATAAGGGACCTGCATCGCTTCGCGTTTGAAACTGTCGGCGATAAATTCGCCCATATAGCGTGTGCCAATTCGATAATCGACAGAGTAGTGAAACCAATCCCCTGATGCGCGCAACATATTCGAGACATAGGTTTTTCCCAAACCAGACATCCCAAATAAAACAACGCGTTTTTGGTTGGCCTCGGCCCATTCGGTGGCGGTATTGTATTTCATGTTGGGACCCTGTTCGTAAAATCACTGGCTGTTGGTAGCCTGCCAATTAAGACAGGTCAACGGTCATGCGCCGGTCTGTTTGACTGTGTCCAGATGTTTAAGTAATTGCCTGCAAAGATAAGAGCGGCACCTATAAAGACATAGATATCAAGCGCTTCGCCATAAAACAACATGCCAATAATCGCGATGACGGGCAGGCGGGCAAAATCAACAGGTACAATCAATGTGGCCGGTGCCAAGGATAGGGCCGTTGTCAGGCAAAAATGCGCCAACAGACCCGCGCATCCGATCAGGATGATCCAAGGCAGGCTCGTCATGCTGGGCAGCGCAATATCGCCGTCATAGCCGGCGCAGATCACACCGAACACCGCCTGCATCACGGTTAGATAAAATAACACGCAAGTAATGGTTTCCGTGCGTGTTAATTGTTTGGTCAGTAATATCGAAACGGCAAATCCAATCGCGGACATAGCTGCGGTTATCACGCCCCATGACAATTCACCGCCAAAGGGCCGTGCCACGATTAAAATACCTATAAATCCCAAAACCGCTGATATCAGCTTGGGCAAACTTAGCCGTTCGCCCAAAAACATAGGCGCCAGTAACAAAACCCATATGGGCGATGTAAATTCTAATGCAAACACTTGGGCCAATGGGGCTGCGGTTACGGCGAAAAACCAAAGGTTTTGACCGCCAAAGTGGAACAGATTGCGGATTGTATGTATATGCAGATGACGGCGCGAAATATCGCCAAAACCGTTGCGCAGCGTGGTCACGCTGAGCACGATGAATATACCCACAAAACTGCGATACATCATGATTTCGAATGTGTCTAATTCAAACGATACCTCGCGGCCAGCCACGGCCATCGCTGAAAATGACGCAATCGCGCCGATCATATAAAGAACTGCTTTTACCGTTTGGGTCATCTGTGTATCGCCTGAAATTATCTACACACTGGGACGTGTTTTCGGGGCCAAGTCAAGCCCTTGGACCTGTAATGCCTTGAACAAAAATAAAAAAGGCGGCCCAATGGACCGCCGTTTTCGGGTGCATGATCCACTAACGTTCGATCAATATACGCAACATGCGGCGCAGGGGTTCTGCGGCCCCCCATAGCAATTGATCCCCGACGGTAAAGGCATTGAGGTATTCATTGCCCAAATTCATTTTACGCAACCGTCCCACAGGGATCGACAGGGTGCCCGTGACTTTGGCCGGGCTCAGCTCGGCCACGGTGGTGGCGCGATCATTTGGAATGACTTTGGACCATTCGTTGGCCTGATCCAACATATCGTGGATTTCGTCGATCGGAACGTCACGTTTCAATTTGATGGTCAGCGCCTGCGAATGGCAGCGCATGGCGCCAATGCGCACACATGTGCCGTCAATCGGGATGGGGTTGTCCGATCGTCCTAGGATTTTGTTGGTCTCAACAACCGCTTTCCATTCCTCTTTCGATTGGCCATTGTCTAGGGCCACATCAATCCATGGGATCAAACTGCCGCCCAGTGCTGCGCCAAAGTTTTCGGTGGGAAAGGCATCGGACCGCATAGTTTCGGTCACAATGCGATCAATGTCCAAGATGGCCGAGGCAGGATCGGCCAATTGTGGTGCCACCGCATCGCGCAATGCGCCCATCTGCGACAGCAATTCGCGCATGTTACGCGCGCCTGCACCCGATGCGGCCTGATAGGTCATTGATGTGGCCCATTCGACCAGATCATTTTGGAACAACCCGCCCAGACCCATCAGCATAAGCGACACGGTGCAATTGCCGCCAACGAAATCCTTTTTCCCTGCGCTTAGGGCGGCATCGATCACATTGCGGTTGACGGGGTCCAAAATAATTGTGGCTGCATCCTCCATCCGCAGCGCGGATGCCGCATCAATCCAATATCCGTTCCAGCCCGCAGCGCGCAGTTTGGGAAATACGTCCTTGGTATAATCACCACCCTGACAAGTGACGATCAAATCCATCGCCTTAAGCGCGTCAATATCATTTGCATCCTGCAAAGGGGCCGCGCCATTGCCCATATCGGGGCCCATTTGACCGGTTTGGGATGTCGTGAAAAACGTGGCTTGGTCGATATGTGCAAAATCATTTTCTTCGCGCATGCGGTCCATCAAAACGGATCCCACCATGCCACGCCAGCCGACAAAACCAACACGTTTAATTGACATTTTTTACATCCCTTTATCCCAAATGGTAAATTCACGCGCTGTATATACTGTTTTTTCCACAGGGGAAAGGTGGGTGGACAGGGTTTTTGGTCGCATTGATTGGAAATGATTGTGCCAGCGTTTGATTGCGCCACTGTTATCGTGATGCTAAGCAGTCGATACGACCAAAGCCTTGTGATATTGGATCAAATATGCCTGCTATCGCGTTAATTACGCATCCAGATTATGATGTATCAGTGCCGCAGGGGCATCGGTTTGTTGGGCAAAAGTTCTCTGATCTTATGCGGTGCTTAAATCGGCAAAAGTGGTTTGATAATTTCGATGTTTTTCAAACACGGCCCGTCCGCATATCCGATTTACGCGCGGTTCATGACGCGGAATATATTGCGAGTTTCGCCTATAATAAACTGGATATTGCCGCGCAGCGGTCAATAAACTTGCCATGGAATGAACGTTTACTAAAGCGCAGTTTTCTGGCCGTAAACGGGACCTATCAAGCTGCGCAAATGGCGTTGGATCGTGGAATTGCCTGTCATGGCGCAGGTGGGACGCACCATGCCCACCGCGGATATGGATCGGGGTTTTGTGTGTTCAATGACCTTGCTTTCGCGGCGCATGCCTTGATCCGGCATAATGGCGTAAAACGGGTTTTGATATTGGATGTTGATGTACATCAAGGCGATGGCACAATTGATATTTGTTCGATAAATCCAGATATTTATACCGCGTCTTTGCATGGGCTAAACAACTTTCCGTTTCAAAAACGGCAAGGATCGTTGGACATTACCTTGCCCGACGGTATGACGGATGGGCCATATATCAGCACGCTAAATTCTGCTTTGCATCAGATATGGCGCGATTTTGAACCTGAATTTGTCATCTATGACGCAGGCGTTGATGTGCATGGCTCAGACGGTTTGGGCCGTTTGAATTTGACCAACCAGGGCATTTTCGACCGTGATCGAACGGTGATGCAATTTTTCAAAAACCGCCGCGTCCCGATTGCAACAACGATTGGCGGCGGATACAGCCGCGATCGTGAGGCACTGGCGCAGCGGCACAGTTTGGTGTTTGCCGCGGCGCAATTTGTTTTTGGGTCTGACCAATTATGATGGTCGCAATCTCGCCTCGCTCTGCGGGTCAAAGTACATGACATCGTTTGCGTCAAAGGTGACAGTAACAGGCGTGCCAGAGGCAATCGCTTGGTTGTCTTTGGTTTCAACGACGATGCGTTCACCTGTCGGTGTAATCAGGTAATCATAGGCCACACCGCCAAGCCGTTCACGCAGATCAACCGTCACATTCGATGCATTTTGCGTGATTGATAATGCTTGTGGTCTCAGGCCAATGGTTACGTCCCCGTCGGGCACGTAGGCAGGGGCGGGCATTTGAAAATGATCCAAGGCGGGCAGGGTAATCACCCTGTTTTCGACGCGGGCATTCATAAAGTTCATCGCAGGTGACCCAATAAAGCCCGCCACGAATTTATTGTCAGGGTTTTGGTATAAATCCATCGGCAGGCCGGCCTGTTCAATGCGCCCTGCACGCAGAACCACGATTTTATCGGCCAATGTCATTGCCTCGACCTGATCGTGGGTGACATAGATCATGGTGGCGCCAATTTCTTTGTGCAGGCGGGCGATTTCCACCCGCATGTCAACGCGCAATTCCGCGTCCAGGTTTGACAGGGGTTCATCGAACAAAAATACTTCGGGCCCGCGCACAATGGCGCGCCCGATGGCCACACGCTGGCGCTGACCGCCTGACAATGCCTTGGGTTTGCGTGACAGATAATCGTCTAATTTCAAAATGCGGCTGGCTTCAGCCACTTTGGCGTTGATTGTTGCTTTGTCCACGCCGTTCATTTTTAGGCCAAAGCCCATGTTTTCACGCACTGTCATGTGTGGATAAAGGGCATAGGTTTGAAACACCATCGAAACGCCACGCGATGCGGGATCCATGTGGGTCACATCACGCGCACCGATTTTGATGGTGCCTTCGCTGGTTTCCTCAAGTCCTGCAATCATCCGCAGCAGGGTTGATTTCCCGCAGCCTGACGGACCGACAAAGACGCAGAATTCGCCGTCTTGGATATCTAGGTCAATGCCATGGATGACCTGCGTCGCGCCATAGCGTTTGATTGCATTTTCTAAAGTGACACCTGACATTGACTGTCCTTTCCGTTTCAATCCGTATAAAATTCACGATGGGAATTGCCATGTTGACGCCGCAGCACCAATGCGTTCGGCGGTTTGGATTAGCTGATCTTTGTATGAGCTGAGCCCAGCCAATGTGGTGCGCGACGTAGCTGTAGCGACAGATACGGCCCCGATCACGCGTCCGCTGTCCATCAAAATGGGCGCAGCAATCGAAATAATGCCGTTTTCATGCTCTTCTCGGTCAAAGGCCACGCCCTGCGCGCGAATTGTGTCCAATTCTTGTAACACACTTTCGGCGCTGGTGTGGGTGTTGGGGGTAAACCCGTAATAGGATTGCTGTTGCAGCACAATTTCCAACCGCTTGGGCGACATAAAGGCCAACATGGCCTTGCCCACACCCGTACAATAGGCAGGCGCCGTCATCCCCGCCTGGGCCAAGGTTTGAATGTTTTGGTTGGCCTGAACTTTGTCGACAAAAATTACATTGGCGTTATCGATCTGGGCCAAATGCACCGTTTCCTGAACGGCCACGGACAGCATTTCAATGTCATGCCGTGCAATCGGAGCAAGCGAGGCATTTTTCCAAGCTGTATGCGCCAATCGGACCAAGCGCGCGCCAAGGGAATAGCACCCTGTTTCTGGGGAATGGGCCAGCATGTTTTGATTCGTTAGTGTTTGAACAAACCGGTACAGGGTTGCTTTGGGATGGGGGCTGATTTCTTGAAGTTCTGTAAATCGGACCGGACGATCAAATGAAGCCACCAGATCCAATATTTCCATTGCCTTACCAACGGTTCCGCTGTTGTCGGTTTCTTTGTTCACACTCATTTCCCGCGTCAAGATCCATAAATC
>CBFHVU010000058.1:0-13147 GCA_965659465.1 uncultured Paracoccaceae bacterium | reverse complement strand
GGGATCAGGGCAGTGGTGATAACGATATCCATGTCCGGCGCCAATTCGCGGAATTTGGCCAGCTGCGCATCGCGGAATTCTGGGCTGGACACGGCGGCATAGCCACCGGTGGCTGCACCGTCTTGCTGTTGCTCTTCGAAATCTAGGTATACGAATTCGGCCCCCATGGATTCGACCTGTTCGGCCACCTCGGGACGGACGTCGAATGCATAGGTAATCGCGCCCAGCGATGTCGATGTGCCAATCGCGGCCAAACCGGCAACGCCGGCACCCACGATCAAAACCTTGGCAGGGGGCACCTTGCCCGCAGCGGTCACCTGACCCGTGAAAAAGCGACCAAAGTTATTGCCCGCCTCGATTACCGCGCGATAGCCAGCGATATTGGCCATTGACGACAAAGCATCCATTTTTTGGGCGCGTGAAATCCGTGGGACCATTTCCATGGCAATCACGTTGGCGCCCTTTTTCTTGGCCATTTCCATGCCCTCTTCGTTCCCGGCAGGGTTAAAGAAGGAAATAAGGGTTTTGTCTGCACTCAGACGTTTCAACTCGGCCGTTTCTGGCTGGCGCACCTTGGCGATGATATCCGCCTCTTTCCACAACGCGGCGGCCGTTTTAACAACCGTTACGCCCGCAGCCTCATAGGATGCATCTGAAAAACCAGCATTCGCGCCTGCGCCTGTTTCAATCAAACACTCGTATCCCAGCTTTTGCAGCTGTTGCGCGCTGTCGGGGGTCATTGCCACCCTGTTTTCGCCCGCGAATAATTCTTTGGGTGTGCCTATCTTCAACGTTTCCGTCCCCTTGTTGTGCGCACGCTTGGGTGCGATCCATGTTTCCTATCCGCAACAAACATTTTTCTACTTGCCGCTGCAAGTTGAAAATATGTCGCAATTTCACATCCACCTGCGTGTCTGCTGTAAATATCTGGCGAATTCCAGTCTAAATTTTCGCCTCAAACTATCCTCTTCTGGTTCGATGTAGCGCCGTTCAATGATCCAGACAAATGCTGGAACCAATGATAGCGATAACACCGCATCCCAGGTCAGGATGAATCCCAGCAAAATAAACGTATCGCCCAGATAGATCGGGTTACGGGATCGTTTGAAAATCCCCTGTGTCACCAATGTGTTGGCTGTTTGATGCGGCATTATCGTGGTTTTGTGTTTCCACATTTCGATTACGGCCAAAAAAATCAACAAAAACCCGCCGCCCACAGAAAGCCCACCGACAAATTGCACGATGGGCCAATCCAAGGATAGACCTAGCGTCACATAGGTAGATTGAAACCACGCAATCGTCAAAGCACCGATCAACCAGACGGGTGGGATGTCGATATACTGGCGAATCATTGCGGATAATAGGCGGCCGTTTCGCGCCATCCGTTTAACCCCGTCTGCAACACGACGACATTTTCATACCCCATCAGGCGTGCGGCAAATGTCGCCTGCGCCGACAAGGACCCAGTGTTACAAAACAAAATCACCATGCTGGCATTGGACACCTCGTCCAGACGGGCGGGGATTTCACGCCATTCGATGTTAACCGCCCCGGGGATGGTGCCTGCGGCAAATTGATCTGCATCGCGTGTATCGACGAAAACGGCCGCGTCAAACACCTCTTGGGTGATCTGTTGCGGCACTAAAATACCTGAATCATAGGTAGCGAAATCCATATAGCCGACAATCTCATCCCGCAAATCATCGCTGAATGCAGGCGCGGCCAGGGCCAAGGATAACGCGAAAATAGCAAAGGTATGTCTCATTCCCATTCCATTTCCTCAAACACGCGGCCAGCGTTTTTGGTGGCCAATTCTTCGAATGTATCCAAATTCCGCCAACGGTCCTGATCAATGTAATAGGCCCCTGCCAAATCGCCGCCCTCATCAATATGGGCCCCGATTTTTTCACGCAGATCCACCAAATAATCGCGGGTATAACGGGTCACTTGGGCCAAATTTGTGGGGTGACCATGGCCTGGAATGATATAGGTGGGGTTTAGTGGCGCGAACCCTGTTTCCCATGTTTCAATCCAACAACTGGTGCAGGTATCGGCAAAAATCGGGGGCATACGTTCATGGAATGCAATGTCACCTGCAATCATCATGGACCATTGCGGGATCCAGACCTGTGTATCACCGGGCCCATGCGCGGGACCCAGATGCAGAATTTCAAACGTCACATCGCCCAGCGTATAATCATAGCGATCTGAAAAACTGATATTGGGAACGGCCACGGTCGTCCCCTCTGCTTTGTCACGGTTATAGCGCTGCATGCCTTGCAAAATGAAATCGCCATTCTCTTCGATCTCGTGGATCGCCTCTTCGTGGGCCAAAATGTCAACGCCCAGCGCAGCCCAATAAGAATTGCCCAACATCGCATGGCCCTGACCATTTTCATTAATCACCAGTTTCACCGGTTGGTCCGTGATCGCCCGAATTTCATCGTGCAACGCTTGCGCCAAACGGACGGATGCACCACCGTTGATCACCACAACACCATCGCCCGTCACAACAAAGGATAAATTGTTGTTATGGCCCGAATTTTCATATGTCGGCGGTGCGGTGGCCCCGATAGCGGAAAACACATGAGGAATAACTTCTACCGGTTTTGAGTACAGCTCAGATTGCGGATATTGGTCTGCTATGTCTTCGCTGGCCCAAAGGCTGCTGGCAACACAGGCGGAAAGAATGGATAAACGAATAATCATGGATGGCCCTCTCTATGTCATGCGATCATAGGCATAAATTCACGTTTGTGAATATCTAATATTTGTTTTTTTCTAACTCTTGCCTTAGCGAGGCATTTCAGGAATGGTCAGACCAAAGTGTAAGGAGGCGATCATATGCTAAAAGGTAGACATGCTTTGGTCACGGGCGGCGGCAGTGGCATCGGGTTGGCCATTGCCCAAACTCTGGCCGCGCAGGGCGCACATGTGACCATCACAGGCCGCAGAGCGGATGTATTGGAACAGGCCGCCACAGATCACATTCACCCTGCTGTAATGGATGTCACCGATGAACAGGGCCAAATTGACACGATTGCACAGGCGGTCGATCGGCATGGACCCGTGCAAATCTGCGTCGCCAACGCGGGAATTGCCGAAGGCCGTATGTTACAAAAAACCGATATGGAATTGTGGCGCAAAATTATGGCGACCAATTTGGACGGCACCTTTATCACGATCCGCGAAGCGATGAAATCGATGACCACCACCGATTGGGGCCGTGTCATTGCCATTTCATCCATCGCAGGCGTGCGCGGGCTAAAGGGGGCGGGCGCCTATAGCGCATCCAAACACGGTGTGATCGGTTTGATCCGCACCTATTCTGAGGAATTCATGGGCCAGCCCTATACGTTCAACGCGATTTGCCCCGCCTATGTCGATACCGATATCGTGACGCGCAATATTGACGCGATCAAAACGCGCGCGGGGCTGAGCGAAGAGGACGCGCTGGCGGTTATGACATCACAAAACCGCCATGGGCGTTTGATCCATGCTAATGAAATCGCACAATCTGCCCTGTGGCTATGTGACCCTGCATCAGGGTCGGTAAACGGCCAAACCATCGAAATCGCTGGTGGTCAGGTATAGTATGACAGACTTTGCAAAAACCAAATCCGCATTTTCTATTCCTTACGGGATGATTTACCTTGATGGGAATTCCTTGGGCCCCCTGCCCCGTGCGGCACGCGATGCCGTAACGAACACCTTGCAAAACGAATGGGGTGAAATGCTGATCACGGGCTGGAATCGCGCGGGCTGGATGGATCAACCCAAACAGGTGGGCGACCGCATTGCGCGCATTATCGGCGCGCCAAGCGGCCATGTTGTTGTGGGCGACACCCTGTCGATCAAAGTGTACCAAGCCTTGGCATCGGCGCTGGCACTGCGCCCGGATCGCAAAGTGATCTTGTCAGACAGTGGCAATTTCCCATCGGATTTGTATATGGCCCAAGGGCTGATCGAAACCCTAAACGCAGGCCACGAATTAAAGGTTGTCGCCCCCGAGGAGGTCGCACAGCATATCGACGAAACGGTTGCGGTTACCCTGATTACCGAAGTAGATTACCGCACAGGTCGCCGTCACAATATGGCCGACTTGACCCAACGCGCCCATGCCGCAGGTGCCTTGACCATTTGGGATCTAGCGCATTCCGCCGGGGCGGTTGATTTGGATCTGGCTGGGTGTCAGGCCGATTTTGCCGTGGGCTGTACCTATAAATATCTAAACGGTGGGCCTGGATCGCCCGCCTTTATTTATGTCGCCCCCCAATACGCAAACGATATTCGTCCGGCTTTGGCGGGTTGGTTGGGCCACCGTGCGCCCTTTGACTTTGACTTAGATTACCATGCGGCCACGGGGATTGACCGCCTGCGCGTCGGCACGCCGCCCGTGATTGCGATGGCATCCCTGTCGGCCGCGCTGGATATTTGGGATGATGTGGATATCACCGCGCTGCGCCAGCGATCAACGGACCTGACCCAGCAATTTATCCACGGGATCGAGGCCACCTGCCCCGACCTTACACTGGTCAGCCCCCGCGACCCAGACGAACGTGGATCGCAGGTCAGCTTTGCCTTTGAACACGGCTATAGCGCGATGCAGGCCTGTATCGACCATGGTGTAATTGGCGATTTCCGCGCGCCGAACATCATGCGGTTCGGGTTTACCCCGCTGTTTATCGATGCAGATGACGTCGATCAGGCCGTCGAAAGGATCGCATACGTGATGCGCGACCGGTTATGGGATAATCCCAAATACCAAACCCGCGCAGCCGTGACCTGATTTACGCAATCCTGCGGCCCATTAACGCTTTGGTATCTTTCCAAACGCGGGCCGCATCACCAAAAGCCTGAAACAACGGACGCGATACGGGGTCATCCTGCGCATTCCATTCTGGATGCCACTGCACCGACATGGTAAATCCAGGCGCATCCGCGATATACAGCGCCTCGGGTGTACCATCTGGGACCCATCCATCAATCACGACGCGTGGGCCAGCCACATTAATGCCCTGACCGTGCAAGGTATTGGTCATTACCGTGGTTGCCCCCAAAACACGATGGAATTTCCCATTTTCCTCAAACGCCACCTCGTGACGTAGGGCAAATTTTTCCTCCAGCGTGCCGTCGGGGGGCATACGGTGGTTCATGCGGCCCGGCAGATCCCGAATTTCTGGATACAGGGTTGACCCCATCGCAACGGCCACCTCTTGGAACCCGCGACAAATGCCGAAAATGGGCTGCCCACGGTCCACACAGGCGCGAATTAACGCCAAAGTCACCGCATCGCGATCACGGTCAAATTCACCATGTGCCTCGGTTGGCTCCTCTCCGTATTCGTGGGGATGCACATTGGGGCGGCCACCGGTCAACAAAAACCCATCGCAGGCCTCTAACAAATCGGCGACATCCACCAAACGCGGATCCGTCGGCACAATAAATGGGATGCACCCCGATACGGTTGAAACAGCATGCGTGTTGTGCTGTCCCACCGCATGGACCAAATATTCGTCGTTAATCAGATGTTTATTGCCAATAATTCCAATAATCGGTTTTGTCATATCGCCCTCGCATGGCGCAAATGAATAACGCTGAACAACACTTAAATCAATGGTACAACATCAAACTGATCCTTGGCAAACTTGACCTGCCTAAAATCTACTCTAACTGCTTAAAAAAGGGATCCGTTATGCGCTTAGTAATCAGTTTAATCATTGCCACGTTCATCGCTCTGGCCGGACCAGCGGCTCAAGCACAATCGTTCGAATTCACATCGATTGACGGCGACAAACTTGATTTATCCGACTATCGCGGACGGCCCATTTTAATTGCAAACACGGCCAGCCGTTGCGGTTTTACCAAACAATACAATGATCTGCAAAACCTCTATGAAACTTATGCAGATAAGGGGCTGGTGGTCCTGGCCGTGCCATCAAACGATTTCAAACAAGAATTAGCCACGAACCAAGCAGTCCAAGATTTTTGCGAGGTGAACTTTGGCCTCACCCTGCCCATGACCGAAATCGTCAGCGTGCGTGGCGACAGTGCGCATCCGCTGTATCAATGGCTTGCCAATGACCATGGGTTTCAACCCAAATGGAATTTTTACAAGGTTTTGATTGACCAGAACGGCGACTTTGTCCGTGGGTATTCGTCTACAACCAAACCAATGGGACGCAAAATTCGATCTGATATCGAACAGCTACTAGGCGGTGCGATGTAACACCAACGGCTGCTTTAGCCACCGCAACAACGCCAACGTATAATCCATCGGGTTTTCCAAACTGGGATAATGACCAGCACGGTCGATCACATAGAACTGCGCATCTGGTATCAATTGTGCCAAAAACTCAATCCGGCGCACGGGGTAAATTGGGTCATCACGACCACAAATAATACCGACAGGTTTGTTGTATCGACGCAACGTGGATTGCTGGTCAGGTCGCTTTTGCATGGCGCGGATATGATCGATATAGATTTGCGGATTGCTGGCCTCAGCCATGTCTTGTAAAACCGTCAGCACATGACCGGATAAACCGGGGTTGCTCAGACGTGACGCCAGTGTCTTGGTATAACAATTCGGAAACGGTCCACTGCGCGCCGCGACGATATCGTGTTCGCGCTGGGTAATATCGCTTGGAACATCTGCCAAGGCATTGGCTGACATGATCGCCAAACGGTCCACACGCTCAGGAAATTTGCGGACCAACTCCATGGCGATACAGGCCCCCAATTCATGCCCCACAACCGAAAATCGACTGGGCAGTTGCGATGCCAAGCTTGTGGCATATTGCGTAATTGATCTACCAACCAGCGGCGGGGCGACCAATACGACCCAATTTTGGGATAGCTCTTCGACCTGTGGAAAAAACAACCGCGCATCGCAGAGCGTGCCCGGAATAAACACAACCGGAATATCTTTCATCTGCACCACCTCTTACTAACTTTAGTTTGTGTAATTTTACAAACTAAAGAAATGAAAAAGCGATGCCTCGAACAGGTCTACATCCTTATGTTGTAAAGCAGTCGCTCTAATGTCTCTTGTAAAATGGTCAAACACGCATTTGACGAAAATGAATGATCTGCGCCTTTCTCAAACTGTAAACTCAGGGGCTCTGCCTCAATGTGGTCAAACAAACGCAACGCGGTTTCACGTGTCACTGCCTGATCGTCGCTGCCTTGCACCAACGCAACAGGGCAAGCAAATCGCAAAGCTGAGCGCAAAACCAACACCTCACGACTTTCTTCAATCAACGTCTTCGAAATTGGATAATCCTGGTCATATCCAGATGGCAGATATATGATCCCATCTTCGTCCAACCTTGCGCGTTGTTGTGGGTTAAAACCTGCCCACATACTATCTTCTGTAAAATCCGGCGCAGCTGCAATTCCTATTATAGCTTTAACACGTGCACCAAGAGTTTTGGCCAAATACAGCGCAATCCACCCCCCCATGGATGAACCGACCAAGATCACTTCTTCGCCGGCGTCGTCGCCACCTGTGCAGGCCTCAATCACGCAATTTGCATCACGTGCCCACTGCGCGACACTGCCTAGCGTAAATTCACCCTCTGACTGCCCGTGACCAGAATAATCAAACCGCACAAATGCCTGCCCCGCATCCCGCGCCCATTGCTCAAAAAACTGGGCCTTAGACCCCTGCATATCCGACATGAAACCGCCCAAAAACACAACCAAAGGCCCGCGCCCTTGGGTTTTCTCATACGCCAACATGTGACCATTTTCATTTCGAACATATGCAACCATAACAGCCCTCTTTTCCTCTCAAACTGCCGCCGATCCTCCCAAAAATCAACCGCACTTTCAGTTTTGCAAAAATACTCCCGCCGGAGGCTCCCGAATTTTCAAGCATTGCACCTTGACGAACGGCGCACACAACGGCAATAAGCATCCACAAACAATAACCCGCAACCGGGCGTTCCGTGGGCGCCAAACAGACGAGGAGGACCAAGATGTCCCAAATCACTCTGACTTTCCCCGATGGCAATCAACGCAACTACGACGCAGGTATCACTGCGGCCGAGGTCGCAGCCTCAATCGCCACCTCTTTGGCAAAAAAGGCAATCAGCGCAACCGTCAACGACGCGCATTATGATCTGGCCTGGCCAATTGATGCAGATGCCACAATCGCAATCAACACACTCAAGGACGAAGTCCCAGCACTGGAACTGATCCGCCACGATCTGGCGCATATCATGGCGCGTGCGGTCCAAGAAATCTGGCCAGATGTCAAGGTGACGATCGGCCCCGTTATCCAAAACGGCTGGTATTATGACTTTGATCGGGCCGAACCCTTCAGCCCCGAAGATCTGGGAACAATCGAAAAGAAAATGCGCGACATCATCGCAGCCCGCGATCCTGTACGCACCGAAACATGGGACCGCGACCGCGCCATCAAATATTACCGCGACACCAACGAACCCTACAAAGTTGAATTGGTCGAGGCCATTCCAGCCGATCAACAAATCCGCATGTATTGGCATGGTGACTGGCAGGATTTATGCCGCGGACCGCATTTGCAACACACCGGACAGGTGCCCGCGGACGGATTTAAATTAATGAGCGTCGCAGGCGCCTATTGGCGTGGCGACAGTTCAAAGGCGCAGCTGCAACGCATCTATGGCGTCGCCTTCCAAAACAAAGAACAACTCAAAGCCCACCTAACTATGCTAGAAGAGGCCGCAAAACGCGACCACCGTAAATTGGGCCGCGAAATGGACCTCTTCCACATGCAAGAAGAGGCGCCCGGTCAAATTTTCTGGCACCCGAATGGTTGGAAAATCTATACTACCCTTCAGGACTATATGCGCCGCCAACAAACCCGCGGCGGCTATGTTGAGGTCAACACCCCCCAAGTTGTCGATCGCAAATTGTGGGAGGCCTCAGGCCATTGGGAAAAATACCAAGAAAACATGTTCATTGTCGAAGTGGACGAAGAACACGCCCGTGAAAAGGCGGTCAATGCGTTAAAACCCATGAACTGCCCTTGCCACGTTCAGGTCTATAACCAAGGTTTGAAATCCTATCGCGACCTGCCTTTGCGCATGGCCGAATTTGGATCATGCAACCGCTATGAGCCCTCGGGCGCATTGCATGGGATCATGCGCGTTCGCGGTTTCACCCAAGACGATGCACATATTTTCTGCACCGAGGATCAGATCGAGGCGGAAACCAAACGCTTTATCGAGTTCTTGTCCAACGTATACCGCGACTTGGGCTTTGAATCTTTCCAAATCAAATTCTCGGATCGTCCTGAAAAACGCGCAGGATCGGATGACGTGTGGGACAAGGCCGAAAGCGCGCTGAAAACCGCGACCGAGGCTGCAGGTTATGAATTCGAACTAAACCCCGGCGAAGGCGCGTTCTATGGCCCCAAACTGGAATTCGTATTGACCGATGCGATTGGACGGGATTGGCAATGTGGCACCCTGCAGGTGGATTTTGTTCTGCCTGAACGCTTGGATGCAAATTACATCGGTGCTGATGGCAACAAACATCGCCCCGTCATGCTGCACCGTGCCGTTTTGGGATCATTCGAACGGTTTATCGGGATCTTGATCGAAAGCTTTGCAGGCAAGCTGCCATTCTGGCTGGCCCCGCGTCAGGTTGTAGTTGCAAGCATCGTATCAGATGCAGATGATTACTGCCGCGAGGTCGTGGCCGCCCTGCAAGCCCGCGGCATCCGTGCGGAATTGGACCTGCGCAACGAAAAAATCAACTATAAGGTCCGCGAACATTCATTGGGCAAGGTCCCCGTGATTTTGGCCTGTGGTATGAAAGAGGTCGAACAACGCACCGTTTCACTGCGTCGTTTGGGTGAAAACAAAACGTCGGTTCTTGAATTGGACCAGATTATCGCCGATCTCAGCGCGGAAATGGTCGCGCCGGACATGGCATAACGCAAATACAAGCCTGCAAACCTATGACCCCATGGGTTTGCAGGATGGCCAAACAGCCAATCCCGCATGACATCAGCTTGGACGCGCGAGCAAGACTGTTCAGACAGCCATCAAAGCTGCTTTATCATTTACGCTTAACAAATTCGGTCAGTATAACGATGCGCTGCCCCTCGACGCGGCCTTCGATTTGACCTGGATTGTCTTGTACCAATGAAATCCCCCGCACCGCAGTCCCGCGTTTCGCAGTAAATCCGGCCCCTTTGACGGGCAAGTCTTTGATCAAAACGACGGTATCCCCCGCAGTCAGGACATCCCCGTTGCTATCGCGGTGAATGACATCACTGCCACCGGCCTTGGCCCATTCGACAACGTCATCCTCAAGGAACAGCATATCCAAGGCGTCGGCCGCCCAACCTTGATCCCGAAACCGGTTCAGCATGCGCCAACACAGAACTTGAACCGCAGCACGATCGGACCACATTGCCGTTGTCAGTGACATCCAGTGACCCTGTGGCACATCATGTCCTTGCACGCCACCCAAACAGGTCGCACACAGCTGAACATCCTCTGGCTTTGGGTCCATGCGGACAGAGCCGGCAACATCATCGCCGCATATTTCACATTCCATAAGAGATTTCCTTTATCATTCTGAATTTATCCAGTCTGCGTGCCTTATCGTGATAGGCATTGGTTCACAAGTCATCCTGATCTGCGCAGCAAGGGTGTTCCAATCACACTGGGTTCGATCGCATATATGAAAATTATTGCGGTGTCCGTATTTTGACCGAAACGCGACAATTTGTTCATGGGAAAACACGGACGAATATCATGTTTCAGTCTTGATTTTTGGTCGATTTTCAATGTAAGGCCCAGCACATGTATACGGTAGCTGCACTTTATCACTTCACAAAGTTTGAGGACCCTGCATCCATGCGCGGCCCCCTTCAGGAAAAATGCCAAGACCTTGGTATTTCGGGATCCCTCTTAATTGCAAAAGAGGGAATTAACGGCACGATTGCGGGATCACGCGCAGGAATTGATGCAATCCTAAACCACCTGCGCAGCCTGCCAGGTTGTGCCGATCTGGAACACAAGGAAAGCACAGCATCATTACCCCCGTTCCCACGGATGAAAGTTAAGCTAAAAAAAGAAATCGTGACCATGGGTCAACCCGATGTAGACCCCAAAGCACGCGTCGGCCATTACGTCGAGGCGCAGGATTGGAATGATTTGATTTCATCCCCCGATGTTGTGGTCATCGACACCCGCAATGATTACGAAGTAGGCATTGGAACCTTTCAAGGTGCGATAGACCCCCAAACAAAATCATTTCGCGAATTTCCCCAATGGTGGGAAGAGAACAAGGATCGATTTCACAATAAACGCGTTGCGATGTTTTGCACCGGTGGTATCCGCTGTGAAAAATCAACGAATTATTTGCTGGGCCAAGGGGTAAATGACGTCTATCACCTGAAGGGGGGCATTCTGAAATACCTAGAAGAGGTGCCAACAACCGAAAGCAAATGGGACGGCGATTGTTTTGTGTTTGATGCGCGCGTATCTGTCGGCCATGGCCTGAAAGAAGGCCCGCATCAGTTATGCTATGCCTGCCGTCGCCCTATCCTGCCCCAAGACAAAGAGCGAGCAGAATACGAACACGGCGTTGCCTGCCATCAATGCAGCAGCGAGACCACCGAAGCCGACAAAGATCGTTTTCGCGAACGTCAAAAGCAAATCCGCTTGGCCCGCGAACGCGGCGAACAGCATATGGTCGGCTACGACGGCAATTAACACCAGAGCACTAAGAGCAGTCCGAGGTGCATCAACAATGATCGCATGTCGCGTAACTTAAGCTGATTTTATAGGTGTAAGTCAGCTTATACTGATAAGAACTGACGCATCGGCATAGCCCCATAAAACAATATAATTCATCGGTCTGTCGCATCAGATTTATATGGCCTGCCCATAAACGACAGTTCCGCAGGTCGCGATTAAACCAGACAGCGCCTGACAAATGCCGATGCTGATCGTTGGAACCACCAAGAAACACAGTTATTTGAGCGCGGAAAATGAGCCAACTTACCCATAAACAAACTCTAATGGCACTTGCTGTTCCGCTCCTATGGGGGTTAGGTTTCGTATTTGCAAAAGGCGCCATAAACCATTTTCCACCAATTTTATTAATGGCCTTTCGATTTTCGCTTACGGCGTTGGTCTTGGTCTGGTTTGCGCCACTGCCCAAGGGCAAGTACGTTTCAATCTTTAAAATCGCAATTGTCGCAGCCGCCATCCAATACAGTCTCACATTCACCGGAGTGAAAGGTTTAGAAGCAGGCCTGGCCTCAATTATTGTGCAACTAGAAGTCCCCTTCCTTGTCATCCTTGGAGCATTGCTCCTAAATGAGAAGCCAGAGTTTAAGAAGTGGGTTGGGATTGCCGTATCGTTTCTAGGCGTCGCAATCATGAGCCAACAAGACGAATTAAACGGCAGCATCGTTTCCATCATCTTAGTGCTCAGCGGTTGTTTTGCTTGGGCTTTGGGCCAAGTTATGGTCAGAAAACTGAAAGACGTCACAGGCATGCAAGTCACGGCTTGGATCGCCGTTTTCGCGACACCTCAATTGTTCATAATGTCCGCTATCTTCGAAAACGGTCAAATTGAAGCCATTCAATCGGCAGAGCCAGTCGTGTGGTGGACTGTACTTTATTTGGGGCTTATCATGACATGCCTTGGATATTATTTCTGGAACTCACTGATCCGCCACCACGATGTCGGTAAAGTGGCCCCCTTCTTACTTCTGCTGCCAGTTTTTTCTGTTATAGGGGGAAATATTTTCTTGGGCGAAACTCTGACCTTAGAAAAGTTTTCCGGCGGAACAACGATCTTGATCGGAATTGGGATAATTACGCTAAATAAGCGTTTTATCTTACCTGCTAAAAATTGATAATAAACGGTCGAAATGCAACACCTTCGTCAAGTGTCAACAAAGGTTTATGCTTAATACAGAAAAACGAGCGTAAAAATAGAGTTCTCGAGCGATAAACATTCTAGTAAACGCGCGCACGAACATCCATAATTACGTTCGTTCGAATAGCAATTTGAGCAGCGTCATTTGAGTGGTCCATATTAATTGTTAGTGCATGGTTGGCCTCTGATCCAGCTTTATGTTGGTTTCCGGAGCTGGTGGTCGATAGCCTAATGCACTGTGTGGTCTCTTTGT
>CBFHVU010000057.1:0-13729 GCA_965659465.1 uncultured Paracoccaceae bacterium | reverse complement strand
TCTAGTATTTTCCATCAAATTGATATGTTTTACCAATCACACCGGACGCGATCTAGGTCATGTCAGATCGGTGCGGATGTCCAGTATCCTAGCCACAAATCACCATAGTCCACATCAACGTCGAAATATGACTGCAGACGTCGCCAATTCTTACCCATTGCCACTAGACAGCCTAGCCAACGCACCAGCTTCAAAATGGTCAAAATGAAACCATCAGGCAATAGAATGAAAAAGCCCCCCAAAAATGGAGGGCCCTTCAATCTCTATTCAGCGGGGACCGCGTCCTGTTCCAGCGTCACAGGATGTTCCAATTTGTCCAGCATCTCGATCGGACAAACCTGGACAAAGTTCGATTTTTCACGATCCCAATCACGCAGGATTTCGGTTGCCAATTGGCTGCCAGTTTCGGCAACATGCGTTTCGATCAACGATTTCAGTTGGTTTTCCCAATGCGCCACCGCGACTGGAACAGCGATGATCGACTCCATGTTCAGCATATCGGCCGATTGCCCCTGCGGATCGTACAGATAGGCCATACCACCGGTCATACCCGCGCCAAAGTTCGCGCCGATGGATCCAAGGATCACAGCAACGCCGCCGGTCATGTATTCGCAACCGTTTGAACCACAGCCTTCGACAACGACCTTGGCGCCGGAATTGCGCACGCCAAAACGTTCGCCCGCACGGCCTGCTGCAAACAGATATCCGTCTGTCGCACCGTATAGCACGGTATTACCGATGATGGTGTTTTCTGCGGCGACCAAGGGACTGACCATGGGGGGACGCACGATGATCATACCGCCAGACAGGCCTTTGCCGACATAGTCATTCGCATCGCCGGACACTTCGATTTTTAACCCGGGGGCTGCGAACGCACCCAGCGATTGGCCGGCCGAACCGGTCAGTTTGACGGTCAGGTGGTCCTGTTGCAATGTGTTGCGCATTCCAAAATTGCGCACGATATGACTGGATGTGCGGGTTCCAACAGTACGGTGTGTGTTTTGCACCGCATAGGACAGCTGCATTTTTTCACCGTCATTCAGGAACCGCGCAGCATCGCGCACGATTTCGGCATCCAACGTATCAGGCACCGCATTGCGATCGAGATCACGGTTATATTTGATTTTATGTGCGCCATCGACTGTGATCAGCAATGGGTTCAAATCCAAATCATCCAAATGATCCGACCCACGGCTAACCTGTGACAACAGGTCGGCGCGGCCGATAACGTCGTCCAGTGAACGCGCCCCGATCGATGCCAAAATTTCGCGCACCTCTTGGGCATAGAATGTGATCAGGTTCACAACCTTATCCGCGTTGCCGGTGAATTTATCACGCAGCGCTTGGTCTTGGGTACAGACGCCAACAGGACATGTGTTCGACTGACATTGGCGTACCATGATACAGCCCATCGCAATCAATGCAGCGGTGCCGATGCCATATTCCTCGGCGCCCATCATGGCGGCCATGACGATATCGCGGCCCGTCCGCAACCCGCCGTCAGTGCGCAATGTGATACGGTCGCGCAGGTTGTTCATGGCCAGAACCTGATGCGCCTCGGTCAGGCCCATTTCCCATGGCAGACCCGCGAACTTGATCGATGTCGCAGGCGACGCGCCTGTTCCGCCGTTGTGACCCGAAATTAGAATTACGTCTGCTTCGGCCTTGGCCACACCTGCGGCGATTGTGCCAACACCAGATGCAGCCACCAGTTTCACAGTGACCTTACAGCGTGGGTTGATTTGTTTCAGGTCATAGATTAGCTGCGCCAAATCCTCGATCGAATAAATATCGTGGTGTGGCGGGGGTGAAATCAATGTCACGCCCTTGGTTGAATGGCGCAGACGGGCGATCAGGTCTGTGACCTTCATCCCTGGCAACTGGCCACCTTCGCCCGGTTTTGCACCTTGGGCGACCTTGATTTCCAATTCCTCACATTGGTTCAGATATTCTGCTGTAACGCCAAAGCGACCAGATGCCACCTGTTTGATTTTCGCAGATGGGTTGTCGCCGTTGGGTTCGGGGTGGAAATGTGCGGGATCTTCTCCGCCTTCGCCGCTATCGGATTTTGCGCCGATGCGGTTCATCGCAACGTTCAAGGTTTTGTGCGCCTCGGGCGACAACGCGCCCAATGACATACCGGGTGTTACGAACCGTTTGCGGATCGATGTGATGCTTTCGACCTCTTCCAATGGGATCGCCTTAGCCAAGGGTTTAATCGCCAACAAATCGCGCAAATGGATCGGTGGGTTGGCCTGCATCCGCTGGCTGTATTGTTTCCACAGATCATAGCTGGCCTTGTTACAGGCAGCCTGCATCATGTGCATTGTCTGCGCTTCCCAAGCGTGGGTTTCGCCCGATTTGCGGGATTTATAGAAACCGCCGATGGGCATAACACCGCCTGATGTCCACCCTTTGGTGTGGATATCAACGGCCTTTTTCTGGATACCGATCAAACCGATACCGGAAATGCGGCTCATCAATCCGGGGAAATATTCGGCACACATGGCGCGTGACAGACCAACCGCTTCGAAATTCAGACCACCGCGATAGGATGAGACAACGGAAATCCCCATCTTGGCCATGATTTTCAACAGGCCTTGGTCGATCGCTTCACGATACCGGCGCACGGCCTCGGTCAAGGGGCCCTGCAACAGGCCACGTTGGATACGATCTGCGATGCTGTCCTCGGCCAGATAGGCGTTGACCACAGTCGCACCACAGCCGATCAACACGGCAAAATAATGCGGGTCAATACATTCGGCCGACCGCACGTTCAGCGAACAGAATGTGCGCAAACCACGCCGTGTCAGGTGGCTGTGAACGGCTGAGGTTGCCAAAATCATCGGCATGGCTGCGCGATCTGCGTTTGACATATGATCGGTCAAAACGATGTGGCCCGCGCCAGAGCGCACGGCATCCTCGGCCTCGGACCGGATACGTTCTAGACCGACCTGCAACGCATTTGTGCCGCCATTGGCTGGAAATGTACAGTCAATTTCCACCATATCCGCGTTGAATTGATTGACCATTTCCGCCCATTGCGCATTGGCGACAAAGGGGCTGTCCAACACGAAAATTTCGGTTTGCGATCCGTTTTCGTCCAACACGTTTTTCAGGTTTCCGAACCGTGTTTTCAACGACATCACACGGAATTCGCGCAAACTGTCGATGGGCGGGTTTGTCACCTGGCTAAAGTTTTGGCGGAAATAATGGCTCAGCGGGCGATATTTTTTCGACAAAACCGCAGATGGCGTATCGTCGCCCATAGATGCCAATGATTCCTTGGCATCTTCGACCATGGGGGCCAGAATTTGTTCCAATTCTTCGATGGTATATCCAGCCGCAATTTGACGCATACGCAGTTCGTCACCGGTAAAGATCGGTTTTTCTTCGACTTTGGACAAGGCTTCGTCCAATTCGTTAATTTTGCCGACCCATTCGCCGAATGGCTGCGAAGCGGCCAATTTATCCTTGATCGCGGTGTCGTGGTACAATTTACCCTCGGCCATATCCACGGCCAGCAACTGCCCTGGGCCCAGCGCACCCTTTTCGCGAACGGTTGCTTCGTCGGTGGGAACCATGCCGATTTCAGAACCCGCAATCAGCAGTCCATCACCAGTAATCACATAGCGCATGGGGCGCAGACCGTTCCGGTCCAGACCCGCACAGACCCAGCGGCCATCGGTCATCGCCAATGCGGCAGGGCCATCCCATGGTTCCATGACCGAATTGCAATAGGAATACATATCCAGCCAAGCTTGTGGCAATTCCTTGGCCTGTTTTGACCAACTTTCAGGCACCAACATGGTTTTCGCCATGGGCGCATTGCGGCCGGCGCGGACCAGCACTTCGAATACAGCGTCCAGTGCTGCGGAATCGGATGATCCGCCCGGGATGATGGGTTTGATATCCTCGGCCATGTCTCCGAATGCGCTGCTTGCCATGCGGATTTCATGGCTCTTCATCCAGTTTACGTTGCCCTTCAGCGTGTTGATTTCGCCGTTATGGGCCAACATGCGGAAAGGCTGGGCCAGCCACCACTGTGGGAATGTATTGGTGGAATAGCGTTGGTGATACAGGGCAAAGGCCGATGTGAACCGTTCATCCATCAGATCGGGATAGAACACCGCGACTTGTTCCGCCAGCATCATACCTTTGTAGATGATGGACCGACAGGACAATGACGCCAGATACAAACCACTGATGCCGGCGGCTGCGGCCGCCTTTTCGATACGGCGGCGAATGACGTACAATTCGCGCTCAAATGTTTCTTGGTCCACACCTTTGGAATTTGAAATCAGGATTTGTTCGATTTCAGGGCGTGTCAGATTGGCCTTTTCGCCCAGACAATCCACCTCGACCGGAACATGGCGCCAGCCGTAAATGTAATAACCCATACGCAAAACTTCGGTTTCGACGATGGTCCGGCAGCGTTCTTGGGCGCCAAAATCGGTGCGCGGCAGGAATACCTGACCCACGGCGATCAATTCATCGGGGCGTGGTTCGTGGCCGGTGCGCCGAATCTGGTCATAAAAAAACGGCACAGGGATTTGCACGTGAATACCGGCGCCATCGCCTGTTTTCCCGTCGGCATCGACAGCCCCACGGTGCCAAACCGCTTTTAGCGCCTTGATCCCGTTTTCCACCACTTTGCGGCTGGGTTTGCCATCGATGGAAACAACCAAACCAACGCCGCAAGACGCGTGTTCATCTTCGGAACGGTATAGGCTGTTTTCAGCCATCCACTGACGCTTGGCTTCTTCTGCTGCGACCCAGTTTTCATCATATTGTGTCATGTCAACTCTCCTGCGGTGCGGGGCGCACCAAGGTAAATAATCTTGTGTTACAGGCGCGACCCAAGGGTCGCATACCCCTACTCGGCGGCCACAGCGGCCTTGGATTGTAATTCGGACATAATCGCATCAGCGCAATCGCGCCCGTCACGAATGGCCCAAACCACCAGTGACGCGCCGCGCACGATGTCGCCCACGGCATAGACGCCATCCATCGCGGTTTTGCCTGTGCCAAAGTCTGCCTTGACGGTGCCCCAACGGGTCACGGGCAATTCGGATTCGTTCCAAAGTGTTGGCAGGTCCTCGGGTTCAAATCCCAAGGCGGTAACCACCAAGTCGGCCTCTTCGATGTAATCTGACCCTTCGATCACCTCGGGTGCACGACGCCCCGTGGCATCCGGGGATCCCAGACGCATGCGCTGGGTGATCACACCCTGAACAGTGCCGGATTGTTCACCGGGGTTTTGCAGATCGGTCACATTTGTGTCGGCCACATAACCGGTGGGTGCCGCCAACCAGATGAATTCGACACCCTCTTCTTCGGCATTGGCGACTTCGCGTTGGGAACCGGGCATATTGGCACGGTCGCGACGATACATGCATTTGACCGATGTGGCCCCCTGACGGATCGCTGTGCGCACACAGTCCATGGCAGTGTCACCGCCACCAATGACCACAACCTTTTTCCCTTTGGCGTTTAGGGTGCCATTGTTGTATTCGGCAACATCATCGCCAAAGTTCACTTTGTTCGAGGCGGTCAGATAATCCAGTGCGCGCACGATGCCGGTCAGTCCTGAATTCGGTGCATTCAATTCGCGGATTTTGTAAACACCTGTTGCGATGATCACCGCATCATGTTTTGCACGGATATCGGCAAAGGACACATCCACGCCCACGTTGGTGTTCAATTCCAATTTGATCCCGCCCCCAGTCAATTGACCATTGCGGCGCATCACCACGTCTTTTTCCAGTTTGAATCCAGGGATCCCATAGGTCAGCAAACCACCCGCGCGGTCATAACGATCATAGACCGTCACCTGATACCCCGCGCGACGCAAACGATCGGCTGCGGCCAAACCACCGGGGCCGGCCCCGATAATCCCCACGGATTGCGCCAGTTCTGCGGCGGGTGTGATGGGTTTGACCCAGCCCTGTTCCCACGCGGTGTCAGTGATATATTTTTCGACCGCACCAATGGTCACGGTTTCGTGACCCGATTGTTCGATAACGCAGTTGCCTTCGCATAGGCGGTCTTGGGGGCAAATGCGGCCGCAGATTTCAGGAAATGTATTGGTCGCCTGACTGATGTCATAGGCCTCTTGCAGACGGCCAGTTGCTGTCAGGTTTAGCCAATCGGGGATGTTGTTGTGCAGCGGGCAATGCGACTGGCAATATGGCACACCACACTGGCTGCAACGGCTGGCCTGTTCCTGCGCTTTGGCGGCTGCGAATTCGGCATAGATTTCGTCAAAATCCTTGTTACGCGTGTCAGCTGCCCGCTTTTGCGGCATTTCGCGCGACACGTTCACAAATTTTAACATAGGCTGCTTGGCCATTTGGGATGCCTCCGATTTCTTTAGGTTCGAGGTTCTTTACAATAGGCATTCCAAAATGAAAAGGCAGCATTGCTGACCTTTTCTAAAAAATATTTGAGTCAAAGACAAATACAGCACACCAAAGCGGTCGATTATTGGTCCGAATCGGACCTTTAATAAGGGATGCAGATCATCGCGAGATCGTTTATATCATCTAGAAAAAATTAGGCTGATCGCGATGGCACTGTTTCACATTATAATTGTTGCATTAATTCAAGGCATTACCGAATTTCTGCCAATATCATCCAGCGCGCATTTGATCCTGTTGCCCAACCTAACAGGATTGGCCGATCAGGGACCGTTGATCGATGCAGCGGCGCATGTTGGGACATTGGTGGCGGTCATTGTGTTTTTCAAAACCGATGCGCTGCGCGCTTTGGGCGGATTTCGGGCACTGCTGCGCGGCAATCTGACCACCGCAGACAGCCATCTGGCGATGGCCCTGATCGTGGCAACGTTTCCCGCGGTCATTTTTGGGCTGGTCCTGGAATTAACGGGGGCATCCGACGCGATGCGCGATCATGTGGGGGTGATTGGGGCCACGATGTTGGGATTTGGCATTGTGTTGTGGATAGCCGATACCAAACGCCCCGAAACACGCCATTCAAACAGCTGGACATTGAAACAGGCTATTACGCTAGGCCTGTGGCAGGCCTTGGCATTGATCCCTGGCACATCGCGATCAGGTATTACCATCACCGGTGCGCGGTTTATGGGATTTGATCGCGCCAGCGCTGCGCGGATATCGATGTTGATGTCGATCCCAACCATTTTGGCCGCAGGATCGCTAGAGGTTCTGGACGCCGTGCCGCATGCCAATGCACAAACGCTGGGTGATGCCAGCTTGGCCGCGCTCTTTTCTTGTGTCGCTGCGTTTTTAGCATTGGGCCTGATGATGCGACTGCTAAAATCGGTCAGCTTTACGCCCTATGTCATCTATCGTGTGATTTTTGGCGCAGGATTAATCTGGTGGGCCTATAGCTAGGCCTTGCACAAGGGTCAAAAACGCTTAACACTTGGGCAACAGGCCACAAGGAATACAAAATGTCAAAAACGGTTTTCATTCTAAACGGACCCAACCTAAATCTGTTGGGCAAACGTCAGCCCGAAATCTATGGGGCCGATACATTGGATGATGTCGCAGAACACTGTCGCACCACAGCCGCGCGCTATGGGATCACCATTGACCTGCGCCAATCCAATCACGAAGGTCAGATTATTGACTGGATCCACCAAGCCCGGGACGAAGCCGCTGGCATCATCATCAACCCCGGTGCGTTTACGCACACCTCGGTGGCCATATTGGACGCGCTAAATGCCTATGATGGCCCTGTGTTAGAGGTGCATATTTCCAACGTCCACAAACGCGAAGCGTTCCGCCATCATTCCTATGTGTCCCTGCGCGCCGAAGGCGTTATCGCCGGATTTGGGGTCCAAGGGTATCAGTTGGCCGTTGACCGCATGGGAACGCTTTTGTCCTCTTAGTCATACAGATAAATACCCCAAAGGATACGTTTGCATCACTGTGCGACGAATTCATCATGGCATATCCGCCCAAATATCGCTATCAGATAACCAACACACACAAATGCCAGAAAGATTGCGAATAATATGACCTGGACATTGCCCAATATTTTGACCGTGTTGCGCCTGTTGGCGGCACCCGGCGTGGCGCTGATGTTTTTGTATTTTGATCGCCCCTATGCGGATTGGTTTGCATTAATATTATTTGTCAGCGCAGCCATTACCGATTGGTTCGATGGTTTCTTAGCACGCGCATGGAAACAGGAAACCAAACTGGGTGCCATGCTGGACCCGATTGCAGACAAGGCCATGGTCGTCATAGCCCTAATGGTAATTGTGGGATATTCCACCATGTCGCCATGGCTGGTGTTGCCTGCCACCGTCATTTTATTTCGCGAAGTTTTTGTTTCAGGATTGCGGGAATTTTTGGGCGACACGGCCGGCACGCTTAAAGTGACAAAATTGGCCAAATGGAAAACAACGGCACAAATGGTTGCGATTGCCACATTATTTTCCCAAGGTGTGTTTGAACATTTTGTCAGTCGGTCCAACAGCGCATTAGACCGTGATGCGGTGCATGCATTGCTGCAAAATGACCAAATCAAAAACTTACCCAAATCATGGGAAATCGATGCCATGGTTTGGTCAGGCCAGATTGGGTTGGTGTTACTGTGGGTCGCAGCCGTTCTGACATTTTTGACTGGATTGGATTATTTCAACAAAGCCAAACCATTTCTAAGGGATGACAGATGATTGAGCTGGTTTATTTCGCTTGGGTCCGCGAACGGATTGGGGCCGCGTCCGAACCCTATGACGGATCGGCCGCAACGGTACGTGATTTGGTGAATGAACTGCGCGCACGCGAACCGCGCTATGATTTGGTGTTTTCCGATCTGACATCGCTGCGTGTGGCCATAGACCAAGATTTGGTGGATTTCGACGCCCCCCTAACCAACGCCAAAGAGGTTGCGTTTTTCCCACCCATGACGGGGGGATAGAATGAAAATTCAGGTCCAAAGCGCCCCGTTTAACGTGGGTGACGAAACCAACGCATTCACCGATACGCATAAAAATGTGGGCGCTGTGGTGACGTTTACAGGGATTGTGCGCGATGATGATTGCGGATCACTGGATGCGATGGAAATCGAACATTATCCCGCCATGACGCACAAGGCGATCAGCCAGCACGCCCAAACTGCACAGGACCGTTGGAATTTGGCGGATGTTTTGGTAATCCACCGCTATGGCAAACTGGTACCGGGGGATGTGATTATGATGGTCGCCACAGCGGCGCGACATCGCGCAGATGCATTTCAGGCGGCCGAATTTTTGATGGATTACCTAAAATCCCGCGCGCCATTTTGGAAAAAAGAGTGGATCGACGGCACCCCCCGCTGGGTTGAGGCAAAACAACTGGACGAAGATGCCCTAGCGCGGTGGGATTAACCCTGCGCTATTGGCTGTTTTGTTTTTCGATATAGGCACGCAATTCCTCGGCCTCTAGGCGCGCTTCGCGCAGCCCCTCCATCGCGGCGCGCAGCTCTGCATCGGTCTGGTTTAATTGGCTTGTTAATTCCGCTTCGCGTTGCTGCATATAGGTAATGGCCTGATCGCGCGTTTCTTCTGCTTCGTGCAACTCTTGGGACATGCGTTCAAATTCGGACAGATCCGATTTTGACACGCGAGTAAACCGCTGCAACATCAAATGCGCAAACCAGCCCAAGGCAAAGGCCACAAACAACACAACAGCAATTGCAATCACAAATTCGGTTCTATTCATTTTCTGACCCTGCCTCTTTTGGTTCGGGTGTTGCAGGTTCGGACGGCAAAATCAACGTAAATTCGATCCGCCGATTGGCTTCGCGCCCCTCTTGGGTATTGTTGGGGGCAATGGGTGTTGTTTCGCCATAGCCCTTGGCACTGAAACTTGCCGTCAAAATGCGGCGGCGCTGCAATTCCATCAACACCGCATCCGCGCGCGATTGGCTAAGCTGCAGGTTCATTTCTTCGCGGCCTTGGCTGTCTGTATGGCCCGCGATTTCCATCGGAATTTCACCGCAGTCGCGCAAAATATCAGCGATATCGTCCAAAACGGTCTGACCGGCTAAATCAACCCGATCTGAGCCCGGTTCAAAATTGATTTTATTTGACTCTAACACCACGGCGATTTGATCAATGCAGTCTTGCGGATTGGTGCCTTGGGGTTCGGGCTGTTTGGGGGGTTCGATATAGACCACATCCATATCCATTCGTTGACCTTCCCCCAATTGATCAACAAATAAAGCAGTAATATCGCTTTGCGCGGTTTCGTTCGATGTTTCACCAGAAATCTGAATGGTATCTGGGGATAATATGACGCTGCCTTTGTTCAATCTTGCAATGGTTTCCAATCCGCTTAGGATTTGCTGCGTCCAGCTTTGGTCAATTGCGTCACGCACGCGCACAGATACATGAACACCGTCCTGACCGAAACGTGCCTTGGCAAGGCTGGAAATCATATCTAGTCCCACTTGCGATCCCACGGCCCCGCGCACCACAACCAAACCTTCGGGGCTGCGGGTAATGATGATTTCTGTTGCCTCGGTGTCGGATGTGACCGGTTTTGGCAATACGCTGACAAACGAATATTCAGCCGGCAACCGCTGCTTGAGCTGGGTCACTTGGCCATTGAACGCTGCAGGATCGGTGCCTTGGCCCACCTCAAGCCGGACAGAGGTATCGGTGATCGTGATACTGCCCTGATCAAAGGCCTGCAGCGTGTTCATGCTGTCCAACACGACCGGCGCCCAGTTTTCCGTAGGTTGGCCCAGCGCGATTTGGCATTTCACGGCGCCCACCGCCTGTAACGCTTGGGCGCGTTGAATGATCTGATCATGCATGTCGCGTGTTTGCACGGTGCAGGCATCCAATTTCAGCCCCTGTTCGGATTTAACCGCCCGAAATACATAGGGGGCCACAACAGGGCGTGGCACCTTGATTGCCACATCAAAATCCAGATCTTGGGGGATGCGATTTCCCCAGGCAGCCTGCAACTTTTGCCGTGCCGCATCATTGGCGGCAACACCCGTGCCCGCAATCGCCTGATCTTGGACCGTGATTTTGGCGGAGTCGAAATCCTTTAGAACAGACAGCGCCAATCGCACATCGCGCGCCCAATTTTGTGGCGCGGGATAGGATGACATTTCCAGCAACTGCGTCACAGTGCCATCGGGCCCCGCAATTTTTTGCAGCTCATCCAGCAGGCTTTGACTGCCATAGCGATCTGGCAAAACGCCAAAGACCGATATACCTGACGAGGTGCGCAGGAATTCCAACCGATATTCGGGCGGTTTTACCTGCACCTCTTCGTAAACGGTCATTTGGTCGATGACCCGTGTGGCATCAACCAATTGGCCTGCGATACTTTTGGCTTTGAACCGGTCCGCTTCGTTTGGGGCAATGCCGATGACAAACACCTGCAACCCATCGGTGGCAACATCGGCCCAAGGCATCTGCGCCTGATCCAGAGCCTGCGCGACATCTTCGCGCGACAGCGTCTCAACAAGACGTGCAGCGAAATTGGCACCCGCAACAGACAGCCCAGCCGCTATTGCAAATATACCAACGCTTGCAAGTATAGATGTTTTCTTCATTTCTGGATCCAGTTGACACCCGTTGTCAGTTTGATACGCCTAAGCGTAACAAGTTGCAATCAAACGACAAGCGCGCAGGCAAAAAACAGCACAGGCAGCAAACCCGCATCACGATTTGATCGAAACAATCGCAACAAAACACCCGTATCATTCAGCGAAATACGCGACATTTGCCACATCATATGCCCCGCAAAGGACGGCACTGCGAATAATGCAACCACGCGCGAAACCGTGCTGCGATCTTGGGTCACGTCCAGCACGGCCCATGCCATCAAAACTACGGCCAACCCGCCAAAGGCATACAACCATTTGCCCGATGCATCACCAAACAACCGCGCCGTTGATTTAACGCCGATCAAGGCGTCATCCTCTTTGTCTTGGTGGGCATAAATCGTGTCGTAAAACAGCGTCCACGCGATACCGCACAAATACAATAGCACAGCCCCCCGCCCAACATGCCCCGCATGCGCGGCATAGACCAATATAGCCCCCCAGTTAAACGCCAGCCCCAAAAACACCTGCGGCCACCAAGTAAAGCGTTTGGCAAAGGGATAAATTGCCACCAACCCCAGCGACAAAACCCCCAGATCAATCGCCACCACATTATAAGAAAACAAAATTACCGCGCCCAGCGCCGCCTGCACGATCATCCATGCCAGTGCCTGTTTCACCGTCACCTGCCCCGAAGGAATGGGGCGGCTGCGGGTGCGTTCGACAGCACCATCAAAGTCGCGATCCGTGATGTCATTCCATGTGCACCCCGCGCCCCGCATCAAAAATGCGCCAATCGCTGTGGACACGAAAATCCATAAATCGAACCAACGCGCCTGATCGCTGGCCAACATCGCCGCCAGCAATCCCCACCAACACGGCAGTAACAACAACCACGTGCCAATCGGCCGATCCGCACGCGACAACCGCAGATAGGGGCGCAAGGGCGCAGGCGCCAGCGTGTCGACCCAATTTCCTGTAACGGCATCAGAAACTTGGCCTGTGGCCTCTGGTCTTGGCGGTATTTGATCCATATGATGTCCCCATGACAGCGAATATAGTGACAGCGAAAATACGACTCTTTGTTAACCACCCTTTGGGCGAGGCGCAATCCATTGCGTTGGACCGTGATCAGGCAAATTACCTGTTTGCAGTGATGCGCCTGTCTGTGGGCGATCAGATTTTGGTGTTCAATGGGCGCGATGGTGAATGGTTAGCCCAAATATCATCAGGGTCAAAACGCGCGGGCACACTGGACGTTGTATCCCAAACCAAACCGCTGCAACCCCCGCCGGATCTATGGCTGATGTTTGCCCCCATCAAAAAGGCGCGAACAGATTTCATCGTGGAAAAGGCAACCGAATTGGGCGTTGCCGAGATTTTTCCGATTTCGACCGACTACACCAATTCCGAACGTATCCGACAGGACCGGTTGCAGGTCCACGCCGTCGAGGCAACCGAACAATGCGGTGGCACCTATGTGCCGGTGGTTCACGATTTGCAAAGTCTGGACAAATGTTTGCAAACTTGGCCCGAAGATCGCAACATCCTGTTTTGTGATGAAACCTTGGTGGGGGAACCTGCCACAGATCTGGCATCATGTCCTGCCGGGAAATGGGCCATTTTCATCGGACCCGAGGGCGGGTTTTCGCCAGCCGAACGGGCAAAATTAAAATCCCATCCGCGATCATTCAGCATCAGCCTAGGGCCACGTATTTTACGCGCAGATACCGCCGCCGTCAGCGCGTTGACATTGTGGCAACGCAACCTTGGGGATTGGACATGATTCGCGACGAGGCAAAACAAACCCTTTGGCGCATCCGTGAAGTTTTGATCGCCCTTGGGCTTGGTGCCTTGGGTGCATATTGGGCCACAGCATTTTTCGGATTGCTGCAATACATCGGTTATGTCCTGCTGGCCCTTGCGGTCGTGGTGTTTATCATGGGCCTGCAACGGTTTCGATTTCGCGCCAATACCACCGGTGCCGGTGTCGTCACCGTGATCGAGGGTCAGATTACCTATTTCGGGCCCTATTCCGGTGGAACCATCGCGATACCAGATATCAGCCGCATTACCCTCATCCAAAAACCCATATCGAAATGCTGGGTATTGGAACAGCCCGCCCAACCTGCCATCACGATTCCCGTGGATGCAAGGGGAGCGGATGGATTGTTTGATGCCTTTGCCAGCC
>CBFHVU010000056.1:0-13972 GCA_965659465.1 uncultured Paracoccaceae bacterium | reverse complement strand
TTGTCAGCACGCGCGCCGATGCTGGGTTGTCTTGGAATACGGCGGCAACAATTGTTGCGTTGCGCATTGGGTTTTGCGCGACAATGGCTTTGGCCACCTCAGACGCGACACCTTGGTTCCAAAATGTGGGGGCGACCCAGTACCCCAATTCTGATTTATTATGGCCCAACCGTTCCAACGACACCAATCCGATGACTTCGGACCATCCGTGTTGGCTGCCATCGATGACCCAAACGTCCTCTTCCCGGTTTGGGGTCAGACACCGATCAATAAAGGATTGCGTCGCACCAGGTGGCAAAGGATGCGGAATAGAAATGGTTTGACGGGCCACACGGATATCGCGTGTGTGAAATTCGATCAAACCCGCGTCAGAGCGCTGCACCGGACGCAAAACGAAGCGTTCTGTTTCAAACACGGGTTGCTGAACAAGGGTATCCAGTTCCATCAAATTTCTCCTATCACTGTGGCAAAGGCCACGAACCCAACGGTTAAACCCGCTAGGGTCCACATTAGATAACGTTCAAATGGGGTTCCCATTATAGTTTTTGCGATACGATGCCCGAAAAAAGTCCAGATCGGGTGGCACAGCAACTGAATACCGAAAAGTGTTAACGAAATCTGAAGCGTGGCCGTAAATGTTGTGGCCTGAGGTGCAACATAGGCGGTAAAGGCCGTGACGATCATGGCCCATGCTTTGGGGTTTAGGGGGTGCACCCATAATCCCGCCAGAAATCCGGGGGGCTGTTGGGTATCACCATCTGTTTTCAGTCGCATATTCGCCACCCGCCAAGCCAGCCAAACGATATACGCAGCCGAGATATATTTCAGCGCGAAAAACAGCCAAGCCACCTGTGCCGCGTAATTCAGCAGGCCAAAGCCAATTGGCCAGATAATGATTTGTTTGCCCAACAAAACGCCAAACATAAACGGCAAAGCGCGGCGAAATCCAAAACGGGCCCCTGTGGCCAGCATGGCCATATTCGCCGGACCGGGGGTGGCAACCTGTGACAAGGCAAACCCAACAAATGGAAAAAATGCGATTGTCATGATCTGGCCCCCCAGTGTTCTGCAGTTTGGCGCACCCAAACATGGGGCCGTGTTTCATTGCGTGCGCGCGAAAATTGTGGGCCGCGATGGGTTTCGCGAAATCCGCATTTTTGTAAAACCCGTTCGGATGCGGCATTGTCAGCGTAATATCCAGACAACAGCTCGGCCCGTTTTTGCGAATGAAACACGAAATCGCAGACGGCCTTGACCGCCTCGGTCGCGTATCCGTTTCCATGGGCCTCAGGCGCAAACCAGTACCCCAATTGGGGTTTGTTATTTACGGCACCGATCAATGTATCCCCCAGCGCAACCGCCATAAAATTTGGCCAAACGCACGGGCTGTCGGGATCAAATATTTTCAAATCCTGCGCCGAAAATGGATGCGGGACCGAGGACAGCCATTTACTGACAGCATAATTTCCCAAAATTTCAATCACCCGCGGTGCATCCTTGGGCACAAAGGGGCGCAAAGTTAATCGATCTGTTTTAATAACCTCACACATTTCTGAGGATCCTATAGAATAAAATAAAAAGGGGCCCGGCGGTGTGCCGAGCCCCTGATATGAAAACTGATATCTTTGGTTTTCGGCTTATTCAGCAGCCTCCGCAGCGGGAAGAACTGAGATAAATGTACGGCCTTTAAAGCCTTTGTGGAATTTCACATTGCCCTCTGCAGTTGCAAAGATTGTATGATCTTTCCCTTGGCCTACGCCTTCACCTGGCCACCATTTGTTACCGCGCTGACGCACGATGATGTTGCCTGGGTTTACGGACTGACCGCCATAGATTTTCACGCCTAGACGACGACCGGCCGAGTCGCGACCGTTACGGGATGAACCGCCTGCTTTTTTATGTGCCATGGGTGGTTACTCCTCTTATTCTGCCGCTACTGCGACTGAGCCTGCGCCGACTGCCGCTTTCACGCCAGTTTTGTCAGCACCTTTGGCCAAAACCGCTGTGATGCGAACCAATGTCAATTTTTGACGGTGGCCCTTTGTCCGTTGTGAGCTGTGCTTACGACGGCGTTTCACAAAGTTAATTGTTTTTTCACCTTTGATCTGATCGATAACCTCGGCTTGCACCGCGGCACCTTCGACGCGGGGTGCGCCGATGACTAGTTTATCACCACCCACCATCAGAATTTCGTTGAATTGTACTGTTTCACCTGCGTCGGCAGCCAATTTTTCAACGCGCAAAATATCGCCCGCTTGAACTTTGTACTGCTTACCGCCAGTTTTTAGGACAGCAAACATGTGTCTTTCCTTTTGTTACCGCGTCCTTAGGCCCCCAATACCTTGGGCGTTTTGTGCAATTGCAGCCGTCGAACAGCGCGCCCTAAGGCGTTGTCAATTTAAAAAAGACGGGAAACCCCGCCTTAGGCGCGGTCTATGCCCGTTTCAGGGATGAAAGTCAACCGTAAAACCCTATAACTCTTGTGCGGCCATGAAACTGGCCACCAATCGTCCCATTTTTTGCGATTGTGCGACATCCATGACCCGAAACGCATCAAACAAGGCCAGATTTAGGGCCTGTCCCGCGTCCGAGGATTGGAAATCGATATAGCCCTGTAATTCGTCATCACTGACGGGTGAATAGGCCATATAGGTAAAGGCCAACAGCCATTCCTGAACCATGTCAGTCAATTCGCCCTGATCCTCGGCAATCAACGCCAATATTTCGCCTTGGCTAAAATCGATCACCTCAGCTTGGGCCAATTCGATCAAAAAACTGTATTGGCTTTCTTGTGCGGCTTGGATGTTGAATTCGACCATTTCCAACACCTCAATCGAACGCTCTAACAGCGTGACCCGTGCGGGATCACTGTCACGCGCCTCTGCGGCCATGGCTTTGGCCTGTTCTTCGACCGCATCGTCAGAAATGGCCACACGCGCCGTTGTTTCCAATTCGGCAAACAGCGCCCCTTGGGCCGATGTGAAATAATCAAGTGCCGCTGCCATATGATCGGGGTCCAGCGTTTCCAGCCCAGTCATCAGCGTAGATTGGATATCGTCACGCGCAAAAATTTCCTGGGCCTGTTGCGCAAACTGCGATGCAGATCGCGGGCCTACATAATTTTCGGCATAAACATCGATCTGCTCGATCCCCTCTTGGTGAATGATGTCGGCAATCCCATCCAGCCGCAGTGCGTCATATAATTCCTGAACATCAGCGGCCTGTGCAGCCGTGGCGCAAACACCAGACAGCACAGCAGCAAATACAACCCGTGAACCCGTGACGAACATAGTGGCAATCATATCGCAATCCTTTTTCTTAAATATGGCATGCGGGCCAAAAATTCCAAGCCCGCTGTTACGCCCGATCACCCATTTGTGTTGAATACATCGCGGCATAGAGCCCCTGTTGCCCCATCAAATCGGCATGTTGGCCCTGTTCGACCACTTGGCCCGAGTCCAACACATAGATCATATCCGCGTTTTCAATGCTTTTGAGCTTGTGCGTTACAATAATTTTGGTCGCGCGCGCTTCGTGATCGAAAAAGGCATCGTTGATCAATTTTTCGGTCACGGGGTCCAATGCGGATGTGGCTTCGTCCAAAATCAGGATCTGGGCCGATTTCAAAAAGGCGCGTGCAATTGCGATGCGTTGACGCTGGCCACCCGATAAACCCGATCCTTTGGGACCGACGGGCTGATCGCCACGCGTGGTCATCAGATCGAAAATTTGCGCCTTGCGCGCGGCCGCGTGAATTTCATCGACACTGGCATCAGGGCGCGCATATGCAATATTTTCATATATAGATTTATTAAAAATAACAATATCTTGCGAAACGATATTGATGTTTTCGCGCAACCCTGCCAGCGCATAATCATCAATACTGATACCGTTATAGCAAATTTCGCCACCACTGCGATCATACAGTTTGGCCAGCAATGCCAAAACGGTGGTTTTGCCCGACCCTGTCGCGCCCACGATTGCGGTGGTTTTGCCGGCGTGAAACTGCATATGCACTGATGTCAGCACCTGCGTTCCGTTGGGATAGCTGAAATCCACAGCATTTAGCGTGATTGAAACGGCTTGGTCGCGCGCCAATCGCTGACCCCCGGGATTTTGATCCTCGGCCGACAGTGTCAGATAACTGCGAATACTGTCGATCAAGATCAGGTTCGATTGTAACCGGACAAAGAAATTGCCCAGATTTTTTGCCGGATCAAACAACATGACCAATCCCAACAGGAATGAGATAATCCCAGCCCCGTCCAACGCATATTGATCGCTTAGCGCGAAATAGCCGCCCACCCCGATCACCAGCAGATAAAACGCCGCTGATGCAACATCAATCAAGGGGGGCAAAATGGCGCTGGCTTTTTGCAAATTGACTGTGAATTTGAACAGATCGTTGACCTCGTTATTCAGGCGTTGGGTTTCACTGGCCTCTTGTCGGGTCATTTTTATGGTGCGCATGCCGGATGTCATTTCATCCAGACTGCCCATGTAATGCCCATAGGCGTTTTCATAGGATCGCTGCAGCGTTTTAATCCGTTGCGACGCAAAATTGATGGCCAAGGAAATCATCGGAATAACCACTATCGCAAAGGCAAATAACTGGGGTGATTTGTAAATCAAATATCCCGATACAACGATTATCGTCAGCGCATCCCGCACCGCGCTGACGGTCGATTGCCCCACAAAGTCCCCCAAATCACGCGCCTGATTAGCCAAACGCAGCGACACATCCCCCGCAGTAGAGCGGTCGAAAAATTCCTGCCGCACCGTCAGCAGGTGTTTGATCAAATCCAGACGCATCGCCTGCACTGCACGCCCTGCGATTTTGGCCGATTGTACGGGGATAAAGTAGCTGCCAAAGGCGCGTACCGCAAAAATGGCTGTGGTCACCAAGCAAATCCAGACCAATTCCGACAACTGACCCTGTTCAAAAATCACCCGCAGCCCACGTTCCGTCAGCGATAAAAATTGCTGATACACAAAGGCTTGGGACAAAATAACAACAAAGACCACAGACAAAGCTGCAACATGAGGTTTTAAGTATAGTTTCACGAACCAAGCTAGATTTGATTTGTCTTGCTTGGAAAAAGATCGGTTTGCCATTGTGCGGCCTTTGCAGATTTACGTGCCTTTCGGCTATCGGATTTCTAACCAAAAGGCAATGATCCCCGCCCCACCGACCCATCGCGCATGCAATCGGGGCTTTCATTTTTGTGAAAATAGATTAGATGGGCGTCATGGATAAAAAATTGCATATCATCGGCGGCGGAATGGCCGGATCAGAGGCCGCTTGGCAGGCCGCAAATTTGGGCGTTCAGGTCGTAATCCACGAAATGCGCCCCAAGGTGGAAACGTTTGCCCATCGCACAGGCAGTTTGGGCGAAATGGTCTGTTCCAATTCGTTCCGGTCTGATGACCACGAAAATAACGCGGTTGGATTGTTGCATTGGGAAATGTTGCAGGCCGGCGGGATTATCATGCAAACCGCACACAAACATCGCCTGCCCGCTGGCGGGGCTTTGGCCGTTGATCGCGATCCATTTGCGCAATCTGTGACGCAGGCTCTGCGCGATCATCCCAATATCGAAATCAGCTTGGATGAGGTCCCCGAATTACCGCAGGACGGGCATTGGATTGTGGCAACAGGGCCACTCACCTCCTCGTCTCTGGGTCGATCAATCGCGGCCGAAACTGGTGCCGAAGCCCTAGCATTTTTCGATGCGATCGCGCCGATTGTATATGCCGAAAGCATTGATATGTCACAAGCGTGGCTGCAATCGCGCTATGACAAGGGCGACACCGAAGAAGAGCGCACCGCCTATATCAATTGTCCCATGACACGCGACCAGTATGAGGCGTTTATCGATGCGCTGCTAGCGGCCGATAAAACCGAATTTCACGAAGGTGAAACGGCCGGATATTTCGATGGCTGCCTACCGATTGAGGTGATGGCAGAACGCGGGCGCGAAACATTGCGTTTTGGCCCAATGAAACCGGTTGGTTTGACGAACCCGCACAGCGATATCAAACCCTATGCTGTGGTGCAGTTGCGCCGCGATAACGCCTTGGGCACGCTGTATAATATTGTTGGGTTCCAAACCAAAATGAAATACGGCGCACAAACAGAAGTGTTGCGCATGATCCCAGGGCTACAAGATGCATCTTTTGCCCGTTTGGGTGGGATTCATCGCAATACATTTATCAATTCGCCCACCCTGCTGGATGCGCGCATGCGGCTGAAATCACGCCCCAATGTTCGCTTTGCAGGCCAGATCACAGGCGTCGAAGGCTATGTTGAAAGTGCCGCCATGGGATTGCTGGCGGGCCGCTATGCAGCGCATGAAATTTTGGGTACGAATGTCGCCGACATACCGCAAGACACGGCAATGGGCGCATTGGTCCATCACATCACTGGCGGGGCCGAGGCCAAGACATTCCAACCCATGAACGTGAATTTCGGCCTGTTCCGCCCCATCGAGGGTCTGAAATCTGGCCGCAAAGGGCGCAAAGACCGCTATCGCGCCTACACCGATCGCGCCAAAGCCGCGTTCCAAGGCTGGCTGGACCAGCAACAGGGTTAACATGCGAACCCGCTTTGCCCCATCGCCAACCGGTCCGCTGCATTTGGGGCATGCCTATTCCGCGCTGCTGGCCCATGATACGGCCCGCGCGAATGGCGGGTCATTTATCCTGCGCATCGAGGATCTGGACCAAAGCCGCGCACGCCCCGAATGGGAACAGCTGATCTATGATGATCTATCGTGGCTGGGGATCACTTGGGACGGTCCGGTATTGCGTCAATCTGAACGCGCAGACGTCTATGCGGCAGCATTGCGCGGGCCGCTGTGTGATCACATCTTTGCCTGTCACTGTAATCGGCGCGACGTGATGGCGGCCGCGGCTGCACCACAGGATGGCGAACCCGCCTTTGGTCCGGATGGGATCATCTATCCCGGCACCTGTGCGGGCCTGCCCCCCGTGGCCCCATCGGATATCCCAACGCAAAACATGCGGTTGCGGCTGGACCGACTGAACCCTGACCTGCGGCTATCATTCCAAGAGACCTGTTTTACAGATCAAGTCCCAGAATTTTCCGTGCCAGAGTTTCAACGCGACATTGGATCGGTTGTTTTGTGGCGACAGCACTATGCCGCCTATCATTTGGCCTGTGTCATTGATGATTATGCGCAAGGCATCACCCATGTCATTCGGGGGGCCGATTTGTTTGAAAGCACGCAGATCCACGTCCTGCTACAACATCTGCTGGGCTATGACACGCCCACCTATTGCCACCACCGATTAATCACGGACGAAACAGGCAAACGATTGGCCAAACGCCATGACGCCAAATCCATTCAGGTGTACCGAGACCAAGGTGCGACCCCTGCCGATATACGCCGCATGGTGGGTCTGCCTCAGATCACCGCATAAAAAAACCGACCCCAAGGGGATCGGTTTGCTGTATTTATGTTGCGGGCGGTTATTGCGCCGCAATCGCCGCATTGGCACCACGACGTTTGACCAATTCTTCGGCCACCAAAAACGCCAATTCCAGCGATTGTGACGCGTTCAAACGTGGGTCACAAGCTGTGTGATAGCGTGACGACAGATCTTCGTCAGATACGGCAACCATACCGCCGGTGCATTCAGTGACGTCTTGGCCTGTCATTTCGAAATGCACACCACCAGGAACGGTGCCTTCGGCCTGATGAATTTCGAAAAATTCACGAACCTCGCGCAAAACGCTGTCAAAGGGACGGGTTTTATACCCCGAGGATGATTTGATCGTGTTGCCATGCATCGGGTCACACGACCAAACAACATTCGCGCCATGTTCCTCAACCACCTTGACCAAACGAGGCAAATGATCGCCAACAGATCCCGCGCCAAAGCGCGCGATCAGGGTCAAACGGCCTGCTTCGTTTTCAGGGTTCAGTTTGTCAATCAACACTTTCAGATCGTCGGCGGTTGTGGTTGGGCCACATTTCAACCCGATCGGGTTCAACACACCACGACAGAATTCAACATGTGCCCCATCGGGCTGACGCGTGCGGTCACCGATCCAGATCATGTGACCAGATCCGGCCAACCATTTGCCGGATGTCGAATCTTGGCGTGTCAAGGCCTCTTCATATTCCAATAACAGACTTTCGTGGCTGGTGAAAAATTCCACCGTGCGCAGTTCATGCGCCACCTTACTGTCCAGTCCGGCCGCTTTCATGAAATCCAATGCGTCGCTGATACGTTCGGCCATTTGGCTGTAACGTGATGCTTTTTCACCCTCGATGAAGCCTAGGGTCCAGCTGTGAACCTGATGCACATCTGCATATCCGCCCGTAGAAAACGCACGCAGCAAATTCAGCGTCGCAGCCGCCTGAGTATAGGCCTGCAACATTTTCTTAGGATCAGGGATGCGTGCCTTGGACGTGAAATCCAATTCATTGATGATGTCGCCACGATAGCTGGGCAATTCAACACCATTTACCGTTTCTGTGGGCGCAGAGCGCGGTTTTGCAAATTGGCCGGCCATGCGCCCGATTTTGACCACAGGCACCTTGGCGCCATAGGTCAACACCATCGCCATTTGCAGCATCACCTTGAATGTGTCGCGAATACCGTCTGCGGAAAACTGTGCAAAACTTTCGGCGCAATCACCACCTTGCAACACAAATGCATCGCCACGCGACGCGGCGGCCAATTTCGCCTTTAGGCTGCGCGCCTCGCCTGCAAAAACAAGTGGCGGATAGTTTGACAGCTGACTTTCGACTGCGTTCAGCGCCTCCTGATCCGTATAATCAGGCATCTGAACCCGTGGCTTGTTGCGCCATGTGGATTTTTGCCATTCACTCATTTTTGTATCTCCTCGTTAGCGATATCATTGGGTTATATACACAAGATATACCAAAGGACCAGACCGTTATTGCATGATAGCTATTGACTGTACTGGTAAGTTTGGCCCAAGTGCATTATCTTTGCCCCCCAAAGAGCATAATCCAGCGACGCAGGTCCAGATGAAAACGAACCGCCAAATCATCCCCGTGGATACAAAAAACAAAGATACCAAAAGATTTGTCTTTGTATTAATGCACAATTTCACCCTTCTTTCCTTTGCCTCGGCTTTGGATGCGTTGCGCATTGCAAATCGGATGTCTGGCCAAGATCTCTATTCTTGGTGTTTTTACGGCGAAGGAGGGGAATCAGTTTCATGCTCGGCGGGAACAGTGTTCAAACTTGACGATGATCTGACCGAGCTAAAGCGCGACGACACCATCATTTTGTGCGGCGGCATGGATATTCAACATGCAACAACCAAGAAACTGCTAAATTGGATCCGACGCGAAGCACGCCGCGGATTGACAATCGGTGGGCTGTGCACCGCCGCCTATCCCATGGCCAAAGCTGGTCTGCTGGATGGCAAACGTGCAACGATCCATTGGGAAAACCAAGACAGCTTTGCCGAAGAGTTTTTGGAAGTTGACCTAACAAAATCGGTCTTTGTCACCGATGGCACACGTTTGACAACCGCTGGCGGCACATCGTCTATCGATTTGATGTTGAAAATCATTGCCGATGATCATGGCGAAGAACTGGCAAATGCGGTTGCAGATCAGATGATTTACAGCTCTATTCGGACCGACCAAGACACACAACGTCTGTCCGTTCCGACCCGTATTGGGGTACGTCACCCAAAGCTGAGCCAAGTGATCCAAATGATGGAAAAAAACATCGAGGACCCAATCAGTCCGGCGACCTTGGCCAAAGAGGTGTCAATGTCGACCCGCCAGCTAGAACGATTGTTTCGCCGCTACCTCAACCGCAGCCCGAAACGTTATTACATGGAATTGCGCCTGCAAAAAGCGCGCAACCTTTTGATGCAAACGGATATGAGCGTCATCAATGTTGCCTTGGCCTGTGGATTTGCATCGCCGTCACATTTTTCAAAATGCTACCGCGCGCACTATGCAACAACGCCCTATCGCGAACGCGGCAGTCATTCAACACGGCTTACGGTTTGACCAATCATTCATAAAGCTGCGGGTTTAGTCAGACTGCAGTGACGCCCATATCGCGTGGCGATTCTGCATGACATCCTACCACGGGTGCGTCGCTTAACGATGTTGACGACCAAACAAAAATGCGGCAATTTATTTTCAGATATCTTTGGAATAATTTCATGCGTTAGCATAAATATTGGACGTCTTAAATTATTGTTTTAGTGTCATTTTAATAGAAATTTGCCAGATGCGTTCTGAATAACGCCACAGAAAACAGCACATCGGTTTCCGCAGCGTTAATGGTTCGTAAATTGGCCTTTTCTTTTGCGATTGGGAACAGTATTCTGGGGGTCGAGTTTTACAAAACTTTTTGGGAGAGAAAACTATGAAGAAATTGCTGACAGCAACCGCTGCATCCGCACTCTTGGCGGCATCAGCTGTTGCAGCCGAAGACGTAAAAATCGGTGTTATCCTGGGCTTTACTGGGCCATTGGAATCCATCACACCGATGATGGCGGCAGGCGCTGAAATGGCGATGGCCGAAGTAACCGCATCTGGCAAATTGCTGGACGGTGCGACCGTGACATCCGTACGTGCAGACAGCACATGTATCGACGCAGCCGCGGCAACCGCAGCAGCCGAGCGTTTGATCACATCTGACAAAGTCAACGCCATCATGGGCGCAGACTGTTCCGGTGTAACAGGAGCGATTTTGCAAAACGTAGCACGCGCAAACGGCGTTGTGATGGTATCGCCATCTGCAACATCGCCAGCGCTGTCGACAGCCGAAGATGACGGCCTGTTTTTCCGTACAGCCCCATCTGATGCACGTCAGGGCGTTGTGATGACAAATGTGATTATGGATCGCGGCATCAAAACTGTTGCGCTGACATACACAAACAACGACTACGGCAAAGGTTTGGCTGACAGCTTCCAAGCGGCATTCGAAGCGGCTGGCGGCACAGTGACCATTTCTGCGGCACACGAAGACGGCAAAGCTGACTACTCAGCCGAAGTGGGTGCATTGGCCTCTGCCGGTGGTGAAGTATTGGTTGTTGCGGGCTACACCGACCAAGGCGGTAAGGGTATCATCCAAGCATCTTTGGACACAGGCGCGTTTGACACATTCGTATTGCCAGACGGCATGGTTGGCCAAGAATTGGTTGACACAATCGGTTCCGATCTGGACGGATCATTCGGTCAGTACCCAGGTACAGACAGCAAAGGGTCCGAAGTGTTCCAAGATCTAGCAACAGCAGCCGGTTTCGAAGGCACATCAGCATTCGCACCTGAAAGCTATGACGCAGCTGCATTGATCATGTTGGCAATGCAGGCCGCCGGTTCAACAAACTCGGCCGATTTCGCAGGCAAAATCATGGATCTGGCAAACGCACCCGGCGAACCAATCCTGCCAGGTGAATTGGGCAAGGCATTGGATCTGATCGCAGCTGGTCAGGACATCGACTATGTCGGTGCAACAGCGGTTGAGCTGATTGGACCAGGTGAATCTGCTGGTAACTATCGTGAAATCGAAATCGGTGGTGGCGCGATCAACACCGTTCGTTTCCGTTAATTAAATCGACTTATGAAAATTACGCAGCCCGGCGATTGCCGGGCTGTTTCGTTACAAAATCGGGGAAAGGATCCAACCGTGATCAAGGTTGAAAACCTTCATAAACATTTTGGCGGCTTCCATGCAGTGGATGGGGCAACGCTTGAAATCGAACAAGGGTCGATCACAGGCTTGATTGGTCCCAATGGTGCAGGCAAAACCACATTGTTTAACGTCATTGCGGGTGTTCTGACGCCAACATCTGGGCGCGTGACAATGGCCGGTGAAGATATCACAGGCCTGCCACCCCATGAATTGTTCCACAAGGGTTTGTTGCGTACGTTCCAAATCGCGCACGAATTTCATTCAATGTCCTGCCGCGAAAACCTAATGATGGTTCCGGGCGATCAAATTGGGGAACGTCTGTGGGACACATGGTTTGGTCGCAAACGCATTGCCGACCAAGAACGTGCATTGCGCGCCAAGGCGGACGAAGTTTTGGAATTTCTAACCATCACGCATTTGGCTGACCACAAAGCGGGTCAGGTCTCGGGTGGGCAGAAAAAATTGCTGGAACTGGGCCGCACCATGATGGTCGACGCCAAAATCGTATTCCTGGACGAAGTGGGCGCAGGCGTAAACCGTACCCTGCTGAACACCATTGGCGATGCGATCATTCGTCTGAACCAAGACCGCGGCTATACCTTTGTGGTGATTGAACATGACATGGATTTCATCGGGCGCCTGTGCGATCCCGTTATCTGTATGGCCGAAGGCAAGGTTTTGGCCCAAGGTACGCTGGATGAAATCAAAGCCAATGAACAAGTGATCGAAGCCTATCTGGGAACCGGTCTGAAAAACAAAGATATGCTAGAGGCATAACGGGCGCCTTGGCGTACCCTTCCCTGCGTTTCACACGCAGGTATGTGAAAGGAATAATAAATGTCAGAGCCATTTTTGATTGGCGATTGTATGACCGGCGGCTATGGAAATGGCCCCGATATTTTGCATGGCTGCACCATTGCAGTGGACAAAGGCGAAATCGCCGTCATTGTTGGCCCGAACGGTGCCGGTAAATCGACCGCGATGAAAGCTGTATTCGGAATGCTAAACGTTCGTGATGGCGCCGTGCGCTTGGATGGCGAGGACATCACACATTTGTCCCCCCAAGATCGCGTTGTCAAAGGCATGGGGTTTGTGCCCCAGACGAACAACATCTTTGCGTCAATGACCGTCGAAGAAAATTTAGAGATGGGCGCATTCATCCGCAACGACGATATTCGCCAGACCATGGAACAAATCTATGACTTGTTCCCGATTTTACGTGATAAACGCTACCAAGCGGCGGGTGAACTGTCAGGCGGCCAGCGCCAGCAGGTGGCCGTTGGCCGCGCGTTAATGACCCAGCCCAAGGTTTTGATGCTGGACGAACCCACCGCTGGCGTCAGCCCAATCGTAATGGACGAATTGTTTGACCGCATCATCGAAGTGGCGCGCACAGGCATTCCCATTTTGATGGTGGAACAAAACGCCCGCCAAGCATTGGAAATCGCGGACAAAGGGTATGTTTTGGTCCAAGGGGCTAATGCGCATACTGGCAGCGGCAAAGATTTGTTGGCGGACCCCGAAGTTCGTCGTTCATTCCTAGGAGGATAAGGGCATGGAGTTTCTAAACGGTTTTGTCGCCCTTTCAAATTTCGTCTTGGTGCCTGCGATTGCCTATGGCAGTCAATTGGCGCTAGGCGCGCTTGGCGTCACGCTGATCTATGGTATTTTGCGCTTTTCAAACTTTGCGCATGGGGACACCATGGCATTTGGGGCGATGGTCACTGTGCTGGTCACATGGTGGATGCAATCCATCGGCATCAGTTTTGGCCCCCTGCCCACGGCGTTGCTGGCCCTGCCCATTGGCATCGCAAGCGCAGTGATGATGGTGTTGATGACCGATAAATTGGTCTATAAATTTTATCGAGAGAAAAAATCGAAACCGGTGATTTTGGTGATCGTGTCGATGGGTGTCATGTTCATGATGAACGGCATCGTTCGTGTCATCATTGGTCCAAACGAACAGGAATTCCGCGACGGCGAACGGTTTTTAATCAAGGCCCGCGAATTCAAAAATATGACGGGCCTAGACGAAGGTTTGGCCATCAAATCGACCCAAGCTATTACCGTTGTCACAGCTGCTATCGCCGTGGCATTGTTGTTTTGGTTCCTGAATAAAACGCGCACTGGCAAATCGATGCGTGCCTATTCCGATAACGAAGATCTTGCATTGTTATCTGGGATCAGCCCGGAACGTGTTGTTGCCGTCACATGGACCATCGTGGCTGCACTGGCAACAATTGCGGGTGTTTTGTATGGTTTGGATAAATCGTTCAAACCGTTTACCTATTTCCAATTGCTACTGCCA
>CBFHVU010000055.1:290-14069 GCA_965659465.1 uncultured Paracoccaceae bacterium | reverse complement strand
TTTGGCACCTTATTGTCCTAAGTGCCGGTTTTCACATTGCCTATCCAATGGCACTGCAAAAGGGATATCAAACGGGTGATCTGGGCCAAGTTTATCCCATTGCCCGCGGCACTGCGCCATTAATCGTCACAGCGGTCAGTGTTTTCGCCTTGGGCGCAGTCTTTAATGGATGGGAAATCTTGGCCGTCCTTTTGATGATTGGTGGCATCCTAAGCATGGGTTTGGCACATCGCAAATTGGGGCCAAGCGGCGACCAAGCGACATTTTGGGCCGTTCTGACGGGCTGCTTTATCGCAGGGTATTCAATTATTGACGGGATGGGGGCGCGTATTTCGCAAAATCCCCTTGGATTTTTTTCCGCATCCTGCTTGGTGTCTGCTTCGATATTTTTCCTGCGTTCCCTGATCTGGCGCAGACGCAACATTACGGATCTTGTAGGGCCAACATTCAAATCATTCGCGATCGGGGGGGCCGCATCCTTTACGGCCTATGTGATTGTCGTTTGGGCCTTTACACAGGCGCCTATTGCGCTGGTTACAGCATTGCGCGAAACCAGTATGATTGTAGCGGTGATCATTGGCGTCATATTTTTCGGCGAACGTTTTACACGTACCAAAATTTTCGCGGTTGGCGTGACATTATGCGGCGTCGCCTTATTACGGCTGGCCTAAACCTGTGTATGAATTTGCGCGTGCACTGAATTGACAGTCGCCCGTAATCAGGCCAAAACTGTGCAAGTTTCAAAAATAGGATACCGACAGCATGAAAAAAGTATACGGCTCCGCGGCAGAAGCCTTGGATGGCATTATGTTCGACGGCATGTTTATCGCCTCTGGCGGATTTGGATTGTGCGGCATACCAGAATTGTTATTGCAAGCAATCAAAGACGCTGGGACCAAAGATTTAACTTTTGCTTCAAACAATGCGGGTGTTGACGATTTTGGGATCGGAATTCTATTGCAAACCCGCCAAGTGAAAAAAATGATTTCGTCCTATGTGGGCGAAAATGCCGAATTTATGCGCCAATATTTGTCGGGTGAACTGGAACTGGAATTCAATCCCCAAGGCACGCTTGCTGAACGTATGCGCGCAGGCGGTGCCGGCATTCCCGGTTTCTATACAAAAACTGGCGTTGGAACCGTAATCGCCGAGGGTAAAGAGCACAAAGATTTCAATGGTGAGACCTATATCCTTGAAACCGGTTTGTTCGCTGATCTTTCGATCGTCAAAGCATGGAAAGCCGATGAGACAGGCAATCTGATTTTCCGCAAAACTGCGCGCAACTTTAACCCACCGGCGGCAATGTGTGGCAAAATTTGCGTCGCAGAGGTCGAAGAAATCGTTCCCACAGGGTCATTAGACCCCGATCACATTCACTTGCCCGGTATATATGTGCATCGGATTGTACAGGGTGATCATGAAAAACGTATTGAACAGCGCACCACGCGCCCCGCGACATAAGGAGATTTGATAATGGCATGGGATCGTAATCAAATGGCCGCCCGCGCGGCTTTGGAATTAGAGGATGGTTGGTACGTGAACTTGGGGATCGGTATCCCAACACTTGTATCAAATTACATACCACAGGGTATTGAGGTCACGCTGCAATCCGAAAATGGTATGCTGGGCATGGGCCCCTTCCCCGTCGAAGGAACCGAAGATGCAGACCTGATTAACGCAGGAAAACAAACCATCACCGAATTGCCACAAACCGCATATTTCGACAGTGCTACATCATTCGGCATGATCCGTGGTGGTAAAATTGCCATGGCCATTCTGGGCGCGATGGAGGTATCCGAAACCGGCGATCTGGCAAACTGGATGATCCCTGGCAAGCTGGTCAAAGGCATGGGCGGCGCCATGGATTTGGTGGCAGGCGTCGGGCGCGTTGTCGTGGTGATGGATCACACCAACAAACATGGCGATAGCAAAGTTCTGCGCGAATGCACCCTGCCCCTGACCGGTAAAGGCGTGGTTAACCGCATCATCACCAATCTGGGTGTTTTGGATGTGGTCGAGGGCGGATTGAAAATCGTTGAATGCGCTGATGGCGTCAGCCAACAGGATCTGCGCGATGCAACACAGGCAACGATCGTTGCCTAACTACTGCGCGTTGGACAATTGAAACACACAGCCGTCGGTCACCAAGATCGGCGGAGTTTTACATAGCATGCGCGCAATGGCATAGGCGGCCAAAACCTTGGGGACATAATTGCGGGTTTCGGCATAGTCAGGCACACCACCCGATTGGATGACCGCATTTTCACCAGCGTTATAGCCCGCCAACATTAAAATCGGGTCGCCCTGGAATTTATCCAACAGCCACGACAGATATCTGGCGCCTGCCGTCACATTCTGCACAGGGTCAAATGGATCATCCACGCCAAACCGTTCGGCCGTCGCTGGGATTAACTGCATCAATCCCTGTGCCGCTGCGGGGCTGATGGCATCCGGTTTCCCGCGGCTTTCAACCCATATCACCGCTGCAATCAGCGCAGGCGACATATTGCTGATACCCACTGACATTAATATTTGGGGGTTCCAGCGCTGTACCATGTTCTGCATGTCTTGGGCTGTTGGCGTGATCGACTGGGGCGCCTGGGCCTGAATTATGCGTAGAGCCACATCCAAATCGCTTGCAACCAAACCTTCGCGCCCAATTGGCTGAATATCGCCCCAAAACCATGCCGCATGTTCGCTGCCGTCTGGCTGTGGGGCCGGTGTCGGTTCCGTGGTATCGGGTGCGTCCGACGGTTCGACTGGTTCAATAAATACCGTAATTCGCTTGGTCGCATTCGCGGGCGGGGGTTTGCCGAATTTCGGCTTGATGTCATTTTGCTGCGCGCCAACCCATGTTGCCCCCAGCAAAACACCGGCAATCATTACCACGATTCTAATGATCATTCCCAAAACACGTCCCACACTTTTGTGTTATCGCCCCCTGAAAAATGGCAGACATTTGACGAAAACCCAATGAATTACCCGTTAACTAACACAATTCTTGATTTTTTATCATTTATTATCAGATATTTGTCATATTTTTAATACTTTTTTAATATTTCCACCCTTTGGGCTATAGATTATCCCCTTTGCGCCAAATTTGTGCCTTAATCTGGGGCGATAACAATACCACGCCAAGCAGCGCGGCCGTCCATGTGGGGGGGGAGTTGCTGGGAAAACATCTAAGATCTAATTTTTTGGAGAATAAAATGCTGAACATGATCAAAAACTTTGCCAAGATCGAATCAGGCGCGGTAACAATCGACTGGGTTATCCTGACTGCAGGCGTTGTTGTTTTGGGTGTCGCATCCTATAACATCGTTAAGGGTATTACGAGCGATTTGGCGAACAACACCGTTACAGATATGGAAGAATTCAACTGTGGCCTGTTTAGCGATTGCGACTAATAAGTCAAAGGCACGTTTCGGTATAGAAATGTGATGCTCGGCACCCCTGGCGCCGAGTTTTTGTTTCAGGGATCGATTTTCACGCATTCGACCAAGATTACGTAGCCGATGACAATGGCGGCGCGCCCCGATTGGCCAGTACAATCGTTGTCGCCGTTACACCAACCCAAGCGGCCACATTGACATTGGCACAAAGCAGCGGCAGCCTTTCAACCACATTGATTGGCTTGGACGATGAGCGCACTGAAATGGTCGAAGTCAGCCAACACGCATTGCTGGGCCTGTCCCGCGATCAAGAAAAAACGAAAGCAGCCACCTGCAGCGTCAAGAGCCGCCGCGGTGCGGAGGTCGTCGTGACAAATATCCCTTGTCCAGAAAACTAGGGCCAAGCTACGGTTGGGCCCTTTGAATGACTTATGGCCCAACGTTGCGTCCTAAACATCAAGGATTAACGCGATACAGACATAAGGATACAGACATAAGTCTGTATTGAAGCTTGCAAAAATATAAAAAATAGGCCACAGTCTAGACAAATGGGGCAAAAGACCCCGTTGTTGAGGCGTGATCAAAGAGGGCAGGTCACATGATTATGACAAAACTATTTCAGGCCACCGCGATTGGCCTGTCTCTTTGTATCGGTACGTTCGTCACAACGGTTTCGGCCGAAATATTGCAGATTGTGCGCAACGGTGGCGAAAGCAGTATAGACGTTCCAATGAATCGTGCCATCGTTGTCGAAAGCGATATTCCATTTGCAGAACTGAGCATTGCAAACCCATCGATTGCTGATTTTTCAACGCTGTCTGATCGCACCGTTTATGTTCTGGGCAAAACGCCGGGTCAAACCACACTGACATTATTGGATGCGCAGGGTCGTTTGATTTCGAATGTAAATGTAATCGTCACGCCCGAGATCAGCGAATTTAAGTTGCGGCTGCGTCAAATTCTGCCCAACGAAAAAATTGAGGTGCGCACGGCAAACGACGGTGTCGTTTTGTCCGGTACAGTTTCCAGCACCAACGCATTGGACCAAGCTTTAAGCTTGGCTGAACGTTATTCAGCTGGGAAAGTTTCGAATCTCTTGACTGTTGGTGGTGTTCAGCAGGTGATGCTGCGTGTCCGTTTTGCGGAAATGCAGCGCACCATTGCGAAATCACTGTCATCCTCGGTCGCATTACAAGGCAATTTGCTGAACAACGAATTAGGATTAAACGCAGGTACCGGTGCGGGTTCGACAACAGCGGGCCAAGGTGGTCTGCTGTCAGGAAACTCGGACGGAGCCGGCGCATCGAATGGAACCGCCGTTTTGGGTTTCAACGCAGGCGCATTAGAGGTCGCGGTGATGCTTGAGGCATTGGAAACCAAGGGCTTTGTGCGCACATTGGCCGAACCGAACCTGACCGCGCTGTCGGGCAAACCTGCATCATTTCTGGCGGGCGGTGAATATCCAATTCCCGTTTTACAAGACGGGGCAGTTTCGATTGAATTCAAGCCATTCGGCGTGAATATGGAATTTACCCCGACCGTCCTGCAAAACGATACGATTAACCTTGAGCTTTCTGCCGAAGTGTCATCTTTGGACAGCTCCGCGTCCGTTTCCACGGGATCGTATACCGTAAGCGGCACAAAAACACGTAAAACATCAACGACTGTCGAATTGCGCGACGGGGAAAGTTTTGCGATTGCCGGTCTGTTGCAAGACGATTTCCAAGATCTGAATGGTCAAGTGCCGTGGCTTGGCGATGTGCCAATTTTGGGCGCATTATTCCGCAGCGCCGATTATTCGCGCAAACAATCTGAATTGGTCATCATTGTAACCGCCCATTTGGTCACCCCGGTCAAGGGCGAGGCATTTCAATTGCCCATTGATCGAATTCGTCCCCCAAGTGAAAAGGACCTGTTTTTGTTCGGTAGAACAACGGCACCTTCAAATAACAAAGGTGCCGGAGAAGTTGCTCAACAAGATTTTAACAGTTCCTATGGCTATGTAATGGAATGATTCAGGCGGCAACATTTGGGACATCCATTTCTGATGCGATCAATGTTTATGCGGCAGAAATGCGTGACAAACGCATCATGCGCGCAGAAGAGAAAGCAAATAAACTGTCCACCAAAATGACGATCACCACAATGATGCTAAGCGTACCACCACTGATGAATATCATGCTTGCATCTTCGATCGTACAGCTGACCAGCATGAATATCGGCGGGGTATCCTAGCCTATGTTTCACCGAATTTTATTTGCTGTGTTGATTGTTACGGCCTGCACGCAAACTCCGCAAGACACTGGTGTATTTGCCCCTGATATTGATCCTAGCGGTACACAGGTTGATGCTATGGTTGTAGGCGAACGTTTGATGCATGCGGGTGAATATGAATTGGCGCTAGATGCCTTTACCCGTGCAGCCGCCATTGATGGATTTACGGGCGAAAATTTGTCTGCCATGGGGGTGGCAAATTATCGTCTTGGCCGTATGGATCAGGCCTTGGCAATGTTTGAACGCGCATTAAAAATTGAACCAGAATGGCCGGGGCTGTTGAACAACTATGGTATCGCACTGATGGCCAAAGGGCGCTTTGCAGACGCTGTGCAAATTTTCACCAAGGCCGTGGCGTTGGACAATGGCCAAAATGACTCAATACGGAAAAATTTGGCCGAGGCAGTCGAAAAATACGAAAATTCAGTTTATTCTGCGCAAGATAATGAAACAGAGCGAATGCCACAGGGATTAAAAATAATCTCGGATGAGCAATTCCCCTAGGGCGAGTAGTAAGGATCAATATGCGGATAACAGTGTTAGGGTTGGTTTGCACCACAAGTCTGGTCTTGATGGGCTGCGGAATGGGCAGTCAAAATCAAGTTGATGAAAACCTAAAAGACGTCAACGTCGTCGCCGAAAGTGATCTGGCCGATGTTATGCTGACGGTTGCCGACCCAGATGAGGCAGTCATTTTTTTCCAACGCACCATGCGCGAAAACCCCGACGACATCCAATATATGCGCGGTCTGGGTTTATCACTGACTCGCGCCCAACGCACACAAGAGGCGGTGGCGATCTGGGCTAAAACAATCAAGCATCCGGATGCGACAGATGCCGATAAACTGAAATACGCCGAAAGTCTGATCCGCAACAGTGATTGGGATCGTGCAAGAACTGTTTTGGATGAAATTCCTCCGACGGTCGAAACCTATGATCGCTATCGCCTTGAGGCTATGGTTGCCGACAGCCGTAAGGAATGGAAACGATCTGATGCATTCTACGAAGTGGCGGTTGGCCTGACCACAAAGCCTGCCGGTGCTTTAAACAACTGGGGATATTCCAAATTGACCCGCGGGGATTTCATTGGGGCCGAACGGTTGTTTATGCAGTCCCTGAAACAGGACAGCACCCGATTTACCGTCAAAAACAATCTGGTTCTGGCCCGCGCGGCACAGGGTAAATACACCCTGCCCGTGATCAATCTGACGCAAATCGAACGTGCAGAATTGTTAAACACGATGGGTCTGTCTGCCGTGAAAAAGGGTGACATTCAAACCGCCAAATCCCTGTTCCGAGAAGCGGTTGAAACGCATCCCCAATACTTTGAATCTGCACATCGCAGCCTAGAAGCGCTTGAAAACTCATAAGGCTAGACAATGAACCTCACAACCACTGAAATTTACACGTTTTTGCCCATACTGACGATTTTGGGTCTATGAATTGCATGGAACGACCTGAAAACCATGCTGATCACCAACAAAACGTTCTTGGCAACAGTGGCGATTTTTGCGGTTGTGGGTCCGTTTGTCATGCCATTCGATACCTATTTGTGGCGGTTTGCAATTTCAGGCGGAATTTTGGTCATTACCTTTACGCTGTTTGCCCTTGGCGCCTTTGGCGGGGGCGATGCCAAGATTTTTCCCGCCCTAGGTCTGTTCGTCGCCTATAGCGACTGGATCGATTTCATGATCATTTTGTTTGCGGCAATGATCGCGGCGGTTTTGCTTGTTATTATTTTGCGTTTAACCCCGCTGCAAAAATATACGCCCGAATGGAAAACATGGAACGCGGGACGTTTTATCCCGATGGGGCTGGCATTGGGATCAACCATCATCTTTTACTATGCTTTGGCATTGAATACGCTTTAACGCTTGTCTTTCAGCGCGGGTATTTTACCTAGCACATATGACACAGCTGCCCGCGCAATTTCAAACATGGCTTAGCCGTCGCAAATGGCGGCTGCATCCGCATCAGGACCATTTAATTGCAACCGCTGACCTGCCATCGCAGCTGTTAATCGCACCCACCGGTGCGGGTAAAACTCTGTCGGGATTTTTGCCCACGTTGATTGAATTGGCAGATGGCAATCACACTGGATTGCACACAATTTATGTATCCCCCCTGAAAGCATTGGCAACCGACATCAAGCGAAACCTAGCCACCCCAATCGCTGAAATGGCCCTGCCCATCACGGTTGAGGATCGCACAGGCGACACGTCGCAGGCCACCAAGCGACGCCAACGGGCAGCCCCCCCAAACATTTTACTAACCACACCTGAGAGTTTGGCACTGCTGCTTTCCTATCCTGACGCGGATCAGATCTTTGCCAACCTAAAACGGGTGGTGATTGATGAAATCCACGCCTTGGCCGACACCAAACGTGGCGATCAATTGGCGCTGGCCCTGTCACGGTTGGCACGCTTGGCCCCTGATATGCGTCGGATTGGCCTGTCTGCGACGGTAGACCACCCACAACAGATTGCCGTATTTTTGGCGGCCGCCCCGTCAGATTGCCCCATTCACATGGCCGAAAGCGGCCCAACACCCGACATTTCGATGCTGGCCACACAAACACCGCCACCATGGGCAGGATCGGGTGCAATTTACGCAATTGATGACGTGTTGCGCGAAATCAAACAACACAAAACCACATTGATTTTCCATAACACCCGCGCCCAGGCCGAGATATTTTTTCATAACCTATGGCTGGCGAATACCGAAAACCTGCCCATCGCGATCCACCATGGATCATTGGATCGTGACCAACGCCAGCGCGTGGAACAGGCCATAGTTTCGGGCCAGCTGCGGGCGATTGTATGTACTGGCAGTTTGGATTTGGGCATTGATTGGGGCGATGTGGATTTGGTCGTTCAAATTGGCGCACCCAAAAATGTCAAACGTCTGGTGCAGCGCATTGGACGGGCCAACCACCGCTATAACGCCCCGTCCAAGGCGATTATTGTACCTGCAAACAAATTCGAGATTGTCGAATGTCATGCAGCGTTGCGCGCTGTAATCGAACATGATCTGGACGGTGATCCCAAACCCGCGGGACCGTTGGACGTATTGTGCCAACATATTTTGTTGTGCGCTTGCGCGGGCCCTATCGTCCCTGACAATCTGTTCCTAGAAATCAAATCCGCGGGCCCCTATGCCGCGATCAGCCGTGCGGCATTCGACGATTGTTTGGATTTTTGCACCACCGGCGGCTATGCATTGAAACGGTATGACCAATGGCACCGTCTGAAACAGATGCCTGATGGCAGCTATGTGTTGCGCGATCCGCGCAGCGCAAATCGCATCCGCATGAACAGCGGCACGATCCAAGACACCGACACACTAAAAGTGCGCCTGCACAAAACGCGCGGCGGCAAACCCTTGGGCGAGATTGAAGAAAGCTTTGCCGCGACGCTGACCCCAGGGGACACATTTTTGATTGGTGGACAGGTCGTGCGATTTGAATCCCTGCGCGATATGGTGGTCGAGGTATCGCGCGATGCACGTAAAAAGCCGAAAATTGCCACCTTTATGGGGACCAAATTTGCCACATCTACGCAATTATGTGACCGGATTTTGGAACTGTTTGAAACAGGCCAGTGGGCAGATCTGCCCATCGACACCCAAGAGTGGCTGCAAAAACAGGCCGAATTATCAGACCTGCCGTGCCGCGACAGTTTGCTGGTGGAAACCTTTGAACGGCAAGGACGGCATCATTTATGCGTCTTTGGCTTTGCGGGGCGCAATGCACAACAAACCTTGGGACTGCTGGTGACCCATCGTTTGGAACAACTGGGCAAAGCGCCCATAGGCTTTGTCACAAATGATTACGGTACGCTGATTTGGGGGCTAGAGCCGATCACCCACCCTGCCCCATTATTTGACCCTGTGGACATTCAGGCAGGGTTTGAAACGTGGTTATCGACCAATGCCGTGATGAAACGCAGTTTTCGCGCCGTAGCGACCATTGCGGGATTGATTGAACGCAATCTGCCCGGCCTGCGAAAAACGGGGCGGCAGGCCACATTTTCATCCGATATCCTATATGACACGTTACAAAAATACGATCCCGATCATTTGCTGTTGCGGGTGGCAAAGCAAGATGCGCTGTCTGGATTGGTTGATTTTGGCAGGATCGAACAGATGTTAAACCGCGTTCAAGGTCGGATCATTCACAATGCCCTGCCCCATGTGTCCCCCTTTGCCGCGCCGCTGTTCCTTGAGGCGGGGCGAATTTCGGTCGGCGGCGAAGCCATCGAACGCCTGATCGACCAAGAGGCCCGCGCCTTGTTTCGCGAAGCGGGCCTGTCGCAATAACCCTTGCATTCAGCAAGATTTCGCGCCACTTGGTGGGGCATGTCAGGATATCAATTTGCATTTTGCGGATCACAGTTTCACGCCCTTGCCAGTGGGGGCCTGTGGTGGCCTGTTCACCGTGTATTAATTGTATCTGACTTGCATTTGGGTAAAACCGAACGCCTGATGCGATTGGGGGGCCCCGGTCTGCCCCCCTATGAAATTCGCGATACAGTACTGCGGCTGAGCCAAGACATCGACAAACTCAATCCCGCCCATGTGATTTGCCTCGGCGACAGTTTTGATGATCTGGCCGCGATGCAGGCGCTGGATGACGACGATCATATTTGCCTGACCCGATTACAGGCGGGGCGGCACTGGAGTTGGATTACAGGAAACCATGATGCAGGCCCCGTGGAATTGGGCGGGGACACCCGTGGCAGTATCCGAATTGATCAAGTCACATTTCGCCATATTGCGGAACAGGGTATTGATGGTGGCGAAATATCAGGCCATTACCACCCCAAGGCGCGCATCACCCTGCGGGGTCATACCCTGTCGCGTCCCTGTTTTTTGGTGGATGACCAGCGGCTGGTTATGCCAGCCTATGGCACCTATACGGGCGGGTTATTCTGCGGTCGCCCACCGCTGCGCGATTTGATGTCCGATGGGGCAATTGCAATATTGACCGGTAAAACGGCACAGCCCATCCCCATGCCACGATAAACAAAATGCCCGACACATCTGTATCGGGCATCTTGTATTCATTCGCGGGTCGGGCTATGCCGTTAGTCCGCTGGGTTCGGGCAACCCGTTGGCGCGACAACAAGCGGTGACTGTATTGGCCAGCAGGCAGGCAATGGTCATTGGCCCCACACCACCTGGAACGGGTGTGATTGCGCCGGCAACCTCGGCGCAGGATGGGTAATCGCAATCACCAACCAATCGCGTGCCACCTTCGGGTTTTTCGATGCGGTTAATACCTACGTCAATCACGGTGGCCCCGGGTTTAATCCAATCACCGGGCACCATTTCAGGGCGACCGACAGCTGCCACAACAATGTCGGCGCGGCGCACGACATCCGCCAAATCTTTGGTGCGTGAATGCGCGATTGTCACGGTGCAGCTGTCACCCAACAACAGTTGCGCCATGGGTTTGCCTACAATGTTTGAACGCCCGATTACAACGGCATCCATACCTGACAGTGACCCATGATAGTCGCGCAGCATCATCAAACAGCCCAGTGGCGTGCAAGGAACCATAGATTTCTGACCCGTTCCCAATAGGCCCACGTTGGAAATATGGAACCCGTCCACATCCTTGGCCGGATCAATGGAATTGATCACCAAATCTTCGTCCAGATGTTTGGGCAATGGCAGTTGGACCAAAATTCCGTGCACCTCAGGGTCGTTGTTTAAGGTGTCAATCAGGGTCAGCAACGTTGCCTCATCCGTGTCGGCGGGCAATTTGTGTTCGATCGATGTCATGCCAACTTCGACGGTTTGTTTGCCCTTGGATCGGACATAAACTTGGGATGCGGGATCTTCGCCGACAAGGACAACGGCCAAACCGGGGGTAATTCCGTGTTCATCTTTCAGTTTTGCGACGTGGTCTGCGACCTTGCCGCGCACCGTTGCTGCGAATGCTTTGCCATCAATGATATGGGCTGCCATAATTTTTCCCTTTGTATCTTTACGCGGGTCATGACCGACCCCAGAACAGAATTGCGGCCCTCGTAAGGGCCGCAATTTTTTTAGAACAAGCCTTCGATCTGGCCGTCCGCGTTCAAACAGATTGTTTCCGCCGCAGGTTTGCGGGGCAGACCGGGCATGGTCATGATTTCACCACAGACCACAACAATGAACCCCGCGCCGGCGCTGATGCGCACTTCGCGGACCGGAACGCTGTGGCCGGTTGGGGCACCACGCAGGTTCGGATCAGTTGAGAAGCTGTATTGCGTTTTCGCCATACAAACGGGCAGATTGCCGTATCCTTGCTCTTCCCATTTTTTCAGCTGATCACGGATGGATTTGTCCATCAATGCCTCATCCGCGCGATAGATGCGTTTACAGATGGTTTGGATTTTATCTGCCAACGGCATGTCATCGGCATAGATCGGGGCAAAGTTTGCCATATCCGCGTCTGCGATTTCCGCCACGCGTTTGGCCAGGGCCTCGGACCCTTCGGATCCCAGCGCCCAATGCTTGGATACGATCGCCTCGGCCCCTTGACCGGCAACAAATGCTTTGACAGCCTCGATTTCAGCATCTGTATCTTTGACAAAGTGGTTGATCGCAACCACGACAGGAACACCAAACGATTTCAGGTTTTCGATGTGGCGGCCCAAGTTTGCACAGCCTGCGCGCACCGCATCCACGTTTTCCGCGCCCAGATCATCCTTGGCCACGCCACCGTTCATTTTCATCGCACGAACGGTTGCCACCAAAACCACAACAGACGGCGCAAGACCCGCTTTGCGGCATTTGATGTTCATGAACTTTTCTGCACCCAAATCAGCGCCAAAGCCCGCCTCTGTCACAACATAGTCAGACAGTTTCAGCGCGGTTTGTGTCGCGATAAGAGAGTTACAGCCATGTGCGATATTGGCGAATGGACCACCATGCACAAACGCTGGGTTGTTTTCCAATGTCTGCACCAGGTTCGGCTGCATCGCGTCTTTCAACAGAACTGTCATTGCACCGTCCGCTTTGATGTCGCGGCAGAATACGGGGCTGCGGTCGCGGCGATAGGCCACGATCATGTTGCCCAAACGCTCTTGCAGGTCTTCTAGGTTCTTGGACAGACACAAAATCGCCATAACCTCGGATGCCACGGTGATGTCAAACCCTGCTTCGCGTGGGAAACCGTTGGATACACCGCCCAGTGACGCAGTGATGGTGCGCAATGCGCGGTCGTTCATATCAACAACGCGGCGCCAAACAACGCGGCGTGTGTCGATTTCCAATTCATTACCCCAATAAATGTGGTTGTCGATCATTGCGGACAATAATGAATGCGCTGACGTGATCGCGTGGAAATCACCTGTGAAATGCAGGTTCATTTCTTCCATTGGAACGATTTGAGCATAACCGCCACCGGCCGCGCCACCCTTCATGCCAAAGTTTGGACCCAAGGACGCTTCGCGAATACAGATCATCGCGTTTTTACCGATCCGGTTCAAACCATCACCCAGACCAACGGTGGTTGTGGTTTTGCCTTCGCCCGCTGGTGTCGGGTTGATGGCCGTCACCAAAATCAATTTGCCGTTTTCACGATCTTGCAAAGAATTGATGAACTCTTGGCTCACTTTCGCTTTGTCGTGCCCATATGGCAAAAGATCTTTCGCCTCGATGCCCAACTTTGCACCAATTTCCAAAATCGGCTTTTTGTTCGCTTCGCGTGCGATTTGAATATCTGTTTTAAAGCTCATGTCGCTTGTCCCTTGTGTCCGCCTTGGACGGTCGTTTCATACAAGGGTTGGTATAGCGACAGAAATTCGCGCTCTAGGCCGCAATTCCGACATTTCCCGATCTTGTTGCGGCGAGCGGTCGCAGTTTTGTTTCCAATAGGATACAGGTTTTCAATCTGTACTATGATTTGGGGGTCCATTCCCGCTGATCCGGGACATGCATCCGCAACCGATCCCCCAACGCGAGTCGCCCAGGCCGTTCCACCCAAGCCGTCACACCGCGCAAACCCGCAGCGGCCGATTTGAATCGTTTGCCCGCATCCGGGTCAATGGCACTGATCACACGGGCCGGCAAATGACAGGGACGGTTTTGCATATCAACAGTCACCGTCGTCCCGGATTGCGAT
>CBFHVU010000055.1:0-280 GCA_965659465.1 uncultured Paracoccaceae bacterium | reverse complement strand
CGAAAAATCGGAAATTCCACGCACCACCACAGTGGCCCCCAACCACGATGGATCAATTTTTTCCAAACCAATCGATGCAGCGATACGATCCAATTCATCAGCACACAGAATGCTAATCTGGCGGGCGTTGCGAATTTCTGTGCCCCGCTGGTATTGCGATGTAACACGCGAACACGATAGGCGCGTCAAACCACCATGCGTATCGCCCTGCGGACCAGCAAAGGATAACTCTAATTCATCCATTGGATCAGATGCGATCCCCGCATCAGGATCGGCCACA
>CBFHVU010000054.1:0-14250 GCA_965659465.1 uncultured Paracoccaceae bacterium | reverse complement strand
CAAATGAAACTGGCCATATGCAGCGCATGGATCCCGCAATCGGCAAACTGGCCCGAAATACCCGCCATGGCAGGATCATACCGCCAGCGCCCCCGCGGATTGTCCGCATCTGTGGCATCGCCATGATGGCCATGGCTGAAATTTGTCACGACCAAGCGCACCTGACCCAGTTCGCCATTTTCAACCATTGCCCGCGCTTGGCGCACCATTGGATAGGCGGAATAGCAATAATTGACCGCGCAAATCTTGCCACATTTTTCAGCAATGCGCACGATCTCTTCGCCCTCGTCTACAGTCATGGTCATGGGTTTTTCGCACAATACGTTAAACCCTGCCTCAAGGAATGATTTGGTGATCTCAAAATGCGTCGCATTGGGTGTAGCCACGGTCACAAGGTCGATGCGGTCGTCTCGGTCCCTCTCGCCGGCAAGCATCTCTTGCCAATCGCCATAGGCCCGATCGGCCGCAATGCCCAAACGCTGCGCATAATCGCGGCCAACATCAGGACGATGATCCAATGCCCCTGCCACGAATTCAAAACGACCATCGGCCTGCGCGCCCAGTCGATGTGCTGGTCCAATTTGACTGCCTTCGCCGCCGCCAATCATGCCCCATTTCAACTTTGTCATCTTCGCCTCTTACACTTGATAAGGAGTGGGTCGGTTAGGACACCGAAACCCATGTTTTTTCCTCTGCCGACTTTAGGGCAGAATAGACCACTTTGGACACCTCAAGCCCGTCTTGGAACGTGGGCCAAACAGGCGCACCCGTTTCAATAGCTTGCAAGAAATCACGCGCCTCGATGATGATCTGGTCTTGGTATCCGGTGCCATGGCCTGGACCTTGGCAGAATGGTAAATAATCAGGATGCGCGGGCCCTGTCAGCACCTTGCGAAATCCGCGGATCTCTTCTGGATCGTCCATTTTGTAAATCCACAGGGCATTTTGATCCTCTTGGTCGAATCGTATGGCCCCTTTGGTTCCAGTGATTTCATAGGCATAGCCCATTTTGCGCCCCGTGGCGACGCGGCTGAAATACATGTGACCCATCACACCATTGGCAAACCGGCACATGATTTGACCATGATCGTCATTGGTTACAGTCCCGCCGGAACGATCGGAAATGACCGTTTCGACATCACCCATCACCTGATCAATGGGGCCAATCAGGGCCAAGGCCGCATTGATCATATGCGGGGCTAAATCCCCCATCGCACCATTGGCTGTATCCACCCCGCGCCACGTAAAGGGCGATTGTGGGTCGGCATAAAAATCTTCGGTATGTTCACCGCGAAACCATGTGATATCGCCGATAAACCCATCGGCAATCAATTTGCGCGCAAACTGGCTGGCGGGCGTGCGGATATAGTTGAACCCGATCATATTGGTCACCCCTGCCCGCTGCGCCGCATCTGCCATAGCCTGCGCATCCGCCAAGGATCCGCCCAGCGGTTTTTCGCAAAACACAGGTTTGCCCAAGGCAAAGGCCGCCTGCGCAATGTCACGATGAAACCTTGGCGGCAAAGCAATCACAATCGCATCCACCCGTGGATCATTGACCAACACCCGCCAATCATCTGTGGCGCGTGCAAATCCATAGGCTGTGCGATACCGCTCGGCGCTGTCGGGTGTCGATGCGCACACCATTTCCAACCGCGGTCGCAGGCCGGTGTTAAACACCGCCCCCACCGCGGACATTGCCACGGCATGCGCCTTGCCCATATAGCCGCCACCTAATATTCCGATACCAATTTCACGCGTCATTGTGATCCTTTCCAGAAAACAATTGCAACCGGTTGCAAAATTTGTATCCTTAGAATCACAATTCCACAAGATACAATCAACACTAGGCCAGCATTCAGCGACATTGGCCAAGATGGGTGCAAAGAGGAACGGCATAATGACAACATTACTGGATGGGATCAAGGGCAACAAATTTGCTGTTTTTGGACGCGCCGGAATGGATGTCTATGCCGATCCAATTGGCACCAAAAGCGAGCACGCAGATACCTTTCGCGCGGACCTAGGCGGGTCCTCTGCCAATATTTGTGCAGGGCTGGTCAAGCTTGGCAGCCAAGCCAGTTTGGTAACATCTGTGTCCGATGACGCCGTTGGGCGGTTTTGTGTGAACAAACTGGAACATTACGGCGTTGGAACAGAATATATCAAACGTGTGGGCGGCGAATATCGTACATCGTTGGCCGTCTATGAAAGCTGCCTTGAGGATTTTCAAAACGTAATCTATCGAAACGGTGCCGTTGATTTTCAAGTGACCGATCAAGATATGGACCGCGTCGATTATTCTGCCTTTAGCGCATTGATTACGGCGGGCACCGTTTTTGCCGCAGAACCATCGCGCGGGGCCACATTCCATGCCTTTGATCTGGCAAAACAGGCTGGATTGCCGATCATATTTGATATTGATTATCGCCCCTACAGTTGGCCATCGGCAGATGTGGCCGCAGATGTGTTATCGCGCGCGGGGGCTGCCAGTGATATAATCGTCGGCAATGACGAAGAATTCGGATTTATGGCCGGCGGCATCGACAAAGGATTGGCCAAAGCCCAAGAACTGGCCGCGGATGGCAGCCGATTGGTCATCTATAAAATGGGCGAACATGGGGCCATTACCCTATACCAAGGTCAGGAAATCAAAACTGGAATTTATCCTGTGACGGCCGTCAAACCCAATGGCGCGGGCGACAGTTTTATGGCTGGGCTGCTGGCGTCAATCGCGGGGGGGTATGACTTGGAAACCGCGGTGCTGCGCGGATCCGCCTGTGCGTCAATTGTTGTGTCACAGGCTGGCTGTGCCCCTGCGATGCCCACCACCGATGAATTAAACCAATTTCTGGCCAAACATGCAGGCTCCCAATAAAACAAAGGAAACTCCAAATGCATATCGCGCCCTATGACAACCAAAACAAACCGATCGTTGATGTGGACCACGATTTGGTGCCTTTGAATTATTTCAATATCGTCAAACTGAAACAGGGCGAAACCTTTGACTATCAGGTGGCGGGCTATGAAACCTGCATTGTGCCTGCGACAGGCACCGTCGATGTCGATATCGAGGGCGCATTATACCCCAAACTGGGCAACCGCGGCGTCGATGTCTGGGATGGCGAACCAGAGGGGGTTTATGTCCCCACTGGCGCACACGCGCGCATGACCTGTGTGTCCGACACAACCGAAGTGTTCATCGCAGGCGCAAAATACGACAAGGTCTTGGAACCCTTTGACGTGCGCGGCGATAGGATTGATTTGGTGCAATACGGATCAGATGACACCAAAACCCACCGCAAAATCAAACATATCCTTGGCGCCAACCAACACGGCAAAGTGGGCCGTTTGCTGGTATCCGAATTGTACACCGTGGGTGCAGGGGGATGGTCGGGCTTCCCCTCGCATAAACACGACACAGACCGTTTGCCGGATGAAACACGCCATGACGAGACGTATAATTTCCGGTTCAAACCAAACTACGGCTCGGGCCTGCAGATGTTGCAGCGCGAAGACAACGAACCAGGTGATGCCTATCACATCATGGACGGCTCGACTGTGATGATCGACAAAGGCTATCACCCCTGTTGCGTGCTTCCTGGATATGAGATGTATTATTTCACAATCCTTGGGGGGCTTTCACAGCGATCACTTAAACAGTATTTCCAACCCACACATGCCGAACAATTGCACACAATTCCGGGCATCATGGATATGGTGGCAAAATTCAAATGACACTGGCAACGCTCAACGATGTATTGCAACCCGCCCTGCGCGATGGCTATGCGGTTGCGGGGCTGGTCACCCTAGGATGGGAAGACATGCGCGCCTATGTCGCCGCCGCCGAGGCCGAAGGCTGTCCGGTGATCCTTCAGGCAGGGCCATCATGTCGCGCGCATACCCCGTTGCCGATCCTGGGAAAAATGTTTCGGCATTTGGCGGATGGGGCATCGGTTCCCGTGGTGGCGCACCTTGATCATGGGTACACCTTTGAAGAATGCAAAATCGCCCTCGACAGCGGGTTCACATCGCTGATGTTCGACGGCTCGCGCAAGCCTCTGCCTCAAAACATCGACGAAACCGCCGCAATCGCGGAAATGGCCCAAGCGGCTGGCATATCATGCGAAGGCGAGATTGGCTTTGTCGGCTATGATGGCGGTGAGGCCTCAAACGGCACCGACCCAGATGAGGCCGCGCAATTCGCGCGCGCCACAGGCGTTGATGCGATGGCGATTTCCGTGGGCAATACACATTTGCAGCAGGACGCAAACGCCGGCCTAGACGAGGCGCGCATTCGCGCGATTGAGGCGGTGACCGAGGTACCACTGGTCATCCATGGCGGATCGGGCGTACCCTATGCCCAACGGCAATCCTTGGCGCGCACATCAAAGATCTGTAAATTCAACATTGGTACTGAATTGCGCATGGCCTTTGGCCAAGCCATGCGCGAGGCCGTCAATGCGGACCCCGACCGATTTGACCGCGTCACGATCCTGCGTGAAACGCACGACCCTGTGGTGACGGCCGCGCGTCAGGTGTTGCGGGCCTTTAAGCCAGCGTAAACGCAGACACGAAACGATCCAGAGCCAGCTCTGCATCAGATTGGGCAAAGGCCTCTAGCCCGACAGGGCCGTAATAGCCCATAGCCCCAAGGGCTTGGGCAACCGATGCATAGGCAATCTCACCCGTACCAGGTTCACAGCGTCCAGGGTTATCTGCCACTTGCACCTCGCCAATCCAAGGCAAGGCTTTTTCGCACCAGCGGATCAAATCCCCTTCGCCGATCTGAGTGTGGTACAGATCAAGATTGATCCGCAACTGAGGCCTGTTGACCGACGACACCAGCGTCAAAACATCTGCCGTCGTTCCAAAGGGACAACCCGGATGATCAAGAAGGTTCAGGTTTTCAAGCGTAAATATCACGCCCTCGGCCTCGGCCAAATCGCATATACGATGCAACGTATCTTGGGCCCGCAACCACATATCAGCGGTGATCAAATCATGTTGCCAGATCGGAATACCGCCATCGCCCAGACCGGTGCCATGTAGGTTGTAGCGATCAACATCAATCTGTTTGCCCATCTCAATGACCTGCGCCGCGGATGACAGAAGCATATCTGCCCCCTCTTTATCCGCAAGCCGACCTTGGATATAGCCATTGGCAATGGTAAAATTCGCAGCTGTCTTGGCCAAGGTCACAAGGTCATGATCGGGCAAATTCCATAGCCCTGCCCCAAGACCCCATTCGTACAAACGCGCCGCACGCCACTCAATCGGCTTGTCAGGCCAAAGCATTTCAGCACAAGCCGCCAGCTGAAATGCCATCAGATGGATCCACCTTCGACCATGAAATTCCCAGCCGAGCACATCGCACTATCATCTGAGGCCAAAAACAGAACCATCCGCGCGACATAGATCGGATCAATCGCATCGGGCAGGCATTGGCGATCAATTTGTTTGGCCAAGGCTTCGGGCGTGACCCACAGTTCCTTTTGCCGTTCGGTCATAATCCACCCGGGCACGACAGTGTTCACACGAATGCGATGGTCGCCCAAATCGCGGGCCATGGTGCGGGTCAACCCATGCACGGCGGCCTTGGCAGTGGTATAGGCCGGAAATCCACCCCCGCATTCCCACCATGAATTTGACCCCAAGTTTATGATCGACCCGCCGCCCGCTGCAATCATCGCGGGGGCCACGGATTGAATGGCGAAAAACATATGACGAATGTTCGTTTGCATCCGTTCGTCCCAATATTCGGGCGTGACATCGCGCCAATCGTGACGATCATCATGGGCCGCGTTGTTGACCAACACCTGTGCTGGCCCCAAGCGATCCGCCAATTCGGCAAAGGCTGCGCGCAGGGCATCGATATCCCTAAGATCACATTGCGCAAAGGCGTGGTCGCCGTCCAAGCTGTCGATCAGGGCCTGACCGCCTGCGCCATTCAAATCAACCATACCCACGCGTGCGCCCTGTTCGGCAAAGGCGCGTGTCATCCGCTCTCCGATCCCGGCGGCACCGCCGGTCACAAAGACTGTTTTGCCCTTAAGGCTGGGATAAATTGCAAAATCGCTCATGTCGCGTCTCTCTCCATAATCCATTCCACGTCTGGGTCGGCGACAAAGCGCCATTTGCGCAATGGTCCCGCCATGACGTTTAGGTAATACATTTCAAACCCATATGGCGCACCGCAGGGGTGATGTCCACGCGGAACCAACACGACATCGCCATCCTTGACCGCCATGGTTTCGTCCAAACTGCCATCCTCGGTATAGACCCGTTGAATGCCAAACCCAGTCGCAGGGTTCAGACGGTGGTAATAGGTTTCCTCAAGATAGGTGATACGCGGATAATCATCCTGATCGTGGCGATGACTAGGATAGGATGACCAGTGCCCATCGGGTGTAAACACCTCGGTCACCAACAGGCTATCACAGAAATCCTCTGCCTCCATCGCGATATTGTTGATATATCGGGTATTTGTGCTTGTGCCGCGTTGGGTCAATGTAATGCCATCTGGCCCAATACGCCGTGCGGGGTGCCCGCCCTGCCCGGGGGCCGTGCAAACGGCGATCACGCAATTGGTAGTGGCCGTCGCGGTCCAGTCCGTTCCATTGGGCAGATACAGGCAGTGGGGCGGTGTTTTTTCAAACACATTCAACCGATCTCCCAATTCTCCCCAGTCGCAATCCGCACCGGTGATGTGGGCTTTGCCCTCAACCATAACCAAAATCACTTCGCAATCGCCCGTAGGTTCGGACGCAGTCTCACCAGCCTTTAGGTGATACAGCCCGAACCCCACATAGGACCATCCTGCACTGTCTGGTGTGATATCATGGACCTTGCCTGTCGTTGCGACGGGTTTGCGCAATAGATGTGTCATAGTCAGTTTCCTTATGCCCGTTGCCGCAATATCAACGCATCAAGTGATACATTCAGCTGATCCTGTGTCCAACGTTCTGACAAAGCCTGTCGCAAAATATCCGCCTGTGTTTGCGGCGCATTTCCCCCGATGGGCGGATCCGTGTCCAGATTGGTGGGGAACGAATATCCTTCGGCTGTGGAGGCGATGGCGGCGGCCATATCACCCGCAGGCATGGACCCTTGGGCCGCCAAAAACGCCCCATAGGACGCACGCACCATTGCATCACGATCTATCGCCTCCATCGCGCGACCAAAGGCGCTGGAAATTTGTAGCAGATTGACCATGCGATGGATATCGCGGCTATGGTTGCTGCCGCCAGCGTGGAACAGCGCAGGGTTAAAGAACACCGCATCCCCTTTGTTCAGCGGGATTTGGACATAGTTTTCCTCAAAATATTCGGCGAATTTTGGATCGTGAAACGCCAAATACCCCGCCTCATACAGCTGCGAAAATGGCAACAGCTTGGTTGGTCCGCTCGCGACCGGCATATCCACATGGGCAATCGCCCCTTGCAACGTCAGCGCCGCCGTCAGCTCATGGACATGCGCGGGGAATTGCGCGGCCACATCAGCGGTTTGAAAGCCCAAATGGTAATCGCGGTGCGGCTGTTGCGCTTTGCCACCGGGGCGCACTTGGTTGACCTGAGCCGTCATTTGATAATGCGGTCCCAGCCATGCCTCGCAGACAGCGGCGATGCTGGCATTGCCGTAATAGGCGACATAGTTTTCAGGATCACGCAGGCAATGCTTTTGCAAGCTGTTCCACACGCGATCATTGGCCCCTGCAGCGGCAAAATGATCGCCTTGGCCTGAACCCGCCTCGCGCTCTTGGGTGATGATCGCACTGAACACCTCCGTGGCGCGATCAATCACGGATGTATCGGCATAGGCGGCCTTAAGAGCAACAACCCCAGCCGAGTGCCGTAAAACATGCGCCCATTCGGCCATGAGTGCGCGACGCTGTTCTGGTACGTCTAACATCGGGCGCAGCGCCGCCATATCATACACCGGAACGTTTTTGACAATCTGCGCCGCAAGGGGCACATCCTTGGCCAAGAGGGTACTTGAAGTCGGCACCTTGAATTCATCCAGATCACAGGACTCCGAATTGAAATACGGAATATACCCAAGGGTGCGTTCAACCATCGTAACCTCTCCTTTATTGTGTACGGTGAACGAAATGCGCCCCAACGGATCGGGGCGCGGTGAAACTTAACTGGTGACCTCTAGGCCCGCGGCATGGCACGCCGCTACGATATTGTCATATCCCAGTTTTGAATATTCATAAGGTGGGGCTTTGGCAGGATCTTGTTCGGCCTCAACTACGATCCAACCATGGTAATCCATCGCCTTAAATGCGTGTGTCACAGCCTGAAAATCAATGCAGCCATCACCAGGAACCGTAAAGGCACCCGCAATCACGGCGTCAAGAAAGCTGAGGTTATTTTCGCGCACGTCTTTGACAATCGCAGGGCGGATATCTTTGTAATGCACGTGATGCACACGGTCACCCCAACGATCAAGCGTCGCCATCACGTCGCCACCCCCAAAGAGCAAATGCCCCGTGTCAAAACACAGATGTAAATCATCGCTTGATCCATCCATCAGCCAGTTGACGTCATCTTCGCTCTCGATGATAGACCCCATGTGATGGTGATAGGCCATGGGCATGCCTTGATCGGCCATCCATTTGGCCAATTCGCTGATCTTTGCCCCATAGGCGCGGATATCATCGCGATCCAATTTGGGGCGATTGTTTACAGGAACGCTCTGATCACCTTGGATTGTGTTGGAACATTCGGCATATACGATACACGGTGCGCCAAGCGCGATAAACTGTTCGACCTGTTGCTTGACCTCCGCCGTTTCAGCCGCAAAGTCATTGACAAGCGACGCGCCAGAACACCACCCGCCGCATAGAGCGATGTCGTTTTGCTCTAGATAGGCCCGCAATCCTTCGGTGTCATGCGGCATTCGCTGACCGCGCTCTACACCTGTATAGCCAATCTCGCGCGCCTCGCGCAGGGCCTGTTCCATGGTATAATCTTTGGTGATGTCAGGAAGATCATCATTTTGCCACGCAATGGGCGAGATACCGATTTTTACGCTCATTAGACGGTCCGTTGCCTTTGTTTATTGGTTTCAAAATTCGCGCGCGCCTGATTGACGGTGGGGCGTGTGCTGACCTCTGGGACGCCAACTTCCCACCATGTGCCGCCATGAGGTGTGCTTGGATAGGGGTCTGTGTCGATGACAATGACATAGGGGCCTGTGATCTCAGCACGTTTGGCCAGCGCCTCCTCAAGTTCAGCAATCGAGCTGACTTTGCGCGATGTGGCCCCCATCGCGCCCGCATGTGCGGCAAAATCGATGGCCGAATTTTCACCGCCGACCGCATGATCGAGCAGGTTGTTAAACTCTGCCCCGCCCGTGCCCATTTGCAAACGGTTGATACAGCCAAAGCCGCGGTTATCCGTCACAACCACGGTAAAGCTGATGCCCATCATCGCCGCGGTCGCCAATTCAGAATTGGCCATCATATAGGTGCCATCACCCGTGAAACAGATCACATCGCGGTCGAGCTCGGCCATTTTCATTCCCATCGCACCGGCGATTTCATAGCCCATACAGCTAAAGCCATATTCCATATGATAGGACCCAGGCCGCCCCGCTTTCCACAGCTTGTGCAACTCACCCGGCATGGTGCCGGCGGCACACATCACGGCCGTATCCGCATGGGCCGCGCGTTGAACGGCGCCCACGACCTGCATATCTGTTGGCAGGGCATTTCCCGCAGCGGGCGCATCGGTCAGCGGGTCAACTTTGGCAAACCACGCTTCTTTGGCACCGGATATATCGACGGGGGATTTGTGGGTGCCAAGGGCGGCGCTCAGCTCCTCTAGCCCAACCTTCGCGTCGGCCATCAGGGGCTGCGCATTATGTTTCGCCGCATCATAGGCTGCCACATTCAAACAGGCCAGACGCCTGTTCGGGTTGGCAAACAGCCCCCATGATCCTGTCGTGAAATCCTGAAACCGCGTTCCAACGCCCAGCACCACATCCGCGCGGGCACATAGATCATTGGCGGGCTCCCCCCCTGTCACCCCAATAGGCCCAAGGTTCATCGGATGATCCCATGGCAGCGCCGATTTACCGGCCTGCGTTTCGACAACGGGAATATTGTGCGCCTCGGCAAAGCGGCGCAGCGTTTCTGTCGCGCCCGAATAATGCACGCCGCCGCCGGCAACGATGACAGGGGCCTGCGCGCCTTTGATCAGCGCAGCCATATCGGCCAATTCGTCCATGTCAGGGCGCGGGCGGCGCGCGCGCCAGACCTTGGGTTCAAAAAACGACACAGGGTAATCATAGGCCTCGGCCTGAACATCTTGGCAAAAGGACAGCGTCACGGGTCCACAATCGGCCGGATCCGTTAACGTGCGCATGGCCCGTGGCAGCGCGGTCAGGATATGTTCGGGCCGAGAAATGCGGTCGAAATACCGGCTGACGGGTTTAAAACAATCATTGACCGATGCGGTGCCATCGCCGAAATCTTCGATCTGTTGCAACACAGGATCAGGCCCACGATTGGCAAAGACATCGCCCGGGACAAACAAAACGGGTAAACGGTTCACATGCGCCAGCGCAGCGGCTGTGACCATATTGGTCGCCCCGGGCCCGATCGATGATGTGACCGCCATCGCACGTTTGCGCCGCAACTGTTTGGCATAGGCAATTGCCGTATGCGCCATAGTTTGTTCGTTATGGCCTCGATACGTTGGCAATACATCACGCACACCATAAAGAGCCTCACCCAAGCCGGCGACATTGCCATGGCCAAAAATCGCCCAAACCCCCGCGATATAGGTGTCGCCTGCGTCATTCAGCTGTGCCGACAAATAGCGCACCATCGCCTGAGCGGCTGTTAATCGAACTGTTTGTGTCATCTGCCCGTCTCCTCTCAGGGACCCGAAAATAGCCTCGTACCGAATACTCGTACCGTATAAATGGCCCCTGCCCCGCTTAATATGGTGCAGGGGCCATTTTGTTAGACCGTGCCGCCCAAGGATCCCTCAAGCTGGGCCATTTCTTGGCCGCCCGCCATCAGATCTTGCAGCTGTTCAGGGGTGATTTTGCCACGCTTGGCGGTGCCCAATGTTTTGCCACGGTTCAGCACGGTAAAGCGATCGCCCACCGCCAAGGCATGGCGCACGTTGTGGGAAATAAACACAACGCCGATACCTTGGTTTCGCACTTTGTCGATCGTTGCCAAAACATTCGACGTTTGGCGCACACCCAAAGCGGATGTGGGTTCGTCCAAAATCAACACCTTGGCCCCGAAATACACCGCACGCGCAATTGCAACAGTTTGCCGTTCGCCCCCGGACAGAGTTCCCACCGCCTGATCGGGACCGCGCAGATTGATACCCATTTGGCGCATCTGTTCCATGGTCACCTGATTGGCGTGATCAACGTCGAACCGTTTTAGCAGGCCGCTGCCCTTGGTCGGTTCGCGCCCCATGAAAAAATTGCGCGTCACGCTCATCAGTGGGATCATGGCCAGATCCTGAAACACGGTGGCAATCCCTGCCTCCATCGCGTCGCGGGGGGTGGCAAAATTCATGGGTTTGCCTTCGAACAGGATTTCACCTTTGGTGGGTTGATGCACGCCCGACATTGTTTTGATGAATGTGGATTTGCCCGCGCCATTGTCGCCCAGCAGGCAGTGACATTCGCCCGGACGCACATCGAAACTGACACCGGCCAAGGCAATGATATTGCCGAAATGTTTTTCGATGTTGTTCATCTGAATGATCGGTGCGTTATTTTGTGTTGCATCTAACATATCAACGTTCCCCCGTCACACGTTTACGAATGGCATTGTTGAACAAAACCGCAATCAACAACATGCCGCCCAAGAACACTTGGAACCAGTCTTGGTCAAAATCGGTGTAGGTCAGGCCAATGACAACCATGCCAAAAATGATTGATCCGAAAAACGCCCCGATCGCCGACCCATATCCGCCGGTCAGCAAACAGCCCCCGATCACAGCCGCGATAATCGCCTCGAACTCTTTTTGGAACCCACGGCGGCTGTCGGTTGATCCTGCATCCATCACCGTAATAATCGCAACCAAGGCCGCACAGCAGGCGGTCACCATGAACAGTGTTATTTTCACGCGATTGACAGGCACACCCGAATTCGATGCCGCATTGGTGTCGCCACCCGCCGCGAAAATCCAGTTCCCCGCAGGCGTGCGTAGCAACACATAGGTCGCAACCAGTGCCAATGCGATGAACCAGATAATTTCCACGGGAACGCCTGGCACCTTGGGGTTGCCATTTTTGAAGGTATCAACCCAGCCATTTTCGGCCAGCCACAAAAACAAACCGCCAAAGGCATCGCCTGCGAAAAACGGGGCCAGAAAATCATTTTCGGTGGCATCACGCACACCACGCAACTGTGTGCTGCCCCCTGTCGCGGCCTTAAGCCCGACCAAGGATAGCCCGCGCAAGATAAACAAAAAGGCCAGCGTCACAATAAAGGATGGCAAGCCAGAGCGGATCACAATCATGCCATTCGTTGCCCCAACCGCCGCCGCAAAGGCAAATGTCAGCGGGATCGCAAAGATCAATGGTAACCCCCATGTCACGATGCACACGCCAAAAAACAAACCGGCAAAGGCCACCATGGACCCGATCGACAGGTCAAATTCGCCCCCGATCATCAGCATCGCCGCGCCAATGGCCAAAATGCCCAATTGTGCGGCCGGTGTCATAAAATTCATCACCCCCGACAGGCTGAACATCACGGGATCCGCGGTGATCAGGAAAAACAGCGTGACCAAAATCACCCCTGCAATGGCCCCCAATTCGGGTTTTTTCATCATGCGGGTCATGAAGGTTTCGGTTTTTATACGTTCGTCCGCGACTGTTTGCGCTTGCTCGCTCATACGCCCCTCCTGTTGTAACGCGAAACGGCGCACAAGGCGCCGTTTCTAGTTCGTTTACGCCAATCTTAGCGGATGCCTTTAGCAGACAGATCAATCACTTGGCCCGCTTTGTCAGCTGTGACCAAGTTTGGACCTGATGGTACGTTGCCACCTGGCATCAGACCGTATTCTGCATTCATCGCCAAGAACGCAACTGGCAAGTAACCTTGCAAGAATTGCTGTTGGTCAATCGCAAATGCGGCTTTGCCATCAACAATCATCTGCAAGAAATTCGCAGACAAATCAAAGCTTGCCACCATGACATCACGACCAGATTCACCCGCGGCCTCAGCCGAGGGTTCACCCGCCAGACCTGCACCCAGCGCCATGACAGTGTCGATGTCTTGGTCTGAATCCAGTGCCGCGCGCACTTTCGCTTTGATTTCAGCGGGATCGTTGGTTGTTGGCAGAACAGTCACTTCGCCACCGAACCCATCTGCGAAACCGGAGCAGCGCAGGTCCAATGCAACGTTGCCTACTTCGTGGTTCACACACAGACCCTTGGAACCACCCATGGATGCCAATTTTTCACCGGCCGCTTTGCCAGCGTCATATTCATCCTGACCGACGTGCAGCAATGCGCCCAAGCTTTTGGCGACATCAGAACCCGAGTTCATGGAAATCACCGGAATGCCCGCTGCGGCGGCACGTTGAATGGATGGGCCTAACGCATCGCCATCAGGAATGGACACAACCAATCCGTCTGGCTCTTGGTTCACGGCCGCATCGATCAACTGTGACATGGCGACCATGTCAAATGTTTCTGGCGCGCGGTATTCCACATTTGCACCCGTATGCTGTGCCGCCAGTTCAACACCGTTTTTCACAACGGACCAAAATGGATCGTTCGCCTGGCCGTGCGATACAACAATAATATCGGCTGCCATTGCCGGTGCGGCGACCGCCATTGCAGTTGCGGTAACGGCTGCTTTCACAAATTTTTTCATTTTACTTCCTCCCAATTTAATGACGATGGCTGGGCCATCGGTTATCCGGATTAATCCGAATTCTGTTGTCGGCACCTTTGCCGAAAATCATTTTCAATGCGGCGCGCTCCTCTTTGCACCGCAAAGTTGTTATCAAATTTCGCTCAGCGGCACAGGCCGTCCCTGCTGCGCGGACAGCGTTGCCGCCTCAGCCATCACAAGTGCCGCGACACCATCATCCAAACCGACAGGCATGGGCGCATGATCCGCAAGTGCGGTTAAAAACGCATTCCACTCAGCACTATAGGCCGACATGTAGCGTTCTAGGAAAAAATACGTGGGCTTGGCGGATTGCACGCCTTGGGCCGTCGATTTCACAACTGAATTTTCCAGCATATTTTGGG
>CBFHVU010000053.1:10983-14310 GCA_965659465.1 uncultured Paracoccaceae bacterium | reverse complement strand
GCCCCACGATTTTGGTTACGCGATGGGTCCAGTCGGCTAGACGGTTTTAACGCCTCAGCATAATTTTGTTCGTCAATACCCGGTCCATCATCTTGCACAACAAAGGACAGGTATTTCGGCCGCACCGTCACAGAGAGTTCCACAGTTTTGCCATAACGAAACGCGTTGTTGATCAGGTTATCCAACGCCCGTTTGATTGCCGTTTTGCGAAACTGTGCGCGTGGCACCCCGTCAATCGGTAAAATACCGATATGATGCCCCATGCGGTTTACATCCTGCGATACCTCCTCTAGAAAGGCACGCAAATCAATCGTTTCTGCATCTGTTTGGTCATCACCTAACGTCTTGGCAAAGACCAAAAATTCATCCAACAAAACACGCATATCTTCTACGTCTTGCTCCAAAGGCGCGCGTGTTTGCGGATCTAGAAACGATAGACCCAGTTTCAGACGGGTCAGCGGCGTGCGCAAATCATGGCTGATGCCCAACAAAATCAGGGTACGTTGTTCGATATGGCGATCAATGCGCGCGCGCATGTCCAAAAATGATTGGCCTGCGGCACGCACTTCGACCGCACCTGAGGGTCTGTAGACGACGGATTGCCCGCGACCAAAGGCCTCGGCCGCGGCGGCCAGACGGGTGATAGGCCGCAACTGGTTCCTAAGATAGAAAAACGCAATCACAGTGAACAACACACCAAAGAAAACCATATTCACAATCAATTGGTGCGGGTTCGTTGCCGACACCCTGCGGCGCGAAAAACTAATATCATAGGTTCCTGTACCAACTTGCATCACCAGATTAACACGCGAATCATTTGGCAAATCAATCGCGCGAATTGACGACAGAGCCCGTAATTCGCGCAACACGACCAGACCGGTCAGATCATAAAACCGGCGTGTTTCGTCTATCCGTGGATTTTCAGTGCGCGTGACCGTTATCCCCAATCCCTGTGCCAAGGCGATGGCGGCCTCGGGCTGGTTATTGTCCAGCAGACCTTGGATATAACCCAATTCTGTGACAACCGCATTGGTCAGCTGTTCTGTCACCCCCTCGAAATGGCGCTGAATAAACACGAAACTGACCAACAGCTGCAACAAAAACACTGGCAGCACCAAAATCAGCGCCGCCCGCCAATACAGCCGTTTTGGCAGATATCTTTTGATCCAGTCGAACATAATGCTAGAACTACCCCAGCGGCGAGCAAAGGCAAAGCGAAATGACTGATTACGACCCCAAAACGGGCCAAGCGATTGCAATCACACCCATGGTGCATCGCATAACGGCGCCGAACCCATCCCCCATGACATATCATGGCACCAACACATATATCATTGGCGACCATCAAGGGGATCTAGCTGTCCTAGATCCTGGGCCAGACCTTGACGATCATTTACAGGCAATTCTGGCCGCAACAGATGGTCCCGATCGGATCAGCCATATTTTCGTCACCCACGCCCACTTGGATCATTCGCCCCTAGCGCGCCGGCTGTCTGCGCGCACCAGCGCCCCAATCTATGCCTTTGGCACCGCCAAAGCCGGTCAAAGTGCCACAATGCAAGCCCTTGAACGCGCAGGCTATGACGGAGGTGGCGAAGGGATTGATCACAGTTTTGTCCCAGATATTTATCTACGCGATCAAGACCTGATAACAGCAAACGGTTGGACCATCCGCGCCCATCACACCCCTGGGCATATGGCCAACCACCTGTGTTTCCAGCTAGATGACATGTTATTCAGCGGCGATCATATCATGGGCTGGGCCACTTCCATGGTGTCGCCACCCGATGGAGATTTGACCCAATTTCTGGCATCCTGCGCAAAATTACAGGCCCACACATGGTCAATGCTGCTGCCGGGCCACGGGGATGTGGTGAGCGCGCCCAATGATCGCATCAACGAATTGGTCACACATCGCAATGCGCGCGAGGCGCAGATTATTACCACCCTAGAAACCGCGCCAGCAACGGCATGGGATTTGGCCTGTCAAATCTATCATGATGTCGATTCACGATTATTGCCTGCGGCCAGCAGAAATGTTCTGTCACATTGCATTTCGCTGTCCGAACGCGCTATCGTTACATACGATAACCCCTTGAATGCAGATAGTATTTTTCGAATTTTGTAAAAAGTGAAGATTTTTTCGAATTTTTTGCCTTCCCCCCCTAGACGGGATCAAAACCTATTGCTATACCCCACGACATATTCCGGCGTAGCTCAGCGGTAGAGCAGTTGACTGTTAATCAATTGGTCGTAGGTTCGATCCCTACCGCCGGAGCCATTTTACTAGCATGGTTATGACATGACAAAACACTGGCTAGGTGTGGCACGTGGTGTATAGTGTGACAAAAAACTAGGCACCAAATGTTTAATGATGATGTCATGGCGATTTGTCCAGATTGTGGATCTGGGGATGTCACAATTTCGGCGGAATTCATTCGCTGTAACAGCTGCGATTTGGTACAAGAATTTGTAGTAGGTGATACGATCAATCATCCTGAACTGTCAAAAGAAATTCACAAAACAAATATGATCGCGATCTTGCAGCGGTGGCAGTTTGCGGGATAGCTTGGGCCAAGCAACTGCGAGGTTTCTTATGCGCATTATAATTCTGATACTGTCATTTTTCGTTTGTATGACACCTGCACTGGCACAAGAAAACTTGGATCAGGAACAAACCTGCAAACAGCAAGCGCAGGCATTGACGCGTGGGGCTGTTGCGTGGAAATCATCGTTTGATGCAACAGGGATGGCGGCAGATAGTGGCTATATTTCGGAACTGTTGATGGCTTTCGATGTAAATGCAGCCTATGAAACGGCGCTGCGCGCGCTTTATCTTGGACAAACGGACAAGGACGCGGTGTTTGACCAGCTTGATCAGGAATTGACCCAATTGCAATTCAAACGCGGGTTGATTGTCGCCATGTTGGACGAAGCGTTTTCACAAACCGCCGAAACTGCACGACAACAGGACTATATCACATCCTGCGTCGCGCAGTTTCGCCAGTAAACCGTCGCAATTATTGTTTTGCCTGACGGATAACCCCAGCGGCGGGCAGCCTCATACCATCCCATGTTGTATCATGTGGTAGATGATTGAACCAAAAACGTTCGGTTTCGGTCACACGGGTCCTTAGTCCCATGGGCAAATCCATAGTAGCGATCCCAGCGCGGCTACATTCATCTTGGACAACACGCCGCCATCCTGCATCATCAAGCATGCCACAGACATAGGCCAGATTGCCCTGCTCTATCATTGCAGCATCGCCATGGGTGGATTTCAAGATGACAGTCGCGCGTGTTTCGATGTGTTCGCGATAGGACCGG
>CBFHVU010000053.1:0-10973 GCA_965659465.1 uncultured Paracoccaceae bacterium | reverse complement strand
GATGGCACCCCCACGCTCAACCGCGATCGCAACACTGGGTCGCAGGCTTTCGACATAGCTTACAGTGGCGTCAAGATTTGCGATTTTGGGCGGCAATCCGTCGGGGATATTGAAATTTCCATCCCTCGCGCCGGACCGTGGCCCATGCACAACGCGGGTCTGTGTGGCGGCCAGCGCCTGTTCCAGTTTCGGCGGGATATGCATCAAGGCAGGTGCAAACACCACTGGATAATCATCCAAGGCATCCGTGTCGGGCGACAAAATATCCACCGACAATCCCAGACTGCGCATTGCACGATAGACGTCAAACACAATATCGAAATAGGACAATCCCTGACAATGGGGCTGAATGTCCCATGCCCATTGCGATTGGTAATCAAATATCAGCGCCACATCCCCCTTGGCGCAGGACACATCAGGCGCATTCGCCAAATCTGCCATGACTTGGGCCGCCTCGTGATAGGCGGCGGTGGGCACGCTGTCGGGGCGTAACATGCCGGCGTGCATTTGTTCTTGGGCCATGGGGGCCTGACGCCAGCGGAAATAACAGACCGCCTCGGCCCCATGGGCAAACGCCTCCCATGTCCACAGGCGGACCATGCCAGGCAAAGGCGCAGGATTATAGGGCGCCCAATTCACGGGGCCCGGTTGTTGTTCCATAATCCACCAACGCCCGCGCCCTACGGCACGATATAGGTCATGGTGAAAGGCCTGAAAATCAGGATCACCCTGACGATAAAACAGGGCGCGGCGGTCCTCGGTCGCGGTCACGCGATCCTCAAGAAAGCCAAGTGGATAACTGTCCCAACTGGCGATATCCAGATCATTGCCCACCTGATAATGATCGAAATCTGTGATGCGACCCATGTAGTTATGCGCAATGGGCGCATCGGTATATTGGCGCAAAATGTCGACTTGTAATCGATTATAGCTGACCACTTGGTCTGATGAAAACCGTCTGAAATCCAAGACATGTGCTGGATTGGGTTCGGTCACCGTTAAGTTTGGTAAATCAATTTGGTCGAAATCATTATATTCCATCGACCAAAACACATTTCCCCAAGCTGCATTTAAGGCATCAATATCACCATCATTGCCTGCGCCGGAATAACGTGTGCGCAACCACCCCCGAAATGCATCGCGTGCGGCGTCACTATAGGACAAGATCGTATCATGACAGCCATATTCATTGTCAGTTTGCCACGCGGCAATATAGGGATTTTGCCCGTATCGTTTGGCCAATAAAGTCACGATCCGCGCGGTTTCATCGCGGTAGCCTGCATGGCTGAAACAATAATGCCGGCGCGACCCGAATTTGCGCGGGCGTCCCTGCGCGTCAACGGCAATCATATCGGGGTGTTTATCGACCACCCATCGCGGTGGCGTTGCGGTGGGTGTTCCCAAAACCACGTGCAAACCTGCGCGTCCTAGAACATCAATCGCCTGATCCAGCCAGTCGAAATCGAATTGCCCCGGGACAGGTTCCAGTCGCGACCAAGCAAATTCGCCAATACGAACCCATGTCAGGCCCAAATCGGCCATTTGCTGGGCGTCACGTTCCCAAATGTCGCGTGTCCAATGCTCGGGGTAATAACAGGTCCCTAAGCTGCGCTTCATTTTGAAAAAACCTCGTCATAGGCAGTGACAATCTGCTGGGCCCGTTTGGCCACATCCGACACCTGAAAACCCGGCTTAAAGAGCCCCGTGCCAATCCCGAACCCTGCAACCCCCGCGGCGGCCCATTCGGCAAAATTGTCAGGACCAACACCACCCACCGCATAACACACCGTGCCAACCGGTAAAATTGCGGACATGGCTTGATATCCCTTTGGGCCCAGCAAAAACGCAGGGAACAGTTTCAACCCATCAGCACCATGACGCAGCGCTGTCAATGCCTCGGTCGGGGTTGCAACACCGGGATAGGAAAGCATGCCGGCCGCCTTGGTCGCATCAATCACATCGGTGTTGCAATCGGGCGACACGATCATGCGCCCGCCCGCTTGCGCAACATCACGGACATTTTGTGCCGATAAAACGGTCCCTGCCCCAATATCGGTATGATCACCAAATTCGCGCGCCAGATTGGCAATAGATTCTAGCGGGTTTGGGGAATTTAACGGCACCTCAATACGGGTGATCCCAGCGTGAATAATCGCGTCTGCGATGGAACACACCTCATCGGGATGAACACCGCGCAATATTGCAATTACATTTCGGGTCATGTCTGCGCGTCCTTGTAAATGGCATAGGCCGCTTGCAACCCATGCAGTATGACATCATGCGTTGTATCAGGTAACACCATCGCGCCCAAATGCGACAAGGCAGTGCGATACAAGGCAACCATTTTAGGCGCACCAATTAGAACAACCGCTTGTCCCAACCAATAGGGCCGCGCCGCGGCCAGTTCCAGTCCAATCAACATACCAGAAAGCGCCGCACGTGACTGCCCCGATTTTACCGACGACAACAGATCATTTGCACGCAAGGAAAACAGATCCCCCGCCAGCGATTGCGGGCGTGAATAAATCTGATCCAATGCAGCAAGAAATGCATCATCATCCCAATCATCGCCGCCCACACTGTGACGCAAAACCGAGGCTGAGCAAAGCAGCGAAAACATTTCGCCCGTCATGTAGGTTTTGAATGAAACCACCTCAGCCGCGCTGATATGGGCCCATTTCGTATGTGTTCCGGGCAAACAAATCACACCATCAAAATTCGGCGACTGCGCCAAATACCCCGCAATTTGGGTTTCTTCGCCGCGCATGACATCTGCGGGACTTTTCTGTGATAGTCCGGGCAAAATATAGACAGATATGCGCGGATCTGTCGGTGCCACCAATACAGCCTGATCATAGCGCGCAGGGCTGCAAGGCACAGCACTATAGGGTGCCTCAACCCAGCCCTGTCTGGCGCCGACCATGCCGCAACAGATCACGGGCGTGATCCGATCATCTGACAGATACCCATCAATCAACGACAACAACGCCGGTTCAAACGCGTCGCGCGTCAAACGGCCCATACCTTGGTCAGACGTCAGATTATCAATCACATCGCCCTGCGCATTCATCACCCAAACGCGCAGATTTGATGTGCCCCAATCAACAGCGATCCATTCAACGTTCATTCGCATGTCCTATCCGGTCCCAACGACACCACCATCGACAACCATGGTCTGACCGGTCATCATTCGGCTGGTGTTTGATGCCAGAAACAATGTGGCGTCAACGATATCTTGGGGCTTTAGGTGTTCTTGCAGACATTGGCGTTTCATGTGATCGGCCAAGGCATCTGGTGTTGCCCACAATTCCAACTGTTTGTCGGTCAACACCCATCCGGGTGCTAGCGCATTTACCCGCACACCCATGGGACCAAATTCACGCGCCAGACTGCGGGTCATACCGGTGATCCCCGCATTCGCAGTCGTGTATGACACATAGCCCGCATTTCCCATCATATAACTGATGGAGGAAAAATTAATAATCGCACCGCCGCGGTTTTGCATATGCCCAAAGGCCTGTTGGCACGCAAAGAAATAGGATTTCAAATTGATCGCCTGCGACCAGTCCCAAAAATCTGTATCAATCGTCGCCGCATCATGGCGTTTATCATTGGCCGCATTATTGACCAATACATCTAGCGGACCATAATGGGATACGGTTTGATCGATGGCGTTACGCAGTTGTTCGGTATTGGTAATATCACAGGGAATGAACCATGGCGCGCATCCAAATTCCGCGTCCATTTCGGCGCAAAACGCACTGGCGTCTGAACGCTGAACAAATCCGACGTTTGCCCCTTGGGCCAGAAACCCTTGGGTCAATGCGGCGCCTATTCCCGATCCGCCCCCCGTAATAAAAACGGTTTTTCCCGCTAGATCATGAAATGTCGCATTTTGGTGCATATCAATGGCTTTCTCTTGTGACGGGTCGTGTATCTTTACCAACCAGAAAATCCAAGTCTGCGCCTTGGTCGGCTTGTAAAACGGTATCGACATACATTTTGGCATAACCACGGGTATAGCGTGGTTCGCTTGGGGTCCATGCCGCGCGGCGGCGTTCCAGTTCGGCGTCCTCAATCAGCAGCGACAGTTCACCGCGCGATGCCGATAGTCGGATCCGGTCGCCCGTTTGGACCAAGGCCAATGGCCCACCCGCCTCGGCCTCGGGCGCGACGTGCAGGACCACGGTTCCAAAGGCTGTGCCAGACATGCGCGCATCGGACACGCGCACGATGTCCTTGACGCCCTGTTCGGCCAAAACCTTGGGGATGGGCATATCGCCCACCTCGGGCATGCCAGGATACCCTTTGGGTCCACATCCCTTAAGGACCAAAATGCTCTCGCGGGTTACGGGCAAATCGGGGCGGTCAATATTTGCCTTTAGGTCTTCGATGCTGTCAAACACATAGGCCACGCCTTCGTGTTCCAGCAGGGCATCCGTTGCGGCAGAAGGTTTCACAATCGCGCCCTGCGGGGCAAGGTTGCCACGCAATACACGCAGCCCCGCCGCCGGTTTCAATGGCGCATCAAAGGCATAAATCACATCGCGGTTATAACAGTCTGCCCCGTCGTGATAGGCGGAAATATCACCCCCCATGACCGTTTTTGCAGGGCGTAATAGGTGACGCAATTCCGCCAATACCGCAGGTACGCCGCCTGCATAACAGAAATCCTCCATCAGGTATTTGCCCGATGGCATGCAGTTAACCAGCAGGGGAATATCACCGCCCAATTCGAAATCCTCAAGCCGCAGGTCAATGCCCACGCGTCCGGCCAAGGCCAGTAAATGCATCACTGCATTGGTCGAGCCGCCCAATGCAGCGTTTGCGATAATCGCGTTTTCGAAATTAGCCTTTGTCAAAACATCAGACATTTTCAAATCTTCGTCGACCATTTCCACAATCCGCCGCCCTGTCATATGCGCCAGCGCCATGCGCCGTGCATCAACCGCCGGCAGTGACCCGTTCATGGGCAGGGACAATCCCATTGCCTCGGTCAGGGCTGATGTGGTCGATGCGGTGCCCATGGTCATACAGACGCCTTTGGATCGGCTCATCCCGGATTCGGTGGCCATGAAATCGGCCAATGTCATTTCGCCTGCCTTGACGGCCGTGGAAAATTTGCGCACATCTGTGCCCGATCCCAAATCGCGGCCCTGCCATTTACCGTTTAACATAGGCCCTGCGCTGACGACGATGGTGGGCAAATCCACCGATGCCGCACCCATTAACTGACCGGGTGTGGTTTTGTCACAGCCCCCCAACAACACAACGCCATCGATGCCATAGGCGCGGATGCTTTCTTCGACGTCCATGGACAAGAGGTTGCGAAACAGCATTGCAGTGGGTTTCATCTGGGTTTCGCCCAGCGACATGACAGGGAATTCCACGGGCAAGCCGCCTGCCTCCCAAACGCCGCGCTTGACCCCTTCGGCCAATTCGCGCAGGCCTGAATTGCAGGGGGTCAATTCCGACCAAGTATTGCAGATGCCAATCACGGGACGTCCGTCAAAAACGTGATCCGGAAACCCCTGATTTTTCATCCATGATCTGCGGACAAAGCCATCTTTGTCCATCATTCCGTACCAAGACCGATTGCGCCGATTTTTGATCATATCCGATGCCCCTCAATCACCCACATAGTTTCAGGAAAGGCCCAGGGCAGGCTTAGCCCATGGGTCATTAAAAACGTGCCACTAAGCGTCACATCCCCCGATTTAATCGCAGGCTGACCGCGTGACAGATGATGCGCCTGTTCGGCATTGGCCAGCCAAAGCCGATAAGACGCTGCAGGATCAAGGCCCGTCAAACACAGGGGCCTTGGCAAAATTTGGTCCGACGCCCCTGCCCGACCGGCAAAGACCACAAACCGATCGCCCGATTGTGACATCTGCTGTTCTGCGATGACATTTGGATCATCGCTGTCTAGGCGGAAAATATCGGCCTGCATCATCCAGTCGCGGTTGGTTTTCCACCAGTTGGTCACCTGCTGCAAAATCTGCGCCTCATCCGCGGTTAATTCGCGCGGGTCCATTTCAAACCCCATATGCCGCTGTGCTGCGACCCATGCACGAAACGCCATATTCGACGTGCGCCCCGATGTGTGGCAGACCCGTGGCCCTACATGGCTGCCCGTCACCGCGCTGGGCAAAAACAGTGCGGCGTTATGTTGAATGCGCAACCGTTCCAGCGCATCGTTGCTGTCGGATAACCACACCCGCTGCGTGCGTTTCAAGATTTCAAAATCAATGCGCCCGCCGCCCGATGAACAGGTTTCAATTTCCACATGCGGATGGGCCTGACGCAACCGGTCCAGCAATTCAAAGGTGCCGCGCATTTGATCCGCATCGGGATAGGGCAAAACGCGGTTGTGATCCCATTTGATGTATTCGATGGCATTATCGCGCAACACAGTATCAATGCGGTCAAACAAATAATCACGCACCATGGGTAGTGCCATGTTTAACACCAGCTGCTGTCTGCCGCGAATTTGATCCAACGGGCCCAGCACCCACTCAGGATGGGCGCGAAATACATCGCTGTTTTCGTTGATCATTTCGGGTTCGAACCAAATGCCAAAGGTCATCCCCAGACCATGCACATGATCAATCAACGGGCGCAGACCATCGGGATATTTGCGCGCATCAATGACCCAATCGGCCAAGGATTGCGTGTCATCATCACGGGTGCCAAACCATCCGTCATCCAAAACAAACCGTTCTGCGCCCAGATCGGCGGCCCGTTTTGCGATGTCTTTCAAAACGGTTAGGTCGTGGGTGAAATAGACCGATTCCCAGCTGTTATAATGGACCGGCCGTGGTCGCTCTGCCTTGGCAAATGTCACGACTTTGTCGCGCAAATGACGCTGAAACGCGATGGCACACCCGTTGTAGCCTCTGTCCGAATAACTGGCATAGAGCGTTCCGGTTTCAAAAACCGTCTTGGCCATACGCTCGGTGCCCGTGGCATTGCCAAACTGGATCTGGCGGCGGCCATCTGGCAATTCCTCGGCCACCATTTTATGCCCGCAGGACGTGGCATAATGAAAGGCATATACAGACCCTTGGGTATTTGTGGCCCCACGACAGGGCAAATAGGCACCCGGAAAATGTTCGTGCCCAGTGCGCCCAGTACGGTTGTCACGCAGCCGCGCACCCGCGGACCAATTGGTTTGATTGATCTGAAACTCGCCAATCCAACGGCCGGAAAAGTCGATAATTTTATCGCTCGCTTGCGGGGCGGGAAAGACGGGCGCGGCAAACCAATTGACAACCACAGGACCCTGCGTTTCCAACATCGCAGCAGCCGATAGGACATGTGTGTCCGGATCCATGCCAAGCCGCGCCTGATAGGTCACACCCAATGCATCATCGCGATAGACCAGCGTTAAATGATGCGCCCCGTGATCGGCCGAGACAAAGTTAAACCGCGGCAACAGCTGATCGCCCTGCACATTGCGCATATCCAACGCGGAATGTCCCGGAAAACTGGTGGCAGATGTCGGGCATAGCGACAGTGCAGGATTTTCATCCAACATGCCCCCCGTTACATCCCATTCGGTCGCTGCGACCAATTCAGACAATTCCTGCGCCGGCGGCAAAGCAGGTCCCCAATACACAATCTGCGCCAGCTGATTGTTCTTTGCGCAGACCACGACCGATTGACGGTCGCACCCAAAATGCCAAATCTGCATTATTTTACCGCCCCCAAGGTCAAGCCCGCAATAAAATGCCGCTGCATCAGGAAAAACATGATAACGGGTGGCAAGGCGGCGACAATACTGCCCGCGCTCATTAAATGATAGGCGGCGCGATACTGGCTGTTGAATGCGGTGATCCCAGCGGTCACAGGCTGCGCATCTGGGCCTTGGGTCAGGACCACCGCCCAGAAATAGTCATTCCAGATAAAGGTAAAGATCAACACAGACAGCGCCGCAATCGCAGGTTTCATCAAAGGCAGCACGATATAGACGAAAATGCGCCATTCGCTCACCCCTTCGACCCGCGCGGATTCGATCAGGGCAAAGGGCAGCGCGCGGATGAAATTGCGCATGAACAACGTGCAAAACCCTGTTTGGAAGGCGATGTGAAACAGGATCAGACCTAGTTTCGTATCATAAAGGTTCACCGACACCGTCAAATCGCGCACTGGGACCATCAAAATTTGAAAGGGTACGAAATTTCCCGCAATAAACATGAAAAAGATCAACAGGTTGCCGCGGAATTTATAAACCCCCAGCGCAAATCCCGTCATTGATGACAGTGCCACCGCACCGATCACCGTTGGCAACGTGATCATGACCGAATTGATTAAATACCGTGGCATATCGGATTCAAAAAACACCTTGCCATAGTTGGTGAAAAATTCAAACGACGATGGCAGGCCCCAGAAATTACCTTTGACAAAATCGCCATCGGGTTTGATGGAAAAAATCATCACTGCGATCAGGGGCAACAGCCAAATGACCAGTGCCACCGGCAAAAACGCCTGATATCCGATTTGCGCGCGGCGCGATTGTTGTTGAATGGGTTTGGGAAACATTTACCGGCCCTCTTGTTCGTCGCGCCACATCCGAAACAGGAAAAAGGCAATAAATCCAAGCATTAGGAAAAACAGAACAACCGCGATGGCCGCGCCATAGCCCATGCGGAACCCGAATTCCGACAGGCTTTCTTCGAACATGAAAAACGACAGAACGCGGGTTGATCCAAAGGGGCCGCCATTGGTCATGACAGCGATAAAATCAAACGACCGCAATGCGCCAATGATTGTCACGACAAAGGCGATAAAGGTGGCAGGTCGCAAGTGCGGTAAAATCACATACCACAGCATGCGCATTCCCTTGGCCCCGTCCAGCCGCCCTGCCTCGACCTGCTCAGGATCAACTGCGTTTAAGCCAGTCAGGTACAGGATCATACAATAGGCCGTTTGCGGCCACAGCCCCGCCGCGATAATGCCATAGGTGGCTGTGTTCGGATTGCCCAAAACGCCCCCTTTGATATCGACCCCAAACCAGCCCATCATGACATCAAACAATCCATCATTGGGCAGGTAAAACCAGCTAAACACCAACCCAACAACAACCTGCGAAATCACGAAAGGAAAGAAAAACAGCGATTTATAAATGCGAATGCCAGTCACGGTCTGGTTCAAAAACAACGCAATTGCCAACCCCATAGGAATGGCCAGCAGATAGAGGACCAACCATTTGAGATTGTTCCAAAACGAAACCTCGAATTTGCGATCCATCCGTTGATCGCCCAATCCCAACAAGCGTTCGTAATTGTCCATCCCGACATAGGTTTTTTCACCAAGCCCATCCCATTCATGGAACGAAATCCAAAACGATTGTGCAATCGGACTGATCACATAAACGGCAAAAAACAACACCGCCGGCAGCAAAAACAGCCACGGCATAATGGCCAATTCGTTGCGTTTAAACCAACTGCGGTTTGCGGGTGTGTGATCATAGGCAATTGTCATAAATGACCCCTTATGCAACCAAATTTTTGCGACCAGCTTTTGATCAATGCATTGGGAAATGGCAGGGCCGTTTGCCAATATATTGAATGGGCTGACAAAACAGGGCACGCATGACGCGCGCCCTGTTTGATGCGATTACTTGTAAACGCGCTGGCGTGTGTCCTCAAGACGGGCCAAGATGTCCTCTAGATTGTCAGGGAACACCATGAATTCTTGCAAGCCTTCCATGCCGACGGATGCCATTTCCGCTGGGAAATCGCGGTCAAAGAACTGCATGATCCCGCCGCCTGCGTTGTTTGACAGCATGTCAAAGCCTTGCTGGATGAATTTATCATCCGACACAGACGCCTGAGAGTTCACGGGCAACTGACCCAAGGCATCGCCTGAGTTGATCCATGTTTGAACGTCGGGCGATGTGACGTATAGCAAGAACGCCTTGGCCGCTTCGACGTTTTGTGCGCCTGATGCGATGTGGAATGTATCGGTTGGCGCGTCCTCGGCATAATCAACATCGGGGTTGATCATTGGGAATTGATAGAAATCCAGTTGATCATCAGTCAAACCACCATCACGGAACGCCGCGACCGAGAAATTGCCCATCAGATACGCCGTTGCTTTGCCATCGATCATGAATGGCATCGCTTCTTGCCAGCTGTACGACTGGTGGTCATCCACAAATGCGCCCATATCAATCAACTGACGCCAGTTCGCAAATGTTGCGCGAACGCGTTCATCGGTCCATGGAATTTCGCCATTTGCCAATTGAATATGGAAATCATAGCCATTGGTGCGCGAGTTGATGTAATCAAACCAACCGCCGGCAGTCCACAGATACTTGGACCCGATTGTGTAACATTTACGACCTGAATCGATGATCGCCTGACAGTTTGAAATTTCTTCGGCCCATGTTTTTGGCTCGCTCAGGCCCAGCTCTTCAAAGATGTCTTTGCGGTAATACACGCCCCACTGGTAATATGTATAGGGCACGCCCCACTGCTTGCCGTCTAGTGTCATCGCACCTTTGGTTGATGCGAGCGATGCCATCGCAGGATCGTTCCATAGATCACTGATATCCATGAACAATCCCGCATCGACATAGGGTGTCATACGGGTTGCAGCATACCAGTTTACAACGTCAGGCGCATTTGCAGACAGGGCGTTGCGAATTTGTGTTTTCCACGCTTCGCGGTCAACGATTGTCAGATCTACCGACAGGTTTGGATGCATCGCATCAAAATCAGCCGCCAGTTTTTCCATAACAGCGCGCGGCGCTGGATTGGACATATCAGATGTGATCCGCAATGTGCCCGACAGATCCGACGCAAAGGCAGATCCAGCAAAGCCCGCCAACAAAGCGGCCGATGCGATTGTAGATTTCAGAAAGTTTGACATTTGAACCCTCCCAAGTTTATGTCAGATTAGTTTCAAATAATGGAACTTGATTTCAGTAATTGAAACTAATAAGATAATGGCCTAAATGTCAATAATAG
>CBFHVU010000052.1:11671-14391 GCA_965659465.1 uncultured Paracoccaceae bacterium | reverse complement strand
CCATCTCTTCGACCAAACGTGCTGCTTTGTTATAACCGATGGCCAATTTACGCTGGATATAGCTGGTCGATACTTTGCGATCCTTTAGCACAATGGCCACCGCTTGATCATAAAGCGCGTCTTCGCCATCCGTGTTACCACCCAAACCCAACACCATATCGATGCTATCAGCCTTTTCTTCGTCGGGGCCTTCGACTACGCCGGATTTGTAATCGGGCGGACCGAAAGCTTTCAGATGGTTGACGATTTCTTCGACCTCTTCGTCGGATACGAATGGACCGTGGCAGCGGATGATTTTCGAACCCCCCGCCATGTACAGCATATCGCCCATGCCCAACAATTGCTCTGCGCCCATTTCCCCCAAAATCGTGCGGCTGTCGATTTTCGAAGTCACTTGGAACGATATCCGCGTGGGGAAGTTCGCCTTGATCGTGCCGGTAATCACATCGACCGAGGGGCGTTGTGTCGCCATAATCAAGTGAATGCCCGAGGCACGTGCCATTTGCGCCAAACGCTGGATGCAGGCCTCAATCTCTTTGCCGGCGACCATCATCAGGTCGGCCATTTCGTCGACGATCACCACGATATAGGGCATTTTTTCGGGCTTGAATTCTTCGGTTTCAAACACGGGATCGCCCGTTTCATCGTCAAAACCGGTTTGAATTGTCCGGCTAAACATTTCGTTTTTGGCCAAGGCATCGGCCACACGACCGTTATAGCCGTCGATATTACGAACACCCATTTTCGACATCTTGCGATAGCGTTCTTCCATTTCGCCGACCACCCATTTCAGGGCGACAACCGCCTTTTTCGGGTCGGTCACAACCGGCGACAATAGATGCGGGATGCCGTCATACACGGACAATTCCAACATTTTCGGGTCGATCATAATCAAACGGCACTCATCCGGTGTCAGTTTATATAGTAACGACAGGATCATCGTGTTGATGGCCACGGACTTCCCTGAACCGGTGGTCCCTGCAATCAGCAGGTGGGGCATTTTGGCCAAATTCGCCACAATCGGTTCGCCACCAATGTCTTTGCCTAGCGCTAATGGCAATTTTTGATTACCATCACCAAAGGAACGTGCTGACAGAATTTCACGCAGCACAACCTTTTCACGGTTTTCATTGGGCAATTCGATACCAATCACGGACCGACCAGGCACAGTGGACACACGCGCAGACAGCGCGGACATAGACCGTGCAATATCATCGGCCAGACCAATGACGCGGCTGGCCTTCAGGCCCGGGGCAGGTTCCAATTCATACATAGTCACCACAGGTCCGGGACGGACGGATACGATTTCACCTTTGACGCCATAGTCTTCCAGCACCGATTCCAACAGTCGCGCGTTTTCCTCTAACGCCTCATCCGACAAATGATGGCGTTGAATGCTGTCTGGGTTTTGCAACAACCCCAAGGGCGGCAATTCAAATTCCGTGACGGCGCTGTCATCAAAGTTCAGCGTGCGCTGTGCCTCAGCCCTCGCGCGGGTCGATTGTGGGATCGGTTTGCGCACTGGCGGTTGGACCACCTTTTTGGGTTCGAAACTGGGTCTGATCATGGCTGATTGTGGCGGATCCTGCGGGTCATAGACCTCAGGTTCCCATCCCGCCTCCCAATCAGTGTCAGCGTCAAAATCTGTTTCAGGTGCGGTAAAGGCATCCTGCGCCATCGCATCGGCACCATCGTCGGTGAACTGCGGCTCTTCACGCCGGGTCAGTGGCGGCTCAGACGACACAACCAAGGCATCTGGCCCGCGGCCGCGCCCCTTGGTCAGGGGCAGCATTTCGGCGTGGTCTGGTGCGCGACGTGATCGGATCACTTGGGAAATGCGGGATTTGATGCGATCTTCGCCCGGCATTGCATCGATGCTGGTGTCAGCCACATCCTCGACCAACTCAGATTCTGGCAAGGTCACGGCAGGTTTAGAAAACACGGGCAAACGATCAAATAATTTGCGCGGCGCAGGCTGTGCATCCGCATCCAGATCACCGTCCGACGCATCTGCGGCCGAGGTGCGTTTTTCGTGGATATCGCGCGCTGCAGTGACCGCCTGTGTAGCACCCTTGCCAAAAGCACGCGCAATCATGGCATAGGTCATCACAACGCCAATGTATAAAAACCGTGCAGCTGTGCGAATTTCTTCCTTAGAGCACCCCAAAACAAAGGCACTCAGAACCAATGCGCCAAGGGCCGAGGCCACTGAAATCAGAATAATCGCGGAACCGGCTGACAGAGGCAGCAATGATAACAACGATCCAACGATGGTATCACCAAACAATCCCCCCATTCCGAAATTATGCGTCCACAATGCATCAGGAACCAGTGACGCCGCATATACGGAAACAAGCGCTACAAATATCGGCGCAAAGACCAAACGCGATGTCGCCCGATCGGCCCCTGCGTGCAAAAACAGCCGCGCGCCCCAGGCAATCAGCAGGGCGGAAATGCTCCAGCTGCCAAGGCCAAGGATCAACATCAAGGGCGATGCAATCGTCGCCCCCGTCAACCCCAACCAATTCTGGATCGGAACATCCGTCGCCGCCGCAAAACCAGGGTCCAAGGGCGAATAGCTGAAAATAATCATAGCAGCCAGAACACCACAACCCATCACGGCCAAGCCCAGTAATTCGGCCCCGCGTTTTTGCAGCGTTTCTTGCATTTTTGTATCGATCAGCGGATCGCGCCCTTTTGCCTGATGATATGCCATGATT
>CBFHVU010000052.1:0-11661 GCA_965659465.1 uncultured Paracoccaceae bacterium | reverse complement strand
CTTTTGATGGCCCTTAGGCCCTGTTCTGTTTCATGTTTGGGTGCCACCAGGGCCACGCGAATATAGGCAGCGCCCGGTGTACCATGTTCGGATTCCTTGGACAGATAGCGGCCGGGTAACACCCGCACGCCAGTTTGTGTCCATAATTCCAATGCTGCCGCTTCGCCATCCGCGACGGGCAACCACAGGAAAAAACCCGCCTGCGGGCTGGTATATCCCGCGACATCAGAAAAAATCTGATCTGCGATATCAAATTTTTCGGCATAACGCGCGCGGTTTTCGACCACATGCGCTTCGTCGGACCATGCGGCAACGGATGCGGCCTGAAGGGGGCCGGGCAGCGGCGCACCGCTGTAGGATCGTAACTGTTTCAAATGTGCCAATGTCTGCGGCCCACCCGCGACAAACCCAGACCGCAGTCCGGGCAAATTGGATCGTTTCGACAACGAATGAAACACAACAACGCGTTCGGGATTGGCCCCCATATCCTGGGCCACCTGCATCGCACCCACGGGTACGCCGTTGCGGTAAATTTCGCTGTAACATTCATCTGCAAAGATCTGGAAATCATACTGTTCGGCCAAGGCGATCAGGTTTTTCCAATAATCATAACTGGCAATCGCACCTTGTGGATTGGATGGCGAACACAGATAGGCAATGGTTGTGCGGTTCAAAACATCCGCAGGCAACGCAGCATAGTCGGGCAAATATCCTGTATCCCTAGTCGCGGGCACAAACACGGGTTCGGCCCCCACCGAAATGGCGGCAATCATATAAACCTGATAAAACGGATTGGGCGTCAAAACGACCGGGCGTTGCCCATTTTTGGTTTCAGGACACAGCGCCATGGCCGCGTTATACAACGCCTCGCGCGTGCCATTTGCAGCCATAATTTGTGTCTCTGGGTCTAGCGCCACAGAAAACCGCCGCTGAAACCATCCGGCAATCGCAGACCGTAATTCAGGCGTGCCGTCATTCGCAGGATAGGCATTAAACTGGTCCGCCGTCTGCGCAATGATGTCGCTGATCCAAGCGGGAAATTTATGCTTTGGCTCGCCAATGGTCATATGCCGCACAGAGCCACCCGCTGGATGAACATCCAACAGCGCGCGCAAACGCGGAAACGCATAGGGCGGAAGGTTCGCAAACCGCTCAGGAAACGTCATTTATACTGCCTCAAACTTGGGGTCTTGTGCCCCTTTTATTTGACAAAGATACCCAAGCTTTGCCCGCACGTCCAGCAAAACCGACCAGATTTTGCGATATGTGTCCTGAAATCCGCAGTTTAGGGTAGCTTAGACCGCTAAGGCCCGTTCAATTGCCAACCCCATCCGCAACAATCGTTCATCACGGCCTGGGGCGCCTTGTACCATCAAACCACAGCTGGGATGCCCCGTTGGCAGGGTTAGCGCGCAGCTGCCCATCAAATTTCCGATACGCGTGTTACGCAGGGCCAACAGGTTTTCGCTGACATAATAGGTGTCATCCGACATCAAACGCTGGGCATTGGGTGGTAAAATCGGCGCAGATGGCAGGATTACGGCATCAAATCCTGCAACCCGTGCGTGATATTGTTCGCGCAACTGATCCAGAACTTGGCAGCTGGCGATATAATCAGCGGCCGACACCCCTGCCCCACCGCGGAACCGTTCCAAAATTTTGTCAAACATCAAATCTGGCTGCGCCTCGATTGCATCGCGCCATGTGGCATAGGCCTCGGGCGCATAAAGAACACCGGCCAAATCCATGGCTTTGGCAACCTCTGGAGCCTGAATGCGCGTGATTGTCACGCCCGCCCGTTCCAATTTTGCGACCGCGTCTGTAAATGCAGCGGCGGGTTCTGGGCGCAGATCATCCATGGCCACCGTTTCCAAAATGGCCAGATGCAGCGATGTTGGATCAGGCGGTGTTAAATCGACACAGCGCGCCCCTTGGATCAGGGCAAAAACCGCCGCCGCATCAGCCACCGTTTGGGTCAGTGGCCCAACCGTGTCGAATTTGGCGCATAGAGGAACGACGCCGCTCACCGATACCAATCCCGCCGTGGTTTTGAACCCCACCAAATCGTTCCATGCGGCAGGGATCCGTACCGATCCGCCCGTATCCGATCCAATCGCAGCTGGGGCCAAGCCGAACGCAACACTGGCCGCGGCCCCAGACGACGACCCCCCCGATACCGCCGCATGGTCATTCACACAGGGTGGTGTTTGTGTGACGGGGTTCAGACCCAACCCCGAAAAGGCCAATTCTGACATATGGGTTTTGCCCAAACAGACCGACCCGCCCAATGTGGCATTGGTTAGAACCTGCGCATCCTGTCTGGGCATGCGCCCCTGCAACAATGCAGAGCCCGCCTCGGTCGCGTAACCGGCAGTATCAAACAGATCCTTCCAACTGATAGGCACACCATCCAAGGGCCCCAACCGCATCCCGCGTTTGGCCCGATCGCGTGCCGCCCGCGCCTCGGCCAAGGTGCGGTCAGGTATCAAACGGGCATAAATACGGTCGCCAAAGTCGTGGGACCCAATGGCCGACAACAGATCCTGTGCCAATTCAACCGGATCACAGGACCCCGTTTCAATGTGTTCACCCAATTCTAGCGCGGTCAATGTTTGCATTTTTGCCCCCTGTTTTGATAAAAATAACCCTAGCGACGATCTGCGGACTGGACAATCCTGTTTTGGATGGCAATTTATCATCTATGAACACGCAGTTTGATATCATTATCGTTGGCGGCAGCCTGAATGGGGCAACCTTGGCATTGGGCATGGCACGCATTGGCTTGCGCAGCCTGATCATTGATGCCCAGCCGCAATCGGCCCAAACGGGCGGATCATTTGACGGGCGATCCTATGCCATGGCGCTGACATCCGTGCGATTGATGCAATCGCTTGGTATTTGGGATGCGCTGGCCGATCAGGCCCAACCCATGCTAGACATCAAGGTGTTTGACGGCAACCTGACCAACGGCCCATCGCCATTCTACATGCATTTCGATCACACCGAAATCGAAGAGGGTCCAATGGGCCACATGGTCGAAGATCGCCACCTGCGCCCCATATTACAAACGGCTGTGGCCGAAGAGGACCTGATCACCTATCTGCCCCAAACCCGCGTCCTAGACCAAACCATCACGGACACACAGGCTAATGTGATCTGCGACGATGGCACAACATACCACGCCCACTTGATTATCGGCGCAGATGGGCGGACCAGCCAAACGGCCCAGCGCGCAGGCATCAAACGCACAGGGTGGCAATATCCGCAAACGGCCTTGGTCTGTGCCATTCAACATGATTTGCCGCATAACGGCACGGCCTATCAATATTTTCTGCCCCCCGGACCGCTGGCGATTTTACCACTGCGGGGCAATCGATCGTCCATCGTATGGTCCGAAACGCCAAAACAGGCTGACATGATCCTGTCACTGTCTGACGATGATTTTCTGGATATTCTGCGCCCTCGGTTCGGATCGTTTCTGGGCGATATCCTGCTAGCGGGCAAACGGTTCAGCTATCCCTTGGGGATAAGCATGACCAAAACCTATATCAGCGACCGGCTGGCATTGGTGGGCGATGCGGCCCATGGGGTCCATCCCATCGCAGGCCAGGGGTTAAACGCCGGCCTGCGCGATATCGCGGCACTGTGCGATATTATCGAACACGCGCGCACCCGCGGCGAAGATTTCGCATCGATCAATGTGTTAACACGCTATCAAGAATGGCGCAGATTTGACAATCAAAGCCTTGGATTGGCGACAGATTTTTTCAACAAACTGTTTTCCAATGACAACCCTGTTCTACGACTGGGACGCACGGTTGGTATGGGAGTGATCAACGCCAGCCCCAGCATGCGCCGCGGGTTCATCCGTGAAGCGGCGGGATTAACGGGGGATTTGCCCCGCTGGATGCAATAAGGCCATCTAGGTGTTGCGCGCGCCCTAATCCTCTAGGCGGCGGGCCTCGTCTACCAACATGATGGGAATACCATCGCGAATTGGAAAGGCCAAAGACGCAGGGCGCGAAATCAGCTCTTGCACATCTGCGTCGAATTCTAGGGTCGCATGGGTCAGCGGGCAGACCAGTGCCTCTAACATTTTGCGGTCAAACATCTGCACATGGGCGTGTTCGGTCATTGTATGGGTCCTTGTTCCTGTCCGCCGCGCAGACTGTATTCAATCAATGTGACCAAGGTTTCGCGCCGCGTCATCAATGATGGCGCCTCTAGCAGAGCTTGTTTATCTTCGGGTTCAAAGTCCAGTAGCATGGACAACGAATTAATCAGTAGTTCGTCCTCTGCCTCGCGGAGCGTGTCCCAGTCGGTCGATAAACCACGCCCCTGCAAATAACGTTCTAGCAGAACAAAAAATCCAGCACGATCAAACGTGGTATCTTTGTCGACAGGGCGCAAATCCTGTTCAAACCCACCCCAAGACACATCAAATCTGCGATAGGGGGTGAAACCGGATTGCTCCGCACCCAAACGAAACCGACTTACACCAGTTAAGGTGATCATATATCTGCCATCTTCTGTTTCTGAAAACTGTGTCAATCGACCCGCACACCCAATTGTATGCAAACGATCGCCGCCATTGGGCTGGATCATACCGATGAAACGATCTGGCGTTTTCATCGCATCCTCGATCATAGCAAGGTAGCGCGGTTCGAAAATGTGCAACGGCAACCTTGAACGTGGCAACAGCACGGCCCCTGGCAAAGGGAAAACAGCGATTGAGTTAGGTAGGTCGAATGAATATGCCATAGTTCAAAGCTAGCGTTGTTTTCGAATTAGGCAAAGATCAAAGAGCTTAATTTTCGACGCCCATTCAAAACGACAGGATCATTCGGCTTTAACGCCTCGAAAATTGTGAACAACTGCGCCTTGGCCGCCCCATCGTTCCATTCGCGGTCGCGACGGAACAGTTCCAATAATTGATCCACGGCCTCTTGCACCTGCCCCGCGGCATAAAGAGCCTGGGCATAATCAAAGCGTGCTTGCGCATTTGCAGGATCAGCGTCAAGCGCATTGGCCAAATCTGTCAAGGGCCCCGCATTTGCCGCCTGACGCGCCAGTTGCAGCTGGGCGTGTGCTGCCTCAAGCTCTGGTGCATCTGAAATTTCGGCAGGCGCACCGTTTAGAACGGCCTCGGCCTGATCCAAATCATCCAATGCAATCAGACAGCGCACAATGCCACCGATGGCTGCGGCGGAATTGGGGTCTTCTCCGGCTATGGCCTGAAAGGTTTGCAATGCGTCTGCAATCGCGCCCTCGTCCAACATTTGTTCGGCCGCCTCCAACGCCTCGGCCAGACCGCCGTCGGCTTGGCCCCCTGATGCGGTGATTACACGATCAACGAAGGCCTTGATTTCCGATCCGGGCAACGCCCCCTGAAACCCGTCGATGGGTTGACCCTGCCAAAACGCATAGACCGTTGGAATCGACTGAACACGCAACTGACCGGCAATCATTTGGTTTTCGTCTACGTTGATTTTGGCCATCTTTACCGCGCCATTGGCCTCGGTCACGGCGGCCTCTAGGGCTGGGCCCAACTGGCGACAGGGGCCGCACCATGGCGCCCAGAAATCGACGATCACGGGTACGGTTTTACTGGCCTCGACAACCTCGGCCATGAAATTTGCCTCGATCACATCTTGGATCAGTGCGCCAGCGGATGTTTGTCCTAATTCCATGTTGGAAACTCCATGTTTTGTCTTGGCTCACATATGGATGTGGCACATTAAATTTAAAGATCAAAGGTCGCAAAAACTGGTGCGTGATCGCTGGGTTGATCCCAACCACGCGCCGTACGCAAGACACGGCTGGAATGCGCTGCAGGCGCGATATCAGCGGTGGCCCAGATATGATCCAAACGCCGACCTTTGTCGGCGGCATCCCAATCCTTGGCCCGATAGGACCACCAGCTATACAGCAACCCTTGGGGAATATCCTGCCGCGTGACGTCAACCCACTGGCCTGCACCTTGTACGGCTGTCAGATGGTCTACCTCGATCGGGGTGTGGCTGACGATTTTCAGCATTTTTTTGTGATCCCACACATCATCTGGCCGTGGCGCGATGTTCAGATCCCCCACCAGAATTGATTTTTGCGGTATGTTTGCAGAAAAATAATCGCGCATCTCGGTCAAATAATCCAATTTCTGACCGAATTTTTCGTTTTTGTCACGATCCGGAATATCACCGCCCGCAGGCACATAGAAATTGTGGATGGTCACACCATTGTCCAGCCGCCCCGCGATATGGCGCGCATGCCCAAGGTTTGCAAAGTCATAGGCGGCGACCATGGCAATCGGGGTTTTCGACAGGATGGCCACGCCGTTATATCCCTTTTGCCCGCGGGCCACCATGTGGGTATAGCCCAAGTTTGCAAAGACCTCGGTTGGGATTTTATCGACGGGGGATTTGCATTCTTGCAGGCACAATACATCCGGTGCCTCGTCCGTCATTAACCGGGCCACCAGATCCTGACGCAAGCGTACCGAGTTAATGTTCCAAGTTGCCAAAGTAAATGTCACGGGCCGCGATCCTTATGCTGGTCGAATACCCGCCCAACATAGTGATTTCAGGGCGGGGTGCAACGCCTAGCGATAGCTTACCACCTCATATTCGATATTATAGTGGTCGCGAAAATAAAACCTGTGCCCAGATTCGTAATCTTGGTGGCTGTAGGTGGTGTATCCTGCGGCTGTAATGTTTTGATCGGCCTGTTCCAGATCAGGCCCAACAACCCCGATGTGATTAACACTGGACAGGCTGTGATATGTGTCCGCGCCGACCACCAGATCGCCCACAGGACGATAGAACGCGATATAGTGTGATCGGTTCCCACGTGAACCGTGTACCCCCCATTTTTTGCCTCACCCGACCAGCGAATATGCCAGCCAAATAAATTAACCAACATTTTGGCAGTATGATCTGGATCAGCGCAGGTTACATTGACATGTTCTAATTGTGCTTCAGTCATGATTATTCCTTTCTTGATTTGTACGACTGAAGACCCTTATAATTTCTCAAATCAACTTGAGATTAAGAGAAAAATGCAAAACATTTCGATTGGCACAATCGCACGGCGCACAGGGTTGGCCGTGTCTGCCATCCGCTATTACGATGATATCGGATTACTGCAATCTAACCGTAATCGCGGCGGCCATCGCCGGTTTGAAAAATCGCAAATTCGGCGGGCATCGTTTATATTGGCAGCACAAAGATTGGGATTTAGCCTAGAGGAAATAAAATCCGCGCTGGATGATCTGCCCCAGGCCCGAACCCCCACCCGCCAAGACTGGACACGGCTGTCACAGAAATTTCGCCACCGCATTAATGCGCACATAAACCAGCTGCAAACCCTACGCGATGCGTTGGATGGCTGTATTGGCTGCGGCTGCCTGTCGCTGAGTGCGTGCAAATTATATAATCCAGATGATCAAATGGGACACGATGGCCCAGGCCCGCGCAAACTGATACCGCCCAAATAAAAAAAGGCCCGGGATAAACCCGGGCAAGTCCAACAGGGAGGAAGCGCATCGTAACCCGGATACGCGCGGGAACTTGTTCAAATATGACTTACGTCAATACTACAGCAAAGTTTATGCCATATGTATTAAAAAACCTTAACCAGTAGCCAGTTTGTAACCACCCGTGTCCGTCAGCAACAGTTTCGCATGGGACGGATCAGGTTCAATTTTTTGGCGCAAACGGTAAATATGTGTTTCTAATGTGTGGGTTGTGACCCCTGCGTTGTATCCCCACACCTCGTGCAGCAAGGTTTCACGCGCCACAATCGCATTTCCCGCACGATAGAGGAATTTCAAAATATTTGTCTCCTTTTCCGTCAGTCTGGTTTTTTTACCGTCTTCTGTTGTCAACAATTTGGCACTTGGTTTGAACACATATGGCCCCAGATTGAAAACGGCATCTTCACTTTGTTCGTGTTGACGCAGCTGCGCCTTGATCCGCGCCAATAGCACAGGGAATTTAAACGGTTTGGTGACATAATCATTGGCCCCAGCATCTAGGCCCAAAATCGTATCGCGGTCGGTATCATGACCCGTCAGCATAATGATCGGACAGCTGACACCCGCGGTCCGCAGGTCGCGGCACAAATCCCGCCCATCCGTATCAGGCAAACCAACATCCAAAATCACTAAATCAAAACTGGTCTGCGCAATGTTTGATTGCGCATCTGCACCACTGGCGGCCTCATGAACAATAAAATTGTCCGACATCGCTAATTGTTCAGCCAAAGCTTCGCGCAGGTCATCTTCGTCATCGACCAGCAGTATTGTTTTGTTTTGTGGCATGTCATCCTCCGTTTCACGTCAGATGGGGCGGATCATAGCATGTTTCAAGTTTTCACATAGAATAATCACGCGACTGTGTTGCCAACCGGCTGTTTTGTAACAATTCCTCGGCCTTGACCATCAAAGACCGTTTCCCTTGGATCAGAAAACAGTTAAAGACATTAAAAACGGATATCGACATGATGGGACCCACAGTATCAGAACGCATCGCACGCGCTCTCGCAGATTTGCGAATGGGCTTGCCCGTTGTTTTGCACGGCCAACACCCCATGTTGTTTGCGGCAACTGAAACAATAACCCAAGATCGCTACAGTGCGCTGTTGGCCTTTGATCAAGCACCAATATTGGTGGTCACCCAACGCCGCGCGGAAACGATCAAGATTTATGCCTTTGACGGCAGTTTTGCACGTATCTCTGTTCCATCAGACCGTACATTGTCATGGATCAAGCAAGTGGCTGATCCCGCCTTTGATATGTCAGCAGGTCTGCGTGGCCCATTTCAAACGCTGATGACCCCCGCACTTGGTGGTGAAGACACCGCGCTGAGTTTGCTAAAACTGGCGCATTTGCTGCCTGCTGCGATCGTTGTGCCGCTGGCCAACGCCCAAGCACCCCAGTTCAGTGACTTAACACAGCTCAATCAATCCGAAATCGGCCCATTGCTGAAAGCACCGATTGCGCTTCATGATGTGGTGTCGGCACGTTTGCCCACCCAAACGTCCAATGTTGGACGGTTGCATATTTTCCGATCCGATACTGGACATGGCGAACATTATGCGATGGAAATCGGTCGGTTGGATCGCGAACAGCCCATACTGCTCAGACTGCATTCTGCATGTTTTACCGGCGATGTTATGGGCAGCTTGAAATGTGATTGTGGGCCACAATTACACGCAGCCTTAACCCAGATGGGGCAAGCGGGATCCGGGCTGTTGCTGTATCTAAACCAAGAAGGCCGCGGCATTGGATTGGCCAATAAAATGCGGGCCTATACGCTGCAGGACCAGGGTTTCGACACTGTCGAGGCAAACCACCGCCTAGGATTTGAGGATGACGAACGCGATTTTCGGCTTGGTGCCTCAATTCTGAAAGAAATGGGAATTACAAAAATCCGACTGCTGACCAATAACCCGCGCAAAATTGACATTATGGAACGCAACGGCATCACTGTCACCGAGCGTGTGCCATTGCAAGTTGGCCAAAACAAAGAAAACGCCCAATATCTGGCCACCAAAGCTAAAAAGTCGGGCCATATGCTATGACCATTCACTCCAAACGTGATTTGGTGGTGACACCCATGGGCCTGCGGGTTGGGGGGCGTGTGCTGCCCTGTAGCGTGGGACGTGGGGGCGTCACCCGCCATAAACGCGAAGGCGACGGTGCGACACCGGTGGGTCAACACAGAATTGTTGGCATGTTGTACCGCCCCGACCGCATGGCCCGCCCCCGCGATTGGGCCAAACCGATTGGGCCCCTTGATCTGTGGTCTGATGACCCCAAGGATGACGATTACAACATGATGGTGCGTGCGCCCTATGCTGCCAGTCACGAACGGCTGCGGCGCGCGGATCCGATGTATGATTTGATTTTGCTAACCGACTGGAATTGGCCCTATGCGGTCAAGGGGCGTGGATCGGCAATATTCATCCACCAATGGCGCGGCCCCAGATACCCCACTGCGGGGTGCATTGGGCTGTCGCGACAGAATTTGCGCACTGTCGCGGATTTTGTGGGCTATGGATCACGCCTGATCGTTACCGATTATAATCACGCGCCCCGAAAATAGCGGACCCAACCCGCACATGGGTGGCCCCAAAGGCGATTGCCTTTTGATAATCGTCGGACATCCCCATGGACAGGCCTGTCAATCCATTCCGCGCGGCAATCTTGGCTAATAATGCGAAATGCAGGCTGCTTTCTTCGTCAACGGGGGGGATGCACATCAAACCCTGTACGGGCAAATCCATGGACCGGCAATCCGCGATGAACTGATCGGTGTCTTGGGGTAAAATGCCGGCCTTTTGCGGTTCGGCGCCGGTATTGACCTGAATGAACAGATCGGGACATGTGCCCAGCTCTTGCGCCAATCGCGCAATGGTTTTCGCCAATTTTGGACGATCCACCGAATGGATCGCATCAAACAGTTCCATTGCCTGACGTGTTTTATTCGACTGTAGGGGGCCGATCATATTGACCCGAACATCTGGAAAACTGTCACGCCATGCGGGCCATTTATCCGCGGTTTCCTGCACATAGTTTTCGCCAAACACGCGATGGCCCTGTTCCAACACAGATTGTACCCGATCATTTGGCTGCACCTTGGACACCGCCAAAAGCGTGACAGATTCCGCCGCGCGCCCTGCCTCTAGGGCCGCTTTCTCGATGCCTGATTGGATATCGGATAATGACATGCTGCGCTCCTTTTGACGTGATGTAACACATTCCCTACAAAAGAAAAGAGCGACCCCAAGGGGCCGCTCTCGTAACTTCGAACTAATCAGAGATTAGAATTTGAAGTTGATACCAGCTGCAACGTACTCAGCTTCGTTCGCTGCTGCGTTCAAAGATACGCAATATAGATGGCAGCATTCGTGACAGATGTGACTGCATGGAAATTAGAGGCTTCACCCCTTCACAAGCTGCGAGTGTGATTGTCACTGTATTGGAAAAGCACAATCTCCGAATTAGTGCACAACTAATTGAGCAGCAGGCGGCATTGGAATTAACATCCAGTGATAGCACATTGAGCTTGAGAATCACTGGGCGGCTTTGCGACAAAATTGCGTTGGACAGTCAAAAATGCAATTCGCCTCAGCCAGCATTAAAGTTGGTTTAAGTTAAAAATCGATAGATAAGAAAATAGCGCTGCATTAGCAACGCTCATCCACTATGCATACGTTTGCGTAGATACGTTAGTGAGCAAGCGGAAGATCGTTAAAAAACCGCTTGCTCTTACCATTACAACTTCTGTGAAGTTGGCTCTGGTGTAACCATTGTTACTGATGGCTCTGGTGCTGAGCATGCTGCAACTGTTAGAGCAAGAAGCAAACCTACTACTACTTTTTTCATCGTATACCCTCTCATCCATCTAAGAGTAAATATTACCTTAAGCAAAAGAGCGGCTCTTTGCAGAACCGCTCTCGTAATTTCAGACTAATCCAAGATTAGAATGCGAAGTTGATGCCAGCTGCCATGAACTCAGCTTCAGTGATTGAAGCGCGAGCTGTTACGCCACCGCCCAAGTCGTAAGAAGCGTTCATGTCCCAAGCGGACTCTTCGTCTGTTGCGAAGTTAACAGTCAATGCGCCAGCTGTGTAGCCTAGAGACACTGACCAGTCGTCCTG
>CBFHVU010000051.1:0-14743 GCA_965659465.1 uncultured Paracoccaceae bacterium | reverse complement strand
ACCAGATCGATCTGACCGCGGGCGCCGTGCTGGAAAAGGGATGCGTTTATGTCGTCCCACTGATGGAAAGCTTGGCCCTGCCCGATGACATCACAGCCGTCGCCAATGCCAAAAGCTCGACCGGTCGCTTGGATTTATTAACCCGTGTAATCGCCGACAACGGTACTGAATTCGACCGCATTCCTGCGGGCTATACCGGTCCGCTCTATGCCGAAATTTGTCCACGCAGTTTTTCGGTTTTGGTCAGACCCGGGATGCGGTTAAATCAAATTCGGTTCCGGTCTGGCCAGTCTGTATTGACGGATCCTGAATTGGTCGCTTTGCATGACAGCGATGTGTTGGTGTCTGGCACCGCAATGATCAGTGATGGGTTGGGGTTTTCCGTTGATTTGCGCCCAGAACAGGGCAATTTGGTGGGCTACCGCGCTAAACCTCACACGGGGATCATTGACTTGGACCGGATCGGTCACTACGACCCCCGCGATTATTGGGAGGAAATCCATTCCGATAACGGGCAAATCATCCTCGATCCCGGTGCATTCTATATTCTAGTCAGCCGCGAAGCTGTCCATATCCCCCCCAAATACGCCGCTGAAATGGCCCCATTTTTGGCCATGGTTGGCGAATTTCGCGTGCATTACGCCGGATTTTTCGACCCCGGTTTTGGCCACAGCGCTGCGGGCGGCGCCGGATCGCGCGGCGTGTTAGAGGTGCGCTGCCACGAATCCCCCTTTGTTTTGGAACACGGCCAAAGCGTCGGACGTTTGGTTTATGAACACATGGCGGATGTACCTACACAGCTATATGGCGCGGGAATTGCGTCAAACTATCAGGGCCAAGGATTGAAATTATCTAAACATTTCAAATCTGTTTCGACCTAATCTTCGAACATCTCGGTTTGGCCCTCGGCCTTGTCTAGATCCTCAGGGTCGGATGTTGGGCCAGGCACCTGACCGATCCGGTTGTCCAACAGGCCCGCGGCGCGCAGTTCCTTGATCCCGGGCAAATCGCGCGCGCTTTCTAATCCGAAATGATCCAAGAACGTTTGCGTCACCACAAATGTCACCGGCCGGCCGGGTGTCATACGCCTGCGTCCTAATCGGACCCATTCGATTTCGATCAACAAATCAATGGTGCCGCGCGACACCGATACACCGCGAATTTCCTCAATCTCGGCACGGGTGACGGGCTGGTGATAGGCAATGATCGCCAGCGTTTCGATGGCCGCGCGGGACAGCTTGCGCACCTCGACCGTTTCCTTTTGCATCAGATAGGCCAAATCGGCCGCCGTGCGAAAGGCATAGGCATCCCCCACTTTGACCAGATGTACGCCCCTACCCTCGTATCGTTTGCGCAAATGTACGATTGCCTTGGCAGGATCACAGCCGTGGGGCAACCGGTCGCTTAGCTCTTTCAGTGTGACAGGTTCTGCGGTGGCAAATAAAATCGCCTCGAGCATGCGTTCCTGTTCAGCCATGATGGGCGCATCAAACAGGCTGTCTTGGGCCATCGGGTCACCCACAGCGTGGGCGTTTGCGTCATCTGGGTCGATCAGATCATCAAAATCATCGCTCATGCGTACTATCCTTGCGACGTAATTCTATGGGGGCGAAAGTTTCGGATTGTCTGATTTCCACCTTGCCCGATTTGGCCAATTCCAGCGATGCGGCAAAGGTTGCGGCCGTGGCCGCGCGCCGGCGTGCGGGATGTGTATCCCACCCTTGGGGCAGATAGCTGGATAAATCCGTCCAATCCCCCGCAAAGCCGATCAAGTCGCGCATCCGTTCCAGCGCCTGTTCCATCGTATAGACGTTTTCGCGATCCATCACAAAGGGGCGGAAATCATCACGGGTGCGGATCCGCGAATACGATTGCATCAAATCCAACAGATTGGCGGTATATTTGACATGTTTGACCCGTTCGACGGTTTCGGGCAGTCCACGGGCGAAAAAATCGCGGCCCAGCTGATCGCGCGCCATCAGTTGCGCCGCCGCATCGCGCATCGCCTGTAACCGTTCCAATTGAAACGCCAATTGCGCGGCCAATTCTTCGCCTGAGGGGCCTTCTTCGGTTGGGTCTGGTGGCAGCAACAGGCGCGATTTCAAGAACGCAAGCCACGCCGCCATCACCAAATAATCAGCCGCCAGTTCGATACGCAACTGCTTTGCCCGTTCCACAAAGGCCAAATATTGCTGCGCCAAGGTTAGGATGGAGATTTTGAGCAAATCCACCTTTTGCGTGCGCGATAGGGTTAGCAAAACATCCAATGGTCCTTCGAACCCATCGACATCAATGATCAACGCCTCGGCCGCTAGGCGTTCGGACACGGATTGATCGCTGGCATCGCGGTGAAATAGGTTTGGCGTCTGTGACATTTGGTTCCTAGCGTGATTAGCGTTCAAGCTGACCAAGCATCGCCCCAATGTCAAGATCTGCGTCCCGCACACCATCGCGAAACGCCAAAAACGCGTCCAGTCGCTGGATCATCGCATCCGTGGGTGCCGGCAATTGATTCGCAACCATAATCATTTCGTCGCGATCCCCATTACAATGCAACACAGCATCGCAGCCTGCGCTCATAATCCCATTGCAACGATCCTGTAACCCACCCGGTAGGGCCTGCATCGACACATCATCGCTGATCAAAAAACCTTCAAAACCCATCGCCTTGCGCAGATAATCAACGGACTGCAGCGATGTGGTCACCGGCGCATTTGGATCAAGCGCATCAAATACAATATGCGCCGTCATTGCCATCGGGGCGCGATTAAAATGGCGAAACACTGCAAAGTCTGACTGTTCCAGATCGACCAATTCAGCCGTCACATGGGGTAAATCCAGGTGACTGTCCACTTGGGCGCGCCCATGGCCGGGCATATGTTTTACAATCGGGACCACCCCGCCAGCACATAACCCGTCAAAGGCGGCCTGCCCCAATTCGATCACGCGATCCGCATCGCGTCCATAGCAACGGTTTTGTAGAAATGGATGGGTCTGGGGGGTTGCAATATCCAAACAAGGCGCACAGTTGCTGTCAATTCCCAGCGCACGCAGTTCAGATGCAATCAGGGCAAATCGCGCATGAAAGACCACAGCCGAATTTTCGGATTGTTCGGCATGATCCAAGGGGGGCAACCAGTCGCGCGCAATTGGGGCGCGCAGACGTTGAACGCGGCCACCTTCTTGATCGATCATGATGGGCGCATCATATCCAACAGCATCGCGCAGATCATGGCAAAGCGCGCGAATTTGATCCGCACTGTCCACATTTCGCGCAAATAAAATAAACCCCATGGGCCGTGCATCGCGCAAAAAGTCACGTTCCCAAAGTGTAAGATCACACCCCCCAATCCCGAAAAAAACGGGCAAGGCTGTCTGGGACCCCATCATGATTAACGGGCCAAAACCGGGATGCAGTCGGTTTTGCTGGCCACGGCAGAACAGAATCGCCGCGCATCTGCCAAATCTTGGAACCCTGCGGCGCGCAGACGATAAAACGGACGACCGCCACTGTTGGCCTGTTCAATCACAGGTTTGCGATCCCCGATGACAGCCGTCAACGCAGCGGCCAACTGATCCCATTCGTCATGTGCCGCCTGCGACGTGTCAAAGGCCCCGAGTTGAACCAGTGCCGATCCCACAACAACCTTGAGCGCTGTGGGGGTGGGTGATACGGCGTCAGCTGGTGCAGCCGCCGCGATTGCCGTAGCCTGCTGTAGTGTAGGCCGTGCCTTGGGCCGCAATGACACCTGCACCAAACCATCAACGACCAATGGCCCTGTCGTTGCCTGATCCGATAGGGCCAAGCGCAAAGCATCGTCGATATTGCCTTGGACAATGTTTGGGACACCAGATGGTTGCGGTAATGCGCTAAGCGGTTCAACACCCTGCGTCATAGCATCCGCCAACGCGTTCATATCCAAGACTGTTTTTTCTTGTTCGGTGAATGAAGCTTGGCTTTCTTGTGCTGCAATCAATTCTGCCTGCGGCACATCAGTGTCATCCAGATCCGGTGGCATGGATGACACAACGACACTCTCAACCGATTGCGGTGTTTCTGTTGCCGCTACACGCGACACGGTCAAATCCATATGATCAGCCGCCTGTCCGCCCGGATTTTCCGGCGCAATACGCATAGGTTCGGCCCGTGCTGCCACGACAGGGATTTTTGAAACATCCCGCTGGGTCATCGTCACGGCCCAATAGACTGCACCCGCGATCAATCCAAGACTGACGGCCGCACCACCAAGGTAGATGACATTTTTTATACGATACTGAAAACCACCGCCCTGCGACGGTGCCTGATACAACTGCTCTGCCATTTTGCCCTCTGGGGTAAATCCCCATGTTTATCATTGCTTAACTGGCAGAGCAGGCTTTATCCTAGCGCAGTTCTTCTGCCGGTTTCACCCCTAGAATACCAAGACCAGCAGAAATAACAACACTTACAGCACGTGCGAGCGCAATTTTGCTTTGGGTGGTGGCGGCGTCGCCCTCTTGTACAAAGCGCAGATCGGGAACATCGTTGCCCTTGTTCCACAAACCGTGGAAATCGCTGGCCAGTTCATAGAGGTAAAATGCCACGCGGTGCGGTTCATTCGTGCGTGCGGCAATTTCCACCAAACGCGGCCATTCGGCAATTTTACGCGCCACGGCAATTTCCGCATTATGCGCCAGTTTCGTCAAATCAGCACCCGCCACCGCGGCGTCTGATACGTCAATGCCCACCTCTTGGGCGCGGCGCAGAACGCTGTGGACCCGCGCATTTGCGTATTGAACGTAAAATACGGGGTTTTCGCGGCTTTGTTCCAACACCTTATCAAAATCAAAATCCAGATTGGCATCGTTTTTACGCGTCAGCATAACAAAGCGGGTCACATCGGGGCCCACCTGATCGACCACATCGCGCAGCGTGACAAACGTGCCAGCCCGTTTCGACATTTTGAACGGCTCGCCGTTTTTGAACAGTTTGACCAGCTGGGTCAATTTGATATCCAACGGTGTCTGCCCATCGGACAAGGCGGACACGGCCGCCTTCATCCGTTTGACATAACCGCCGTGATCGGCGCCAAATACGTCGATCAACAGATCATAGCCCCGCTCAACCTTATCAAAGTGGTAGGCTATATCGGGCGCGAAGTAGGTCCAGCTGTCGTCTGATTTCTGAATGGGGCGATCCACATCATCGCCATGGGCGGTGGATTTGAACAGGGTTTGTTCGCGTGGCTCCCAATCCTCGGGTGTTTTGCCCTTGGGCGGTTCCAGAACGCCGCGATAAATCAACCCCTTGGCCCGCAGGCTTTCGATGGCCGCTTCGATCCGGCCAGTTCCATAGAGCGATTTTTCCGAGAAAAAGTGATCCATTTTAACGCCCAGCTGCGCCAAATCCTGACGGATCAGATCCATCATGGAGGCCGTGGCAAATTCGCGGACCTCGGTCAACCAGAATTGTTCGCCTTTACCGACGAATGCGTCGCCCACTTTTTCCTTTAACGCCTGCCCCACTGGGATCAGGTAATCACCGGGATATGTGCCATCTTCGAACGCGACCTCTTGGCCGTGCGCCTCGAGATAGCGTAGATAAACGGAGCGGGCCAAAACATCGACCTGCGCACCACCATCGTTAATGTAATATTCGCGTGTCACATCATAGCCAGCATAGGCCAACAAACTGGCCAATGCATCACCAAACACCGCACCGCGGGTATGGCCCACATGCAAGGGGCCCGTTGGGTTGGCCGACACATATTCCACGTTCACCCGTTTGCCCTGCCCCATATCTGAGCGACCAAAGCCTGTGCCGTCAGCCAAAACGCGACCAATCACACCCTGCCAACAGCTGGCTGACAGGCGCATGTTCAAAAATCCGGGGCCGGCAACCTCGGCGACATTGATCCGATCATCTTGGATCAACAGGGCGGCCAAATGATCCGCGATATCACGCGGTTTTTGCCCAGCAGGTTTGGCCAATACCATGGCCGCATTGGTGGCCATATCCCCATGCAACGGGTCACGGGGCGGTTCCACCGCAACATTGGCAAAATCTAACCCTTGGGGCAGTTGACCTTGGGCCACCAGCTGATCCAATGCGTTGATAACAACACCACGAATTTCGGCAAACAGGTTCATATCACTATCCTTTTGTTGGATGTGGGTTTACCACGATGACCAACAAGGTCAATGCCGTAAAAACGTATAAAAACAGGGTTAATCGTTTTGATCAGCCGTTTGCGAACGCGGGGACGAAAAATGGATCAAACGCACGCCGGCTGCGATTGTCAGGTTTTTGGGGTCCGACACAAACGACAAACGGCCTGTTCCCGAAATCAAGGCAACAGGAATTGCATCGGGACGCGTTGGTTTCCAATCCTCATACTGATATTCATCGGTAAACCGTGTGGTGCGAAATTCCCAACCTTGGCGCAATAGCGTCAGCAAATCGCCGTATGTTTTTTCCTGCACCAAGGCCCGCCCACCCAGTTTTGATGGCAGCGCATATCGGGAAAACCCATCCTTTTCCCGCAAGAGCTGAAACACATTGCTGCGTCCGAATTCAGGCGCCAAATCGGTGGTGACCAAGGTGTTATAGGCGTCATTGTCCGTGACCGCGACAACCGTTTGATAGGGATGCAAATCAACGTGATGTTCCGCGCTTTCAGACAGGATATCGCCGAAAAACACAGGCACCGCGTGATCACGGGCCGCGCGCAGATTGCGCATATTCCGGTCAGTGATCAAAACGGGAATTTCGTTTTTTTGCAAGGCTTTGGCAAATTCGGTACCCCATGACGTGCCTCCAACGATCAATACACCCGCCGTTTGTTTAGATGATAACCCCAACCAATGGGCCAAAGGTTTCAACGAAAACCCATAGACCACAACCGTCACAGCCACCAACACAAAGGCCAGTGGCGCAATCCATTCGGCATCTTGGACACCGACATCGGTCAATCGCACACCAAACAATCCCGCAACCGCGACCAGAACAACGCCGCGCGGACCGCTGAGCGCCAAGAGCCAGTGTTCCCGCCACGCGATATCCGTGTCCAGTAATGCACCATGCACCGTCAGGGGCCGCACCAATAAAATCACAGCTGCCAAAAACACCACAGCGCGCCAATCCAACGCGGCAAGGGTTGTGAAATCTAATGACGCGGCCAGCAGGATAAACACACCAGAAACCAATAATACCGTTGCGTGTTCTTTGAACCGCAGTAATTCGGCATAGGATGGCAATTTTGCATTGGCGATCCACATGCCCATGATCGTGACGGCCAGCAACCCACTTTCATGCAGGACCAAATTTGACGCCGCAAAGATGGTAAGCAAAGTGACAAACAGCACAGGTACCTTCATATACTCCGGCACCCATCAACGCCGAAATGCGGTGGCAATGCCCCAGCCCGACAGCACACCCAAAACCGTGGCCAAGGCGATGCCCGACACCAAAACCAACATGGCGTGTTCCACCGTCCCCACCAGCCGTGACACCAACACATATTCAAACGCCAAAACGGCCGCCAGTGCGCCGATTGGCTCGTTTACGATGGCCTCCCACTGCAATAATGCGGCGGGACGGCGGGATAATTTGGCCTGACGCAACAGCGGTGCAATCACCGTTTGGCCTGTCACAATCATGATACCACCGAACACGGCCGAACTTTCCCAGCCCAGTCCTGCGCCGTAATGCAGGGCCAGCGTTGACAGGATCCACCCCAAAGGGGCCCCAACCACGACCAAGCGCACCACGCCCTGAGTGGCATCGCGCAGATTGTGGATGTTCAGGCTAAGACCGCCTTCAAATAAGATAACAGCAACAGCGATCGAAATCATGAGAGTCATAATGGGACCCAAATCCTGTGCAGGATTTAACACAACCAACACTGGTCCGACCAAAATACCCGCCAGCAGCATCAGCACAATCGCCGGTATTTGCATGCGCCACGCAATCCATTGCGCCCCGACCCCCAGCACGCCAATGCGGGCCACCGCAGCCACAGGGTCCAGCCCCAATTCCGTCATTGCCATCAGCATGCATCCCTTATCCGCTGATTAAAATTGCACTGACCCTAGAGCGTTAGTCTTCGCCAATCAATTCGTCATATTGTTGCAATGCGAAACGATCGGTCATGCCTGCAATATAGTCACATACAATGCGCGCCAGATCGGTTTCGTTGGTGGCCTGTGCCACATCTTTGCGCCATTGTTTGGGCAATAAATCGGGGCGCTGCATAAATAATGGAAACAAGGCCAGTAATTTACGCGTCACATCTTGGCGCACCACAACGACCGACGGGGCGCGATACATGCGGGTGAACAGAAATTTTCGGATCACTTTCAAATCGGACCATAAGTCATTGGAAAAACGCACCATTGGACGGCCTGCCATGCGAATATCTTGGGCAGATTGGGGGTCCAATTCAGCCAGATTGGTACGCGCGATCAGCATAACATCATCCACCAATATGCCAAAAAAACGGCGTAACGCTTCGTGACGTCGGCGGTAATAATTCAAGTCCGGATATTTTTTATCCACCGCAGCGAAACAGTCGTGCAATATCGGTAATTCGGCAATTTCATCCGTTGAAAACAATTCGGCCCGCAACCCGTCATGCAGATCATGATTGTTATAGGCGATGTCATCGGCCAGTGCGGCAACTTGCGCTTCGCAACTGGCATAGGTGTGCAATTCCAGATCGTGTTTTTCGTTATATTGCGCCAAGGCATGGGGCAATTCGCCCACCACAGGGCCATTGTGTTTTGCAATCCCCTCTAGGGTTTCCCATGTCAGGTTCAGCCCGTCGAATTCGGCGTAATGACGTTCCAAATCGGTTACAATTTTCAACGCCTGCGCATTGTGATCAAATCCGCCATAGGGGGCCATCAGTTCATTTAACGCATCCTCGCCTGTGTGACCAAAGGGGGTGTGCCCCAAATCATGTGCCAATGCGACGGCCTCGGCCAGCTCTTGGTTCAGCCCCAATTCACCTGCGATGGTGCGGGCGACTTGGGCCACCTCGATGGAATGGGTCAGACGGGTGCGGAAATAATCGCCTTCGTGTTCGACGAACACCTGCGTTTTGTGTTTCAACCTGCGAAATGCGCTGCAATGAATGATACGGTCCCGATCCCGCTGAAAACACGAACGGAATGTGCTGTCGCTTTCGGGGTATAATCGCCCACGGGAATGATCGGGAGATGATGCATAAATTGCCTGCATTGCAAATGCCTTTCTTGTCGTGGCCTTTTGCCTGCCTTATATACTAGGAAACGGTTCGTGTTAAGGATAGGTCCAAACAAATGCTTTTGCCCCCCAAAGTTACCCCGCGCGCATTCGAACGTCTGGACGAAATCGGCGCCGCGGACCAAGGCATGGCCCTGCGCATCGCCGTCGAAGGCGGTGGATGTTCTGGGTTCCAATACGACATCAAATTGGACGCCCCCACCCCAGAGGACATGATCCTAGAAGGTCAGGGACAAAAAGTGATAATTGATAGCGCATCACTGCCATTTTTAGAAAACGCTGTGATCGATTTTTCGGATGAACTGATTGGCGCACGGTTTGTGATCAACAACCCGAACGCCACCAGTTCCTGCGGTTGTGGCACCAGTTTTTCGATTTAGCGCCCTGCCTGCAGACGGGTGCCATCGCGCTGCAAAATTGGGCTTTGACGGGTGAACTTTTCGAAGAATTCGCCAAAGTATTCCGACGTGTAAGCCACAAATTCTAAAATGTCATAGACTTCTGGCGGCAGTGAAACTGACAAAGTTTGCGTGGCCATACTGCCAACGGCCATCAGTCCAGATGTCTCCATGATCGCCTGTGACAAATGGCGCAAGGCGGCCGTTCTATATTCAGGCATATCAATCGATCCAATCTGGTTTGGAACAACCATTTCAAAACATGCCTGCCCCTTCAACTGCGCCAGCCATTCACACATCAAGTATTGATGGTAATCATCGGCCATAACGGAACGCGTTCCGAACTGCGCCGCAGACAAATGTGTCGCTAACCACGCGGTCCAATCCGCTGGGACAGATGCACCACAAAACTGCAATGCGATGCAGACCTCGGCCAGCAAGTCGGCATTTTGTTCTAGCATCGACAAGATCCCGACAAATTGCAGCGATTTAATCGCATGATCGCTGACATTTGGATCGCGGCGGCCATATTCGCTTAGGTAAAAAATGATATGCGTCAGCTCGTAGGCTGCCTTTTTGTTTGGCAAGGCAAAGGTTGCGCTGGCATCTATGAAATGGTGCAGCCGTTGATCCAAAGTAAATGCACATCGACACGCTGTGTCAGCCGACGCGCCTCGGCGCGTTGCAGATCGGACAATTCGCGATCGACCAATTGTTGCGCGGCACACCAATGGGCCAAATCACCTGCCTTGCCCCCAGGAAATCCCCCGGTAAATCCCAAAGCCTCAAGATCCATAGCGATAGACAGGAAAAACCGATAATACTGTGGAAAAAACTGTAATTTTTGTTCGATTGTGTCGTAAAATTCACCGTATAGGAACAATGCATCCGACGTGACCGACTGATCCGATGACTCCAACACATTCAACGCTTCTGCATTTTCTTTTAGCCAAAATACATCTTCGGAAGTGCGGCGCGATTGGGCCACCATGGCGAGCACAGACTGAATGCGCTCCATTGAGGTGGCTTTGGGTGTTAGCGGTTTGAACTGAATAATGTTTGACATGACGGACCCATTGTTTTGATGAAAAAAACCGCGCGAAGATGTGAGGTGCCGCGCGGTTTTAAAACTGATTCATGCGTTAGGGGCGTTGGGGTGTGCCCCTAGCGACATTAGGAACCAGATGAAAATGCGCCTGTGCGTTCGCCTTGTGTGATAACGGTGGATGCCACGGGCGCGGATCCTGATGAAAAACGGCCTGTGTGGACCCCATCATAAATGGATGTTTCGCATACAAAATCAACTGCGTTTTCGATTGCAGGTAGTGAGATAAGATTTAGCATTTTTCCCTCCAAGGTTTAATGATCTAATAATTACCCTTTATGCGTGTTTCGCAAATAATTTTTGTCATCTTTTAGTTGTGACTTGCCATATTGCTCAGCCCTGAATTGAGTTAAGCCACTGATATCGCGTCACATAAAATTGAAACTTTTTTCGCTCCATGATTGTAACACACCACAATCCACGGGACATTTTGCCGAGTTTTCGCGGGAATCAGACGAATCAAACTGCTTGCCTCTACAACGGTTTCCCCGTTACAAGACGCACAACAGACCAAGGAGCCGTCATGAAAATCGCGACCTTTAACATCAACGGAATAAAAGCGCGCATCTCAGCATTGCCCGAATGGTTGGATCAGGCCCAGCCCGATGTGGTTGTGTTGCAAGAAATCAAATCCGTTGACGAAGGATTCCCCCGCGAAATTTTCGAAGATCGCGGCTATAACGTCGAAACACATGGCCAGAAATCATTCAACGGCGTTGCGATTTTATCAAAACTTCCGCTTGAGGATGTGACCCGCGGCCTGCCCGGTGATGACAGTGACGAACAGGCCCGCTGGATCGAGGCGACCGTGGTGGGCAAAACCGCGCTGCGGGTTTGTGGTTTGTATTTACCCAATGGCAATCCAGCACCAGGGCCCAAGTATGATTATAAATTGGCATGGATGCAGCGCCTATACCAGCGTGCGCAGGAATTGATAGCATCGGAAATGCCCGCCTTGATGGCAGGGGATTACAATATCATCCCCCAAGCAGAAGATGCCGCCCGCCCCGAAGCATGGGTCAATGACGCGCTGTTTCGCCCCGAAAGCCGCGCCGCATTTCGCAAAATTGTGAACCTCGGCTTTACCGAAGCTTTCCGCGCACGCCACCAAGGGCCTGGGCACTATAGTTTTTGGGACTACCAAGCGGGTGCATGGAACAGAAACGATGGGATTCGGATTGATCATTTCCTGCTGACCCCCACTTGTGCAGATTTATTGCGGGACTGCCAAATCGACAAAGATGTGCGCGCTGGTGAAAAACCATCGGACCACGTGCCTGTTTGGATCGAACTTGACCTCTAAATTTCGCGGGTAATATCGTAGTTATAGACCCAATCAAACTGCCGGACCAAAGCGGCGGGCCGCACCCGTGACGCGATCCGCAGCGCTGTGTGTGCTGATGCGCGGATCAGCGGCTGTGACAGATGATATTTCCACGCATTGCGCCCTGCTGCATCCACGACGCGCGTGACACGTGGGTGACGTAGGGCTTGATAGCGATCATAGCCCTGCGCGACCGTATCCGCGCCATCCAAACTGGCGGCCAACGCCCAGGCATCCTCGATCGCCTGGACCGCGCCTTGAGCCATAAACGGCAGGGTTGGATGGGCCGCATCGCCCAGCAAAACAATCCGCCCCCGCGACCATTGCGATGCCACAGGACGCAGGAACAACCCCCATTTGCTGACCTGAGCGATGGATTGCAATGCTTGGCGAATTGGGCCGCCGAAATCGTCAAACACACCCTGAACATGGTCCGGTTGATCTGTTTCGGACCAACGATGGTCGGTCCATGCCGCCTGTTCTTGGACCATCACCAAATTCAACTGATCCCCATTTCGAATGGGATAGCTGACGATATGACAGTGCGGCCCCATATGAATTTGGGCGCCATTGGTCTGTTGAATCACATTCGGGACAATCGCCCGCCACGCCACTTGGCCCGTAAAGGTGGCACGGTCATGTCCGCCCAAAACATAGGACCTACATAGCGAATTGATGCCATCGGCCCCAACGATTACCCCTGCCCGTTCTACCCCCTGCGGGGTGTCCACCGCGGTTCCCTGATCCAAGACACCCGTAACAGGGCAATTCGTATCCACCCGAATGCCACGGGCCAGACAGGCCTGATACAAAACATCCAATAAATCCGCGCGGTGAAAAAATCGGTATCCGACAGATGCACCATATTTATGCAAATTCAGCGTGGCGACAGGATCACCACGTGCATAATCGCGCAACGCAATGGTGTGTGCACGAAACGCCACGGCATCCAATTGCTGCGACAGGCCAAGTTTTTCGAGAACGTAAAACCCATTCGGGCTGATTTGCAGGCCTGCGCCCACTTCGCTCAATTGGGGGGCCTGTTCGATGACGCGCACGGTTGCCCCGCGCTGCTGCGCGGCCAAGGCAAAGGTCAGCCCACCAATCCCTGCGCCAACCACCAATATATCGTTTTCAGACCCCATCATATTGAAAAAGCCGAAGCGTCAGCTTCGGCTAAATTGTCAATCGTCGCGGTGTACTTTTTCGCGGCGCTCGTGTTTTTCTTGCGCTTCTAGGGTCATGGTGGCGATGGGTCGCGCATCCAAACGTTTTAGCGAAATAGGATCACCCGTCGTTTCACAATAGCCATATTCACCATTTTCGATCCGACGCAACGCTGCATCAATTTTGGCCACCAATTTACGCTGGCGGTCACGCGTGCGCAATTCCAATGCACGATCGGTCTCTTCGCTGGCGCGATCGGTGATATCGGGAATATTGCGTGTGGTGCCTTGCAAACCTTCGATCGTGTCGCGACTGTCTGACAACAGATCGTTTTTCCAAGCAATCAATTTTCTACGAAAATATTCCAACTGACGGTCATTCATAAATGGTTCGTCTTCGGCTGGTGTGTAATCATCAGGAAGAATAACGTCTTGTTTCATTGTTTTCCCCTCATGCAGGTCAGTATGTGACATGCATTCTCCTCCGTACATAATGCGATACTCGCCTATGTGCCCGCGTCTAACGCAAAGATGACCCAATGTCACTAGCCAATCCTAAGATTGCAGCTATTTCATTTAGTCGTTACAAGACACGAAACATTCCGATAATAAAGACAGAGAGCCTGATGAAATTTACCTCGACCGCGGATTATGTCGCCCCACAGGATTTAACCCTAGCCGTCAATGCCGCAATCCAATTGCAGCGTCCATTGCTGATCAAAGGCGAACCTGGCACTGGTAAAACCGAACTGGCCAAACAGGTGGCCAAAGGTTTGGGACTGGAAATGATCGAATGGAACATCAAATCCACGACCAAGGCGCAACAGGGTCTTTATGAATATGATGCCGTATCGCGTCTGCGCGACAGCCAACTGGGTGATGAACGCGTTCATGACGTTTCAAATTACATTCGTCAGGGCAAATTATGGCAGGCCTTTGCCGAGGATCAACGTGTTGTTTTGTTGATTGACGAAATCGACAAAGCCGATATTGAATTCCCCAATGACCTGCTGCAAGAGCTGGATAAAATGGAATTCTATGTCTATGAAACCGGCGAAATAATCCGTGCCGAAAATCGCCCCATTGTGATCATTACGTCAAATAACGAAAAAGAACTGCCAGACGCATTTCTGCGCCGTTGTTTTTTCCATTACATCCAGTTCCCTGACCCCGAAACGATGCAAGATATTGTTCGCGTTCATTACCCTGATATCAAAGAAAAGCTGCTGACAACCGCGCTGACGCAATTCTATGAAATCCGCGAACAACCAGGGCTAAAGAAAAAACCATCAACATCCGAAGTACTGGATTGGTTAAAACTGCTGTTGGCAGAGGATCTAAGCCCAGAGGAATTACAGCGCGATGGATCAAACCTGTTGCCTAAATTGCATGGCGCGCTGTTGAAAAACGAACAAGACGTTCATTTATTTGAACGCCTCGCATTTATGTCGCGACAAAAACGATAAAATCGAAACACACAGGAAAACACATGTACCTAATCATCGG
>CBFHVU010000050.1:2988-14853 GCA_965659465.1 uncultured Paracoccaceae bacterium | reverse complement strand
AATCACGCATTTGAAATAATCCTGTTTTTTGAAACACTAGGCCACTGGGATTAAAAAACAAGATCGTTTCAAATCAGTCACGGGGGTCAATGGAAAACGCCAATGTGTTTTTGCCCTGTTCGCTGCGGTATGTTAAATTCTGGCACAGCATCCGGATCATCGCCCAGCTAAAGCCCCCTTCGGGCATGTCCTCTGGGTTGGGTAACGATGCGCTGTCGATTACGGATTGCGGACAGGGGTATCCTTGATCGGTGATAGAAATCTGCAACCTATCCCTGTCGCACCAAGTTACGCAGACGGGGAGCCCCATGCGGATTGTGGCCGTGTTCGACGATGTTATTCAGCGCTTCGGCCAGTACCAATTCGCATATATCAGGATCATAACGCCGCCACAGATCAGCGGGCGCATCGGTCATGACCCTGTCCAAGGATTGGCGCACATCCAAGGGGGTCGCCAATGAAAATTGATAGGATTTCGCCATCAAATTATCATCCAACGCGCAGGGCGCTGTCCAAATCGGGGTGGATCGAAAAAATGCTGTCCATGCGGGTCAGGCGGAACACTTTGTCCACTGCGGGGTTTAGGGCGCATAGGTCAATTGGATGGTTTGATCCCAAGTGTTTTTTGATGGAAACAATTGCGCCAAGCCCGCTTGGGTCAATAAAATTGACCTGAGCAAGGTTCAAAATAATCCGCGACGCGTCGTGGGATGTCAGGGCATCATGTATGGCATCTTTGAATTTCAGGGCGGCCTGCGCGTCAATGCGGGCGGCGTTGACTGTGACAGATAGTCCGTTTGTTTCGGTCGATAAACTTAGGTCCATGTGATCCTCGCAAATTAGTTGTCAGGGAACACTAGACGGCAATCGTTACCATTCGGTATGCTCGTCCCAAATATCAGGAGGATTTGATGAAAAAAGTTGTCATCACTGGGGCGGCACGGACCCCGATGGGCGGATTTCAGGGTGATTTTGACGGCGTGGCAGCGTCCAAATTGGGTGGCGCTGCATTGGCGGCTGCTATGGCAGGGGCGAGCGTTACGGATGTTGACGAATTGATCATGGGGTGTGTCCTGCCCGCAGGGCAGGGGCAGGCCCCCGCGCGGCAGGCGGGATTTGCCGCAGGTCTGGGCGATCATGTGCCAGCAACCACATTGAACAAAATGTGTGGGTCAGGGATGAAGGCGGCGATGGTGGCCTATGATCAAATCGCGTTGGGCCATGCCAATGTCGTGGCCGCCGGCGGGATGGAGAGCATGTCGAATGCCCCCTACATGCTGCCAAAAATGCGCGGTGGTGCGCGTTTGGGGCATGCTCAGGTGGTCGATCACATGTTCCTGGACGGGCTTGAGGATGCTTATGAAAAGGGGCGCTTGATGGGGACCTTTGCCGAGGATTGCGCCGAAAAATATCAATTCACCCGCGCAGAACAGGATGAATACGCGCTGCGATCGTTGTCAAATGCGTTGCAGGCGCGTGAAACCGGTGCCTTTGATGCTGAAATCGCGCCCTTTACGGTGACATCGCGCAAAGGTGATCATATTATTTCGCATGATGAACAACCCGCCAAAGCGCGGCCCGAAAAAATTCCGACATTAAAACCTGCGTTTCGCGAAAATGGAACCGTGACGCCCGCGAATGCATCGTCAATTTCGGATGGTGCAGCGGCGTTGATTTTGACGGACGCGGACCATGCACAGGCGCAGGGATTGCCCCAGCGTGCGGTCATTCGCGGGCACGCCAGTCACGCCCAAGATCCCGCGTGGTTTTCCACCGCCCCGATCCCCGCGGCACAAAAATTGTTGGATCGTCTTGGCTGGCAGGTGGATGATGTTGACCTATGGGAGGTCAACGAAGCCTTTGCCGTTGTGCCCATGGCCTTTATGCGGGATATGGGGATTTCACGGGACAAAATGAACATTCACGGCGGGGCCTGCGCCTTGGGGCATCCGATCGGGGCCTCTGGTGCGCGAATTATTGTGACATTGCTTAACGCAATGGAACGTCTGGATGTCAAACGCGGTATCGCTGCGATTTGCATTGGCGGTGGCGAAGGAACCGCCATCGCGGTAGAGCGTGAATAGCCATGATCGTTGATTATACAGAATTGCGCCAACGTGTCTTGGCGGTGTGTGATGGGGAAACGGATCAGGTGGCACTGATGGCGACTTTCGCATGCGAAGTGCATCACAGCGATGACCGTTTTGACTGGACAGGGTTTTACCGCGTCACGGCCCCCAATTTGTTGAAAATTGGTCCCTATCAGGGGGGGCACGGGTGTTTGCAGATCACCTTTGATCGTGGGGTTTGTGGCGCGGCGGCGCGCACGGGGCAGGTGCAATTGGTCGATGATGTCGATGCCTTTCCAGGTCATATCGCCTGCGCATCATCGACACGGTCGGAATTGGTAATTCCGTTTTACGACGCCCAAGGGGCGCTGATCGGTGTGTTTGATATCGACAGCGATCAACCTGCGGCATTCGATCAAAATGATGCAGACCAGTTGCAATCATTGCTGTCGGCCGTGTTTTAACGGGGCTAACCTGCCCGTGACAGTGTACAAATATTTTACCCAAAAGCCGCAGGTGCCGCTTTGGGGTAAGGGAGAGATCGGTTTAACGGTGTTGTGTGTTACCCGTTGCGGGGCACAATGATCACCTCGACACGACGGTTTTTTGCGCGCCCCTCGGGGGTCAGGTTGGATGCCAATGGCTGGTCTTCGCCCGCGCCATAGGTACGGATGCGATAGGGATCGACCCCATTTGCACGCACAACATCCGCAACCGCACCGGCACGGCGGGTCGACAAATCGGCGTTATAGGCAGCATCGCCTGTGTTATCTGTGTGGCCCACAATCTGCACATCAGAATTTGGATAATTCTGCAGGTTTGCCGCCAATGTTGCCAAACCGCTGCGCAATCCGGGGGCGACATAGGTGCTGTCTACGTCGAACAGGATGTCTTGGGGCAGGGTGACGATCAACCGATCGCCTGTATTTGTGATGACCACTTGGTCATTGTTCAAATCATTGCGCAGTTCGGCGGCCTGTTTGTCCAGCTGGTCGCCGATTGCCGCGCCCAATCCGCCCCCAATGATCGCGCCCTTTATCGCGGCGCCGCGGCGGTTCGATTTGCTTCCATCACTGGTGGCATAGGCGCCCACTGCGCCAATCAGGCCACCGATTAACGCGCCCTGTTTTGTGTTGGTGCGGTCCATATTTGGGTCATATTGCTGTGCGCCGCCACAGGCGGTCAATGCCATGAGGGATGCAATAATTGTTACTGACTTAATTGTTTTGGTGCTCATAACGTCCTCAGATATTGTGGTCGATTTCAAATTGGATTGATCCATTTCAGCATCCACTGTCTTGGACCAAACACCAATAAGAATATTCAAAACGGCAAAAATTTGCCAGATCATATATCGCCTGCTGCATCACGACGCGCGCTTTCATGGGCCAAAATCGCGCGTTTTACGGCCAAGCCCCAGTGATAGCCGCCCAAACTGCCGTCCTTGCGCAGGGCGCGGTGACAGGGGATCAATAATCCAATGGGGTTGCGTCCAACGGCCGTACCGACGGCGCGCACAGCCTTGGGGTGGCCAATCGCCTGTGCAATATGGGAATATGTGGTGACATAGCCTGATTTGATATCTAGTAAGGCCTGCCAAACCTTGATTTGAAACGGCGCGCCCATCAGTGACAGCGTGGCGGTGCCTTGCAGGCTGAAAATAGACCCAGCCCAATCGTCAAGTTGCTGGTTTTTGGGCTGAAACCGCGCCTTGGGCCAGCGGGCGGCCATGTCGTTCCATGTGGTTATGTGATCCGCATCGGATGCAAAGGCCAGACCGCAAATGCCCCGATCGGTCGCCATCAGCAAGGCCTGACCAAAGGGGCTGTCATACCAACCATGATAAATATTTAATCCCGCCCCCCCCGCGGCATAGGTGCCCGGTGTCATCGCTTCCCACTTTAGGAACAAATCATACAGTCGCGCGGTGCCCGACAGGCCCGTGGTCATTGCGGTATCTAATGTTGTGTGATGATTGCGCAGCATCTGTTTTGACAGGTCGAGTGTCAAATACTGTTGATAGGCTTTGGGCGATACGCCCACCCACTTTGAGAATAATTTTTTAAAATGAGATGGACTCATATCCAAGGCACGGGCCAATATGGTCAGGTCCATCCCCTGTGGGGCCGCGTCAATCATCTCAATTGCACGTTCGATCACGCGATAGGAATAGGATGTGTCCTGTGTCATCTGCATTTTTTCCAACTTTTTTTGATAGTTTAGGCTAGGCGAGATGTGTTTTCGACCCGAAATTTGCTATATCGCTTGTAACGGGTAAAAAATCGGGGCAAACACGGATCCATGTCGAAGCAGCTTGATTATCATACCATTCGTGAAATCTTTACACGGTTTCAGGACGTCAGCCCCGAACCCAAGGGGGAATTGGACCATGTCAATGTCTATACCCTGGTGGTCGCAGTGGCGCTGTCGGCGCAGGCCACAGATGTTGGTGTGAACAAAGCCACAAAAGAGCTGTTCAAAATCGCGGATACACCGCAAAAAATGCTGGATCTGGGCGAAGAGGGGTTGATTGAACATATCAAAACCATCGGGCTTTATCGGAATAAGGCGAAAAATGTCATCAAGCTTAGCCAGATTTTGGTTGATCATTACGGTGGCGAGGTGCCAAATTCCCGCGCGGCATTGCAATCCTTGCCGGGCGTTGGCCGCAAAACGGCGAATGTCGTGTTGAATATGTGGTGGCGTCAGCCCGCGCAGGCGGTGGATACCCATATTTTCCGAGTCGGCAATCGCACTGGCATCGCCCCAGGCAAAGATGTAGATGCGGTCGAACGCGCGATAGAAGATCACATTCCAGCGGATTTCCAGCTGCATGCCCATCATTGGTTGATTTTACATGGTCGCTATCATTGCAAGGCGCGCAAGCCGATGTGTTCAACATGTTTGATCCGTGACCTATGCGGATACGAGGAAAAAGAGTTATGAAAAAATATCAGGTGCTTGGCATCGGAAACGCGATTGTCGATGTTATTTCACGCAGTGATGACACGTTTTTGTCGGACAATGCCATCGACAAAGGGATCATGCAGCTGGTCGACCAAGAGCGTGGCGAATTTTTGTATGATGCCATGACAAACCGTGTTCAGGCCCCGGGTGGATCCGTGGCCAATACGCTGGCGGGTTTGGGTGAATTGAACCTGCGCACGGGGTTTATTGGACGCGTTGCCGATGATGAACTGGGCCGCTTCTATGCGCAGGCCATGGACCAAGAGGGCACCGATTTTGTAAACCCGCCAGTGGCAGCAGCTGATTTACCAACATCGCGTTCCATGATTTTTGTGTCGCCTGATGGCGAGCGGTCGATGAATACATATTTGGGGATTTCGGCGGATCTGGGCCCAGATGATGTGGTGGATGCTGTCGCACAGGATGCTGATATCGTGTTCCTCGAAGGATATTTGTTTGACAAAAACCCGGGCAAAGAGGCATTCAAAAAATTGGCGCGCCTGTGTCGTGCCGCGGGTGGACAGGCGGGCATTTCGATTTCCGATCCATTTTGCGTCGAACGCCACCGCGACGATTTTTTGCACCTGATTGAACACGAACTGGATTTTGTCATCGGCAACGAAGATGAGGTGAAATCCCTGTTTCAGACCGATGATTTGGACAGTGCCTTGGACCGTTTGGCAAAAATTGCGCCTTTGGTGGTTTGTACACGCTCTAGCGATGGTGTCAGCGCCATTCGAAATGGTCAGCGCGTGGATGTGCCTGTTGATAAGATTGCTGCCATTGACACGACGGGGGCAGGGGATCAATTCGCGGCTGGATTCCTTTATGGTTTGGCCACCGATCGCGATTTAGCGACCAGCTGTAAAATGGGCTGTGTCGCCGCGGGCGAGGTAATCCGCCATATTGGACCACGCCCTGAAACATCAGTTGCCGAATTGTTTGCAGCCGCGGGTTTGGTGTAACCTAGCGGCGCAGTTCTGCGTGAAGCCTGTCCAGATCAATTTCGCCCAGTGGCATTTTGTTGCTTGGGTCGTCTGGGTCATAGCGGAATAATTCGAAATCTTGGCGATAGATTTCGTGCATCAAATGAATTGACAGATTGTCGAAATAATCGGCAACGGGATGCGCGCGTTTGGGGCCGTGGCCTTCGTTTTCGTTGAAACGGGGGACTTTGGGTAAATCGACTGCATGTGGTGTGGTGATCGTGTCCAACACATGTTGCATCCCATCGTCAAAAAGTTCGGTCCAGAATATCTGATCATACCGCCCACCGTCTGAAATCAGGGTCGATACATGGCCCGACACAGACGACCAATGAATGTCGGGGGCCATTGGTTTGTAAAATCGGGGCGGGGTCGCCCGCGTTTTTACAAAAACTGTGGGATTTATATGCCGGTGATGCGGACCACGCACCGTGCCATCGAACGGCCAAGGGGATTATCGCCCAGATCCAATCTGCGGGTCGCGCAGGGCTGCGGTTTGGACCGCGGTTTTTTGAACAATCCCGCCGATTGCGATTTAACCAGATGCTGAACGTTATTGTGACGCGCGATCGGGCGCTGCCGGAACGACTGAAGGTTGGGGGCATCCGTTGGTTTTGCCTTTGACGCGGATGCCTCTGCGGTTTGTGATGATCTGTCAGCGGTTATGCCCCGTGCGGAACGTCTGGCCAAGCCTGCGTTGTTTTTATCGCTGTTATGTGGGGCATTGCCCAATCAGCGCATCGTGGCGTTTTTGGGCCCAGCCGATATCGTTATTTTCGCGCGACTACCGGATTTTGAGGGGCAGGTGCGGGTGATTTTAGATCATAACATCATGCCCAAACAACCCCGTTTGGGCAGCGCGAATGGCACAGACATCGACGATCAATTAAACACACAGGTGCAAAATGAACTTGCCCAGATAATCAGGCAGGTTAAATGAGACCATAACGGGCAGGTGTTTGATGTGCCTGCCAACCTAACACGCGATGCTGCCGATCATTGGATTACAGCGCAACTAACACAGACAGAGGATTAAGATGACTTATACCTACGACGACACTAATATCTTTGCCAAAATCCTGCGGGGCGAAATTCCCAATAAAACGGTTTTGGAAACGGAACATTCCCTAGCATTCGAAGATATCACGCCCCAAGCGCCGATCCACGTTTTGGTCATCCCCAGGGGCCCATATGTCAGCTATGATCATTTCGCCCAAGCCGCCAGTGATGCCGAAATCGTGGATTTTACCCGCGCCATTGGTCAGGTGTGTGAAAAGCTGGGCGTGCAGCCCCCATCAGGACAAGGGTTTCGTGCCATCGCAAACACTGGGGCACATGGTGTCCAAGAGGTACCACACCTGCATGTGCACATCTTGGGCGGGCGCATGTTGGGGCGGATGCTACAACGCGCGAAATAATGGATCAGGCCGATTTGGTCAGGGATAAAAACACATCCTCTAGGTCGGCCTGTTCGGTGCGCACATCTGCGATGGTGATGCCCGATGATTTGACGAATTGTAAAACATCGTCGGCCGTTATGTCCTGTGCGCGATAGCTGAAAACGATTGATCCATCATCGCGCTGTGTTGTGGTGATGTGATCCGATTGAGGCAATTGGGACACGGGGTGTGCCGGCTGAATGATCAGTGCCTTTGCGTCCAATTTTCCCAACAGGTTTTTGGTTGTATCCTGTGTGACGATCTGGCCCTGCGATAAAATGGCGATCTCGTCGCACATTTCTTCGGCCTCTTCCAGATAGTGGGTGGTCAGAATAATCGTCATACCGCGTTCGCGGTTTAATCGACGCACGTTCTGCCACAACATTTGACGTAATTCGATGTCTACGCCCGCGGTCGGTTCATCCAAAACCAAAATCTGGGGGTGATGCACCAAGGCCTTGGCCAACAACAACCGCCGACGCATGCCCCCCGACAGGGTGCGCGCATAGGCATGCGCTTTGTCGGTTAGGCCAACCATGTCCAAGATGGCGTCGCTTTGGCGGTCTTTGGCCGGAATTCCGTAAAGGCCAGCCTGCACCTCTAACGCGCCGCGTGGTGTGAAAAACGGGTCAAGGTTCAATTCCTGTGGCATCACGCCGATGGCCGCGCGCGATTGGCGCGGCGATTGATCCTGATCAAAGCCCCAAATCCGAATCGATCCGCTGGTTTTGTTCACCAAGCCGGCCAAAATATTTATCATCGTGGATTTTCCCGCACCGTTCGGCCCCAACAGGCCAAAGATGGATCCGCGCGGTATCGACAGGTCTACGCCCTTTAGGGCAAATTTTTCCGGCTGATTGTGCTGCGCCGCATAGGTTTTCACCAAATTTTTGATTTCTATGGCTGCTTGGGTCATTGCGGTACTTGCCCCCTTGGATGTAATCGCGCATAACATATTGGAACCAAAATGCAAAAGGAAATGCCAATGTCAATGCAAGCTCCTGAAACCCGTGTCGTGGAAACCTATCGCGTTGCCTGTGACGGCGGCGAAGGTGCCTTGGGACATCCCCGCGTTTGGTTGCAAATCCCAACGGACAAAGGTTGGGTGGAATGCCCATATTGCGATGCCAAGCTGGTTCATCGCGATCATCAAGACCACTGATGGCCGATTGAATACAACCTTTTACCACGGACGCATCATATTTTAGCCCAAATGTGAATCGATATTATGACACAAGCTGTCAGGCTTGCTGGTGATTCATCGTATTTGTCCAGGATAAAATCCAATGACTGCACGATCATGTCACAGAAACACCGAGTGCGTTAAAATAAGGGGGCTTTACTAATGTACTACTTAAAGTCAGTCTTTTTGATGGTAACGGTGCGCAGTTTCTCTGAAACTGGGTTGGTTTGATGTTTTTGGTTTGATTGGATTGGATTTATGAACATGTTATTCAAAGACAAATTAGTGGCGGTGTTGCGCGGATTTGCGAATAACGAACAAGGTGCGGTTGCTATCGATTGGGTGATATTAACTGCATGAATTGTAGTAACGTCCCTTGCTGCGATGTCATTGTTTAGATACGAAGAAGCGCAGGGCCATGCTATCACCCCACTGTGTGAGGACGGGGATCTTGTTGCAGTCTCATCAACCGGCGGGCCAATTATGTACCAGCTGCTTGGCAAAATTGATGCTATGATCGGGGGCTTCGCAAAGCAACTTAAAACCGGAAATGGCTGTGGCTAAAACACCCCTTAGGCTCTTTTGGGATGCTGCACGCCTAGGCGGATCAATATCCAGAATATACCACTCAATATTTGTATCTTGGCGGCAAGGGCGGTCGTGATAAGCGTAAATTTTGCAACCGAATATTAAAATTTGAGTTATTCACAAAATGAACTTAATTTTCGCAGGATGTGTCTGGCACTCTGTTTCTGGCTGGTCAATTTTTCCGTGATTGTGTACACCTGAAACCAACAGAAAGCGGGGTACATTATGTCATTTGGTTCAGGACATCATCTGCATTTAATTGATGGGTCGGCGTTTATTTTTCGCGCCTTTCATGCGTTGCCCCCTTTGACGCGGAAATCCGATGGGTTGCCCGTGGGCGCGGTCAGCGGGTTTTGTAACATGCTACTGCGGTATATTGAGGGCAACACAGGCCCTGATGCGGCCACCCATTTGGCGGTCATTTTTGACAAGGGCAGTCACACATTTCGCAATGACATGTATGATCAGTACAAAGCAAACCGCGATGCCATGCCCGAGGATTTGCGCCCCCAAATCCCCCTGACCCGTGACGCAACCCGCGCCTTTAACATCGCATGTGAAGAAATTCAGGGCTATGAGGCGGACGATATTATCGCGACACTGGCCCATCAGGCGCGTGACGCGGGCGGACGTGTGACGATTGTCAGTTCTGACAAAGATCTGATGCAGTTGGTCGGCGGCGGTGTCGAAATGTTTGATGCTATGAAAAACCGACGAATTGATCGTGACGAGGTGTTTGAAAAATTCGGCGTCTTTCCCGAACGCGTGGTTGATGTTCAGGCCTTGGCCGGTGACAGCGTCGATAATGTGCCCGGTGCGCCCGGGATCGGCATAAAAACTGCGGCTTTGTTGATCAATGAATATGGTGATTTGGAAACGCTGCTGGAACGGGCGGGCGAAATCAAACAGAACAAGCGCCGCGAAACATTGATAAATCACGCCGACCAAATCCGTCTTAGCAAACGGTTGGTCGAATTGGATGCCAACACACCGCTGGACTTCACGCTGGATGATTTGGAATTGCGTGATCCCGAGCCTGAGGTTTTGTTGGATTTTCTGGCACAAATGGAATTTCGCACCATCACGAAAAAGGTCGCCGAAAAATTCAACCGTGCCGCGCCTGAAATTAATGATACCCCGCAGCAAATGGCATCAGAACCGATTGCGGCAACAACGGTTGGATTTGACGCGGATCAATATGTTTGCATTCGTGACGTGGAAACATTGGACGCATGGTGCGCGCAGATCACTGAATTGGGCTATGTTGCTGTGGACACCGAGACCACGTCACTGAATGAAATGCGCGCAGAATTGGTGGGTATTTCATTGGCCACGTCACTGGGTGTCGCGGCCTATATTCCCATCGCGCACAAAGATGGCGCGGCGGATGATTTGTTTGCCACCGAAAGCTTGGTGGAAAACCAGCTAAGCCTGGATCAGGTGTTTGACCGCTTGGGTCCCATACTGACCGACCCTGCGATTTTGAAAATCGGTCAAAACATCAAATATGATGCCAAGATTTTCGCGAATTTAGGGCAGGATATTGCACCCTTTGATGATACGATGCTGTTGTCTTATGCCCTGCATGGCGGGTTGCATGGGCATGGTATGGATACGCTCAGCGATCGGTATCTAAACCACACCCCCATCCCGATCAAGGATCTGTTGGGATCGGGGAAATCGGCCATCACCTTTGATCGTGTGCCCATCGATCAGGCCACGCCTTATGCGGCCGAAGATGCGGACATCACCTTGCGCCTGTGGCAACTGTTCAAACCCCAACTGCATCAGGCCAGCGTGACCACCGTTTATGAAACCATGGAACGCAGCCTAGTGCCGGTTTTGGCCAAAATGGAACGCGCGGGCGTTTTGGTGGATCGCGATACGCTCAGCCGTATGTCCAATACATTCGCCCAAAAAATGGCCGCACTAGAGGCGGAAATTCACGAATTGGCAGGCCAGTCATTTAACGTAGGTTCACCCAAACAACTGGGTGAAATCATGTTCGACAAATTGGGGTATGAGGGCGGCAAGAAAGGCAAAACAGGCGCCTATGCCACCGGTGCCGATATCCTAGAGGATTTGGCGACCCAACATGTCTTGCCGGCGCGCGTATTGGATTGGCGCCAACTGTCGAAACTGAAATCGACCTATACGGACGCCTTGCAAGATCACATCAATCCCACCACGGGGCGGGTGCATACATCCTACTCTATTGCAGGGGCCAATACGGGCCGATTGGCTTCGACCGATCCAAACCTGCAAAACATCCCCATTCGATCAGAGGATGGTCGCCGCATCCGCGAGGCATTTATCGCCCCGCAAGGCAAGGTTTTGGTCAGTCTCGATTACAGTCAAATTGAATTGCGTATCTTGGCCCATGTGGCAGGGATCGACAGTTTGAAACAGGCATTTCGGGATGGACATGACATCCACGCCATGACCGCATCGGAAATGTTTGATGTGCCCTTGGATCAGATGACATCCGATATTCGTCGTCAGGCCAAGGCGATTAACTTTGGCGTCATTTATGGCATTTCTGGGTTCGGGCTGGCCCGTAACCTGCGTATCCCTCGGGCCGAAGCACAGGCCTTTATCGACCGTTATTTCGAACGCTTCCCCGGGATCAAGGA
>CBFHVU010000050.1:0-2978 GCA_965659465.1 uncultured Paracoccaceae bacterium | reverse complement strand
GCCTATGCCAAGAAACATCTATGCGTAAAAACCCTGTTTGGGCGTACCATCCATACCCCTGAAATCAACGCCAAGGGACCAACAGCAGGCTTTGCCAAACGTGCGGCCATCAATGCCCCGATACAGGGAACAGCGGCAGACATCATTCGTCGCGCCATGGTGCGCATGCCGGCCGCGATTGCGGATTTGCCTGCAACGATGTTGTTGCAAGTCCACGATGAATTATTGTTTGAAGTCGATGCAGATGCGGTCGATACGCTGATCACAAGGGCCAAAGATGTGATGGAAAACGCAGCCGACCCCGTGGTGCGTTTGGATGTACCGCTGATTGTGGATGCAGGGCAGGGCGACAACTGGGCCGTGGCGCATTAGGTGTGACGCGCCCCTTAGGACGGTTGTTTTGTGATTGCGGCAACAAACCGGCGCACAATTGGGGATACGATCAGGATCGTTGGAAATGCAATCGCCCAACTGATGGCCCAAGCATGCATCCATGACGCGCCTAATCCTGCATCCCATCCGATGGCGCGCAGGGTTGCGATGCCCGATACGATCAATGACATCATCCCTGAGACAAGAAAGCCAAACATAATGGGGGCAAAGCGCGGGGGAATCATGACAGGCTCCTGCTTGGTTACATACCCACTTTAATATTCGATTTGTGGAATGTAAATCCCAAGGCTTGCACTCGCCTACAATCGCGGTACTAGCCCTCTAATTCGGCGGATGGGACGATTGGGAAAAACTGGCGGCCAGATCGCAGCCCAAACCAAGACTCCCCTTGGTGCGTGTCATGGGTACCAATTTCAATCAGTCGGTAAAAACTTTTGCGATCAATCAAGGCCTCTAGACCGGCACGCACATGAACATAGGGGGCCGGTTCATCCGTTTGCGGGTCGCGCATAACGCGGATGGGGTTTTCGGAATTGGCCGTCGTAAAATCGCCGACGTGGGTTTCGAAACAAATCTCTTGGTCTGGGCCTGCATTTTTGACCATAAAATCCATCGCTACAAAGGGGGCGTCATCGACCGTGATACCCACCTTTTCGACGGGGGTGACCAGAAAATATTTGTCACCATCTTTGCGCAGGATCGACGAAAACAGTTTGACCAGTTCAAACCGACCAATCGGGGTGCCCAGATAAAACCAAGTCCCATCGCGGGCAATGCGCATATCCAAATCCCCGCAAAATGGTGGATTCCACAGATGCACGGGCGGCAAACCTTTGGTTTTTTGGGCCGCACGGGCGGCGGTTGCCAAATTCTCTGCGGTTGGTTGCGGTGAAATTTTGCCACACATTCGTTTTGCCATTTCCCTAATTTGCGTTACACCTAGTATATAGGCCAAACTTATTGGAGTGCAAAATGTCTGATCCTGAAAATCTGATACAATCTATCGACGACCTCTCTGCACGTCTAACTGCTGCAAAAACAGCGATCAATACCAGATTTATTGGACAAACGCGCGTGGTGGATCAGGCGTTGACGGCCGTTTTTGCAGGGGGGCATGCGGTATTGATCGGTGTTCCGGGTTTGGGTAAAACGCGGCTGGTCTCCACGCTAGGGCATGTTTTGGGGTTAAATACGTCCCGCATTCAATTTACGCCCGATTTAATGCCCAGCGATATTTTAGGATCCGAAGTGTTAGAGGGTCCAGACACCGCACGATCCTTTCGGTTTATTCCGGGGCCAATTTTTTGCGAATTGCTGATGGCCGATGAAATCAACCGCGCCAGCCCGCGCACACAATCTGCCTTGTTACAAGCAATGCAGGAAAAACAGGTCACAACAGCTGGGCAAACCCGTGATCTGGGCGCACCATTTTTGGTGCTGGCCACGCAAAACCCCCTAGAGCAAGAGGGCACATACCCCTTGCCCGAGGCGCAGTTAGACCGGTTCTTGCTGCGCATTGATGTGGGTTATCCTGATTTAGACACGGAACGTAATATCGTTTTGGCCACCACGGGCCTGTCCGATGATCTGCCTGATCCGGTATTTTCCGCAGCAGACATCGTTGCTGCACAGCGGGTGTTGGCGCAGGTGCCTGTTGGGCAGGGTCTGATGGAATTTGTTTTGCGGTTGGTTCGGGCCTGTCGTCCGGGGACTGCTGACGCACATCCCTTGGCGAACCAACATCTGTCATGGGGGCCCGGGCCACGGGCGTCACAGGCCTTTGTTTTGGCGATGCGCGCACACGCGGTGATCCGCGGTGTGTCCGCGCCCACGATGCGTGATGTGGTTGATTTGGCCCCTGCGGTGCTGTCGCATCGGATGTCGTTGAAATTTTCCGCACAGGCGGCAGGTGTCGCTATGGCAGATGTGATTTCACAAATCGTGACCGATATAGATGCCCAAGGCCAAGCTGCATGACAAATCTGTCGCCCCTTGCAACCGATGCGGCCCAGCTGGATGCAGGTCTGGCACCGCTGTTGTTGCAGGCCGAACAGCTGTCGCAAACGGTGGCGGCGGGTGAACATGGGCGCCGGCGGCCGGGGGTCGGGGATGATTTTTGGCAATTTCGCCCCTTTACCGCTGGCGTAGATACGCAAAAATCCGTTGACTGGCGCCGCTCTGCGCGCGCTGACCAACTCTATGTGCGCACCTTTGAATGGAAAACGGCGCAATCGCTGGCGCTGTCGGTCGACAACAGCGCAAATATGCATGATCGGGACAGCCCCAGCAAATGGGCGGTATCTGCCGTATTGGCCACGGCCTTGGCAGGGGCGGCTGTTCGCGCCGGCGAACGGGTGGGCAGTTTGGATAACAGCGTGCCGGTGGGCTATGGCCATGGTCAAATTGCACGCATGATGATGTCATTTTCTGATACGCCCAATACGGCAGACAGTCATGGGCCTAGATTGGTTCCCAAATCCAAGGCAGCGATTTTTTCCGATTTCTTGGGGGATTTGGCGTCAACGCATAGGGCGTTGGAAATGGCACATGATCGCCAAGTTAGCGGCATTTTGGTGCAGGTCTTA
>CBFHVU010000049.1:0-14864 GCA_965659465.1 uncultured Paracoccaceae bacterium | reverse complement strand
AAATAGTGACGGTCGTTTTCTGGCCAGCGAACCCGAACGCGGTGATGTGGTAGTTTTCCGCCATCCCGTAACAGGGCGTGATTACATCAAACGTCTGATCGGATTGCCGGGTGATCAAATCCAGATTAAGGCAGGTATCATTCATCTAAACGGGGTGCCAATGCCACAGGTGCCTGCGGGTGTGTTTACAGAAACGATGGAACCACAGGGCGCCTTTGGCAATCGGCCACGGTGCGAAAATGGGGCCGTGGGGGACGGGGGGATGTGTAATAAATCCCGTGCCATCGAAACAAACCCCGAAGGAAAATCCTATGCCGTGTTGAACATCGGCCCATCGTTCACCGATAATACCAAGGTATTTACTGTGCCGGCAGGCCATTATTTCATGATGGGCGACAACCGCGATAATTCATCCGATAGCCGCGTTGACCAAATCCAAGGCGGCGTTGGTTTTGTTCCGTTCAAGGATCTGATCGGCCGTGCAGATCGTATCGTTTTTTCATCTGCAGGTCGATCTATGTTCTTTTTCTGGACATGGCGATCAGATCGGTTTTTCAAGGCGGTTCAGTGAAGCGATCCATCGACATAGCCGTGTTTGAAAAACGGTTGGGGTATGAATTCCAGAACTTGGAAATTCTGCTGCAATCGCTGACGCATCCATCCATTGCCAGCCAGACACGTCCCGACAACCAACGCTTGGAGTTCTTGGGCGATCGTGTGTTGGGATTGGTCATGGCCGAGGTATTGTTGGAACTGGATACCAGGGCTGCCGAAGGTACACTTGCGCCCCGTTTCAACGCATTGGTGCGCAAAGAAACCTGTGCTGATGTGGCGCGTGAAATTGATTTGGGCGCTGTCCTGAAACTGGGGCGGTCCGAAATGAAATCGGGGGGCCGCCGCAAAGAAACCCTGCTGGGCGATGCTATGGAGGCCGTTATCGCCGCCATATACATTGATGCAGGCTTTGGTGTGGCCAAGAAAACGGTTTTGTCCCTATGGGGGGATCGGGTGCATCGTGTCAAATCTGACGCGCGGGATGCAAAAACCATGTTACAAGAATGGGCACAGGCGCGGTCATTGCCGCCACCGCAATATAATGTGGTGTCCCGCAGTGGACCAGATCATGCCCCTGTTTTTGAAATCCAAGCTGTGTTAATAACGGGCGAAACAGAAACGGCCACGGCCAATAACAAACGCAAAGCGGAACAAGCCGCCGCCAAGGCGTTGTTGAACAAACTGGATATATAATACATGACCAAAGCGGGATTTGTTGCCCTGATCGGTGAACCAAACGCCGGTAAATCCACCCTGACCAACCGTATGGTGGGGGCCAAGGTGTCAATCGTGACGCACAAGGTGCAGACAACGCGCACCCGTATTCGTGGGGTCGCAATTGAGGGTGACAGCCAGATTGTGTTCGTCGATACGCCCGGTCTGTTCAAACCGCGCCGCCGTTTGGATCGTGCGATGGTCGCCGCCGCGTGGGGGGGGGCCGCAGATGCTGATGTGATCGTTTTGCTGATCGAGGCACACCGCGGCGTGACCGAAGGGGTCGAGCGCATCCTAGAGGAATTGGGAAATATCGCAACAGGTCGCCGCGTCGCATTGGCCATCAACAAAATCGACCGTGTTCAGGCCGAGGTCTTGCTATCGCTGTCACAAAAAATGAATGATGCCTTTGCGTTTGAACAGACGTTTATGATTTCGGCAGAACGCGGTCACGGTGTCGATGCATTGCGTCAGTGGTTGGCAGGCGAATTGCCCGATGGCCCGTGGTTATACCCCGAGGATCAGATTGCTGATCTGCCCATGCGCATGATTGCCGCTGAAATGACGCGCGAAAAATTGACGCTGCGTTTGCATCAGGAATTGCCCTATCAGTTGACCGTCGAAACAGAAAACTGGCAAGAGCGCAAAGATGGTAGTGCGCGCATTGACCAGATAATTTATGTCGTCCGCGATGGCCACAAAGGCATTGTTCTGGGCAACAAAGGCGAAACCATCAAAGCCGTATCCAAAGCCGCGCGCGAAGAGTTAGAAGAGTTCTTAGGCCGCAAAGTGCATCTGTTCTGTCAGGTCAAAGTCCGCGAGAAATGGTTGGAAGAGGCCGAACGTTATTCCGAAATGGGCCTAGATTTCAAAGACGGAAACGCATGACGCGTCTGGCTACGGAATTTTGGGTCCAAGCCTATCTGAAGCATTTGAACATGGCACATATTCCGGCCTATGTCCTGCGGCATGGGGATAACACCGCCGGATCGGTGTTGATCAAGGTCAACACACTGGATGGTCAGGCACAAGTTTATGCACAAACCTATGATATCATGGCCGACCGCCGCGATTGGACATTGCAGGACCGTGGAACGGAACGGGATATGGATGATCTGCTGTCGCGACAGGCGGCGCGTGATCCGGACCTTTGGACCATCGAGATTGAATCACCCAGTGGCACACATTTGTTGGAATTGATGGGCTAGGCAAGGCGCGCGAAACGTGCATTATCACAGGCTATGGAATGGCGCGATCATGGCATAGTTTTAGGCACGCGGGGATTTGGCGAAACCTCGGTCATATTGGACGTGTTAACGCGCGATCACGGACGTCATAGCGGCGTGGTCAAGGGTGGTATTTCACGCAAATATCGCCCCATCTTGCAACCTGGATCTGTGTTGGATGTGACATGGCGGGCGCGCCTGTCGGACCATATGGGCAGTTTATCCGTGGATTTGGTGAAATCGCGCAGCATTGCGATGCAGGACCGGTTTTCATTGGCGGGGCTGTCGGCCGTGGCGGCCCTGTTGCAGCGTGTGTTACCAGAACGCGATCCTATGCCGGATCTATACGATCAAACGAACGCCCTGCTGGATATTCTGTCGGTGCCGCAGGCCTTTGCCTATGGGTATTTCCATTGGGAACTAGCTCTGCTGGGCCATCTGGGGTATGGGCTGGAATTGTCATGCTGTGCCGTGACGGGATCGACGCAGGATTTGATCTATGTCTCACCCAAATCTGCTCGCGCGGTATCACGACACGGCGCGGGGGAATGGGCGGATCGCTTGCTGCCGTTACCTGATGTGGCAAAGGGATTGGTACATACGCCAAAGCATACCTTAGAAGGTCTGAAGTTAACTCAATATTTCCTTGAAAACAAAGTGGCGATCAATCTGGGCATCACACATCTACCATCCGCCCGTGAACGGCTGTTGGATCAGATCACCAAGCTTGCCGAGGCGCAATAATTCGACGTAATCCGGCTGGGTGATACATGAAAAGAGACTTGATCGCAGTATTTTGCTGTGTTTTGAATTTTTTTTGAAAAACCCTCTGGACAGTTTATCAAGCACGGCTTAGAACGACCCCACCCACAGCATTTGGCTGTTCCGGTGCCCGGGTAGCTCAGGGGTAGAGCAGGGGATTGAAAATCCCTGTGTCGGTGGTTCGAATCCGCCCCTGGGCACCATATATATCAATAAAATCAATATCTTATTTTTGACACACTAGCGCTATGCATGTGTGATTCAAAAACACACCAAATACACACTTTTTGATGTGTTTGTGGGGCTAGATTCTGGGCTTAAACACTGTGTCTAGGCATTAGTAAAAGAACATAGTCTTTCTGTGACTGGGTGGTTGCTTAATAAACTTATGAACACTTTGTTAAATTATGCAGTTCTTTGATTTGTTCATTTAGATGTGTTGGTCAATTACTTAGTAAGTTTCTATTTGACGATATCTTAGCTAAACCTACTTTTTGATTGTTGTGACGAGCACTGGAACAACAGTTGGGTATAGGCCGCGGGATAATCCTGCGGCCTTTCTGTTTTATGACTTTCCTTTTAAGTGGGCAATTCCAATGCAGTCTGATAGCTTAACGGCAGCTCGAATGTTTTTGCAAAAAAAAGAGTACCGAGACTTCATCATAGAATATCGCGGCAGCTATTGATCAAATCCGATAGAGCCAAATGATGTCCCCCACACTGTTGCGAACACTGTGTTCAATACAGTGTTCGCACTCCGTTCACCCTCAAATCACCAAAAACAAACTTTTACGCACACCAAAATTACAGTAAGATAAGCCACTGTAATCGAGAAGAAATTTACTGTCATCTGCATTAAAATCCCTGTGTCGGTGGTTCGAATCCGCCCCTGGGTACCATTTATTCCACGCAAATATCCCAAGCCTATGATAGCATGCTAGGTGATGCATGCGTTGCCGGCCAATTTTCATATTGAACGTCAAGTGGTCTGTCCCTGTGATCATTGACAGGCATGCCTGTCGGGTATGTCACCGCTATAAGTGCTGTGCTTAATTTTCTCTCACCATGTCGATTGTAACGATTGCTAAAGGGACAAATCCTTTGCATGGTTAGTCTACAGAAGCCCGCCATTGGAGGCTTCAATAACGACTTGATGGGAGTAAAAGCTTGCTTAAGAACGGACATATTTCATCTCTGAGTGAAATCTCCGAGCACAGACAGCACGCTTGGGAGTTGCAAAGTACTTACGTTGCCGAGAACTCTGCATTTTACCAAAGGCTATGGGACGGACAGAGACCGCCAAAACGACTGGCGGAGATTGCCGAGCTGCCACTTTCGGATAAGTCCAGCCTGAGGTTAGCGCAGCCCGCATCACCACCTTTCGGTGACTACCTAGCAGCGCGACCTGAAAAAGTTAGTCGATTACATCGAACATCAGGAACCACTGGGCAGGCTATGAACCTAGCACTGAGTGCGCGCGACTGTGAAGTCACTGAAATCATTGGTGGTCGCGCGCAGTCACTTGCAGGCCTAAAGCCGGGCATGATGGTTGTGCATTGTCTAAATTACCAAATGTGGATGGGTGGGCTGACCGATCACTTAACACTCGAACGTACAGGTGCGACCGTTGTGCCGTTTGGCGTTGGATCGACAGAATTACTAATCAAGACGATACTTGAGAATGGAATAACTGCAATTTCTTGTACGCCATCTTATCCTGCAGCTCTGGAAATGGTAATTGCCGAGAAGTTTCCGCATCTATCCCCCAGTGATCTGGGGCTAAAGCTGGGTTTATTCGGTGGCGAACCCGGCATCGATGATCCAGCGTTCCGCAAGCGTCTTAGCGATACGTGGGGCATGCAGCCGCGAAATTCAAATTATGGTGTGACGGATGTATTTTGTAATTTTGCATCTGAATGTGCCTATGACACCGCGCTGCATTTTGTGGCCCATGATGTTCTACACGCTGAATTGATCGACCCTGACGATGGCTCTCTAAAGCGATTTGAGGCCGGTAGCTCGGGTGAGCTTGTGCTGACTCATCTGGAGCGCGAATGCCAACCCTTGGTCAGGTTTCGTACAGGCGACATTATTCGCATAGAGAATACAGAAACCTGTCGGTGTGGCTGTGCTGGCTTTAGGTTCCGTGTCATTGGTCGATCGGATGACATGGTGGTCGTACGCGGGCTAAATATGTTTCCAACAATGGTGGCGGCCGTCGTGACGAGTTTCAAAGAAATGTCAGGCGACTATCGGATCGTGCTGGATGCACCACCGCCCTATGATGTGTTGCCCGTAGTCGTAGAGTTGGCCGAAGGAGTACAGGACGACGACATGCTGTCGTTGCGCTTAGAAAAACGCTTTAAGCAAGAGCTGGGGGCGACGATCCGGGTAAAAACAGTCCCCTACGGCACGTTCCCGCGAACTGAAGGTAAAACCAAACGTGTGATCAGGAGTTATGAATGACTACCTATAATTATGAAACAATCTGTTCAGAAATCACGGCAGACGGCGTCAGGACGATTTCACTGAACCGGCCGCATGCGATGAATGCAATGAACCGTCTACTCATTAACGAGATTTCAGTAGCATTTGATGACGCTAATCGAGACCCCGAAACACGTGCTATTATATTCACAGGCAAGGGGCGCGCATTTTGTGCTGGCGATGACCGACATGAGCATGTCCACCCCGAAAACGAAGAAGAAGCGCGTGCAGTTGTTGATGCCATTCAACGCGCAACGGTGTCCATTGTAATGGGCGCAAAGCCAGTTGTTGGTGCTATTAATGGTTGGGCCGTTGGCGGTGGTTTCGAATGGGCAATAAATTGTGATTTTCCGATTTGGGCAGAAAGCGCGCGTGCATTTTTTCCCGAGGTGTCGCTCAACCTGTTCGTAACGGGCGCTGTAACCTCAATCCTACCCAACATTGTCGGCCCAATTAAGGCGCGCGAAATGCTCTTTTTGGGCAATCGTTATACTGCTGCTGAATTGAAAGAGATTGGTGTCGCGTGGAAGGTGGTGCCAGATGATGAGCTCTTGGCAGAGGCTGAAGCGGTTGCAAAGCAGCTTGCTGCGCTACCTACTCTTTCGACCCGTGCGATGAAACGAGTCCTTAATCAAGCAATCTCGGGTGGATTGCAACACGCGTTGAGCCTTGAAACAGAAGCTACCGTTGCTGGGTTCCTCGATCCTGAGACTACAAGACTGTTAAAGGATTTCTGATGACAACCGCGGCGTTGGAGACCTTGTTCTAGCGCTATTTCTGCTACTAAGGCGCTATCCTTTGATTTCGCTGTGACCTGATTGCGCGGGTTGATAGCGCGCTGCGGACCTTGCCCGCAGTGACGTCTAAAGCTTGGATGCGATGGACGTGTTCCCTTAATGCCCGATAGCTTAGGATGCGGCAGTACTCTCAGTCGTTAGAAAATAAATTATTGCTGATACAACAATAGTGCCTCCAATGAGAGTGAAGTGTGTTGGTGTCTCACCGATGGCGATCCATACCCACAGGGGGCCTAGCGCAGTTTCGAGTAACATTAATAAGCTAACATTTGAGGCGCTTGTATAACGTGCAGCGCGCGACAACAAAATAAAGGAAACCGGAAGGATTATGATCCCTGTGCTAGCGATGATTAGACCACTGCTCAGGCCAACTGACAGCGCGGTAGGAAAAAGCGTAAATGCACAAAGCCCCGCTATGACTGCGCCAACGCCTAGTGCCATTTCGAATGCTACATTTCTATCATGCCGAATTATGACGAAGTTCGTAGCCAAGCTAAAGGCAACACCAAGGCCCAATAATGCTCCTAAGATTGTTTTCGGTGACCAACTTAAGGAATGCTTAAGTTCCCCAAAAACAGAGATAATGATCCCAGTTATTACAATTCCTAATATTATCCAGGTTTGGGCGCTGGCCCGCTCGCCTAAAACGTAACTGCCGAGTGCGATTGCAATGATTGGGACAGTTGCGACTGTTATTAATACCAGCGCAACCGGAGCAAATGAAATAGCAAAAGAAAAGAAACTCGTATTTACGACTTGGCATAGTACCAACACCGCAAAATTACGCGATAGAAAAATATCCGAGCGGAAGTTTTTTGGTTGTATTTTTATTATTCCAATTAGCAAAAACATAATTCCTGCTAAACTTGCGCGCCACGCTAACATTTCCCCGCCATTCAAGCTGGATAAGCGCATGAGCAAACTATCTGGCGTTAGGATTAAAGCACCCATAAGTGCCAGAAAAATTCCGGTGTTTGGTTTCGTCATATCCGTTTCCGTGCACTATATGGTTGAAGGGTAGCGTTTTGATATTGAACGCATATTCAGTGCTAAACTATTGTCAATAAAATTATAAAAATGGCGGCACTAGATTAGTCGGTTTATAGCAAGCTTAGGCATAGATCATGCCATATATTCTGCTAAGGTCACATTCGCAATTTTGCCAATCAAATGCTACAGGACGCATTCAAATGTTTCAAAAAAACGCTGAAAACATATCCGAATTTCTATATGGTGCGCGTGATATGTTACCGATGACTATTGCTGCTGCAATATACGGGATGGCGTTTGGCTTGCTCGCTATTCAAGCAGGCTTTTCATTTGACCAGTCAGTTAGCATGAGTGCACTGATTTTTGGTGGCTCGTCACAGCTGATTGCTCTTGACCGACTATCTGTCGGTGCTGGTAGTTTTGCGGCGATCGTGGCGGGGATTGCTTTAAACACTAGATTTCTTTTAGTGACTGCTGCCATGAAAAATTCGTTGATTGGGCGACCTTGGTGGCAGACTGCACTGGGTGCTGCACTCGCAACGGATGCGTCGGTTGCACTAATGCAAACATCTAAACGCCGGCAGCTTGAGCATAGTTTTTGGTATTTCTTTGGGGGTGGGTTTTCGCTGTATATTGTTTGGATTTTGGTCACAGCGATCGGAGCGATTTTAGGCGGCCAAATTCCAAACCCAGCAGCATTTGGATTAGATTTTGCGATTATTGCTGTATTTATTGCCGCTATACCGGGGCTTTGGCGCGGTATGACTGATTTTTTGCCTTGGACAGTTTCCGGTATTACTGTCGCGCTTATTGCTTTTCTTGCGCCTGAATATACCAGTTGGGGGCTCATACTAGGTGCTGTATCTGGGGCTGCATTTGCAGGAGTTCGCAATGGAAGCTGAAATTTGGGTCACAGTTGCGGGCTTGGCAGTCGCAAGCTTTGGGTTGCGCCTCGCGGGCGTAATATTCGTATCACGTTTGCCGCAAAGCGGCCCGCTAGCGCGCGGACTAGATGCTTTGCCGGGGTGTTTAATGGTTTCACTCGTTATGGTGATGATGATGAAAGGCGGTCTAATTGAGTGGTTTGTTGGGATTTGCGTTCTTTTCAGTGCAGGCATAACGCGAAACGCGACCGTTTCCATGTTTCTTGGTGTCGGGTTGATCGCGCTGCTACGACATTTTTCAGGGGGAATTTGATGGAAACCTTCAGCAAACGCTCTTTGTGCGTGGTGCTGCAATACTGTCCTGATAAAATGGACATCCTTGTTTCGGTGGTTCGTAAGCGCCTCTAGGCTCCATTCATTTCAGACATGTTATCAGATGTGTGCGCAGTATTGCAAAACACGGCTGGCTGGAGCGTGGGCAGGCAAATTGGGTCGCCACACACCTGCGCGGTTGGACACCATCCAAATTGCGGTGAATGGCAATGGTTTCCATCCCGTGACTGTGAAATTAGAAACTTAGACTAAGACCAATGTTGATTGCGTTGGTAATGATGTTTGTCTTTAACCCAGCCTGATCGCCCAAATCGACATCGTTTTGCGAATAGGTTCCATTATATTCAGCAACCACGGACATTCGGTCCAAAATCGGATAGCTGATCCCACCGATCAATCGTACCGCACCACCAGTCAATTGATAGCCATATTCTCGCAAACCATTCCCTGTGATATCGACATGCGGCAATGCAATGCCCAAACCAACGCCGGAATGCATACGAATTGGCGATCCTGCGAATTGTTTTTGCCACATTACATTGGCTGTGATGATGTTTAGCCCGTCGGTGAATTCCAGACGCTCGAACCCAGACTTTGCGCGCGTTTCATGGTTGGCATAAACCTTGGCATGGGTCAATTCCGCGCCAATGCCAAAAACATCGTACCATTTGGTTGCACGTACCCCGTAATCGGGTGGGGGGGCCATGCTCTTGCCATTCCAGCCTGCGGTAAATTTATCGATATTGCCCTGTTCATCGGTGAATGCGACAGGGCTGTGAGGGGCTGTTTGGACTCCGCTGTAAACGGTGATTTCATACCCCTCTGCAGCGACTGGCGCGGCCAGAAATAATAACACAGAACTAATTACGGCATATGCGACACGGTACATGGTGGCTTTCCTTTTTCCTTGGCTGTAATGTTAAATTTTTATCAGCCGTTATACAAACTGTTTTTGGGGTTTGTGCTGGCCAGAACTGCTGCAATACTTGACAGCTTGGGCGCCGCAGCTTAGTGGGGCAACAGTCTTATAACGGGCCAGACGCAGCAGCGGGGATGTTTCACCATGGATATTATTGCATTGATTAAATGGGGTGCAGGGTACCCAACGGATGAATTTAACATGACTTATCGCGCCCTGCGGGATTATGCCGCTGCTGATGTCGACATTTGCTGTATTACGGATAATCCGCAGGGTCTGGATCCTGACCTAAAAACCATCGCCTTGCCTGATATCCCGATGGATCCAGCGCGCTGGGCCGATGGGATGTGGCCAAAACTGGCAATGTTCAAACACGATATATTCCCAGCAGGGGCGCGTGTGATATTTATGGATGTTGATGTGGCCGTTGTTGCATCGGTAGCAGAATTATTTGATGTGATATCGGATGATACGATCCATATTATCAAGGATTGGCCGACCTATCACGAAAAATGGTTTCCCAAATTATTTCGCGTGGTTCGCGGTGGCAATTCGTCGGTGGTCGGATTTGTCGCGGGGCGACATACGGAATTGTGGGATAGGTTTAATACCGATACGCAAACATCACTTGCGACCTATCGCAATGACCAAGACTATATCACAGGCGAGGCGCGTGACCTGCGTTATTTCCCTGAACACTGGATCGGGTCATTCAAAAAATCGGTTGCTCCTTTGCCGCCCATTGCGTGGTTCAGCGCCTGTCGTCCGCATCCCGACTGCAAAATCGTGGCATTTCATGGAAAGCCCGATATTTCCGATTTATCAGCCCGCCATAAATCATACATTGCCCGCCTGTTGGAAGGGTTTGGTCATGTCCAATGGGTCGAGGATTATTTGGATAAATACGCACCGCAAAAAAATTAGAGTGCAGCGAAACGTCCATTCATGTCCACATAAGCAAGAAATGAATTAACAAACGAATTGTTTCGGGGCCAATGTGGTGTATTTTCAGGCACAAACTCAACAAACTTTGCCAGCTCGGCGGCCTACTGTGCGAGCTATTTGTCGGAAAAACGTAGTTGGAGAAATTGTGGCAAAAGCTTCACCCTCCTTCTAAGCCATTCTCTATCGCGTGCTGCGTCCGTTTAGTATGTGTAGCTTTGCCACGAACGACGCCTTAAATACTAAGCTCCTTCACCAATCTAGCAACCGTACAATATCAAAGCCGTTACACCGCACTTGATGCCACACTTTTGGCACACCGGAGACCTTAAGGTTCTACTCAAATTTACGTTCGATCTCGGGCTTCAGTTCTGCGTCATGCTTTGTACGATCCGACAGCCGCGATAGATCAGGCCGTTTGGTAAGGTGATCATAGAACGTCTCTGGGGCAATCGGCAGAACCCTGCAATTTGACTTGGCCCTGTGATCACCACGATGATCTTCTATGAACTGGATCATCGTTTGAATGGGGCAGTCGAGCTCCATCTGAGCAAAATATGCTGAACGCTGGCGAAAAATCTAATTGACTTGCTTTAGCTTGCGGTGAATCTTCTTCATGATGCTCTGATGAAACCTAAATTCTGACTTGCCTTGATCTGGGTTATTGTGTCTGCTTGGGTGTGATATAGGCGTAGGGGGCAGGTTATGGATCCGCAAATCGAACATAAAATTCGCGATAGTTTTGCACGCCAAAGTTTGATGCAAGCCTTTGGTGCAGAAATTCAGTTTCTGGAACAGGGTCATGTGCATATCAAGGCCCCGCTGACCCCGCAGGTGTTACAGCAACACGGCTTTGGGCATGCGGGCCTGACTTTTGCCATTGGGGACAGTGCGGCAGGATATGCAGCATTGACCGAATATGACCCGCAAGCCGAAGTTTTGACAGCAGAGATGAAGATCAACCTGTTGGCCCCAGCGGCGGGACACATGCTCATCGCCAAGGGGCGGGTAATTAAAACTGGCCGCCGATTATCCGTGGTGGCGGCCGATGTTTATGCCTTTCAAAACAATACGGAAACACTGATTGCAGTGTTGCAGGGCACGATGGTACCCGTGTCGGGGTGACGCGGACTGCTAGCGTTCGACATAACCGCCAAATGTCAAAATTTGATGTTCAAATGATTTGATATTTTCACGCGCGCTTGGCGATCCTGCGGCCAAGGTGGTCAACAACAAATCTGCCACGATAAAGGCAGCGTGCAACGATGGCATATATTGCGGACCGCTCATTGGTAATTCAATGACATGGGCGGCGGATTGGGCCAAAGGCGATGAAAAGCTGTCTGTTAACGCGATAATCTGCATACCTTTGGATTTGGCAATTTCGCAGGCGCGGATGACTTCTGTTGAATAATGGGAAAATGAAACCGCGACCAGAACATCGCGCGATGTGGCGCGCGACAGCTGATCCATAATTGCGCCCGGCTCGGATGGGGCGCGGTGAAATGACGGAAAGGCCATTGATCCCACATAGGACAAATAATGCGCCACGGAATAACAGCTGCGCACGCCCACGGTGTAGACCTGTTCGGCCTGTGCCAATGTTTTTGCGCTGGCTTGGATGATGTCCAATGATGCCGGTTCAAACAGTTGGGACGAATTTTTCTGATAGCTGTCCAAAAAATCGGCATAGATATCTTGGCTGGGTCGCATGTGCAGTGCGCCTGCGCGATCGCTATAGGATAAAGGGTCGGTTTGGCGCAGGGTGTTTTGCACATCCTGACGTAAATCGTCATAGCCCGCATATCCCAGTGATTTTGCCAAACGGATGACCGTATTGGAATTGACACCGGCCAGCTGGGCCAACCCGCGCACGGAATGGAACGCAATTTCAGAATAATTGTCCAACGTCCATTGTGCAAATTTAGCCAAGGCTTTGGGCCCAGTTGCGGCGATGTCCCCGATCGCATGTTTCAAAGCGGCCTGTGTTTTCATAAAAAAAATTCCCCGTTGGCCGTAGTTTAGCAGGCTGATGATATAAAACAAACGTTTTCTATCTTTGATAAAAATAAAACATATGTATTATACGTGGAATCATCTAAAGGGAGATTAGAATGAAAAAACTTATGACACTGGTCGCAGCAGTGGGCTTTGCCGCCGCGACGGCACCTGCGTTTGCACAACAACAATTCATTTCAATCGGCACCGGCGGCGTAACCGGCGTTTATTATCCAACCGGTGGCGCAATCTGTCGTTTGGTAAACAAAGACCGCAAAGAACACGGCATCCGCTGTTCTGCGGAATCCACAGGTGGTTCGGTCTATAACATCAACACCGTCCGCGCGGGCGAATTGGAATTCGGCGTTGCGCAGTCTGATTGGCAATACCACGCCTATAACGGCACATCCAAATTCCAAGATGCCGGCGCATTCGAAGGATTGCGTGCTGTATTTTCCGTGCACCCCGAACCATTCACATTGATCGCCCGCAAAGGGTCAGGTATCGCCAAGTTCGAAGATCTGAAAGGTCAGAAAGTCAACGTCGGCAACCCCGGTTCAGGCCAACGCGCCACTATGGAAGTTGTCATGGATGCCTTTGGAATGAAAATGGACGATTTCGCATTGGCAGCCGAGCTGAAAGGTTCGGAAATGGCGCAGGCGCTGTGTGATGGTAAAATCGACGCAATGATTTACACCATTGGCCACCCCGCCGCTGCGGTCACCGAGGCGGCGACAACCTGTGACGTCGAACTGGTTTCTGTCAAGGGCGCGCCAATTGATGCGTTGATCGCTGATAATCCTTACTATCGCTCTGCAACCATCCCAGGTGGAATGTACAAAGGGACCGATTCAGAAGTCACAACATTCGGCGTTGGTGCAACCTTTGTTTCGTCAACAGATGTACCTGACAACGTCGTCTACACAGTTGTAAAGGCCGTATTTGACAACTTTGATGATTTCAAAAAACTGCACCCAGCCTTTGCGAACCTGCAAGAGGCACAGATGATCAGCGATGGTCTGTCCGCACCTTTGCATCCTGGTGCTGCCAAGTACTACAAAGAACGCGGTTGGATGAACTAATCTGACGCACAGTCGATCTATCCCCCCGCGGTTTTGCGGGGGGATTTTTTAGGGTGACATCACATGGCACAATCACCACAAACCGCAGAAGAAATCGTCGCATCTGTTGAATCAGGTGGGCGTCAATTATCGGGATGGCCCATGAAACTGGTGTTGGCCATTGCGTTCAGCTGGTCGGTGTTTCAACTCTATATTGCGTCGGCAATTCCGTTTTTCCTGTCTGAACATTTGGGATTAAAACTGGTCTTCAACAACCAAGAGGCACGCCAAATCCATCTGGCCTTTGCGCTTGTGTTGGCGATGCTGTCGTTTCCGTTGTTCAAAGGGTCATCAAAAACCTCTGTTCCAATATACGATTATGTCCTTGCGTCTATTGGTGCCGTGGTTTGTCTGTATCTGTTTTTCAACAAACAGGCGATTGCGGATCGGGCGGGTCTGCCCACCACAATGGATTTAATCATATCCGCCAGTGGTCTGATCCTGCTGGCCGTTGCGGTGTTTCGATCGCTTGGCCTGCCATTGGTGCTCGTGGCATCCGTGTTTGTGGCCTATGTGTTTTTCGGCCATTCCGATGTCCTGCCCGAAGTGGTCCAATGGAAAGGCGCATCGCTGGGCAAAGCGTTGTGGCATTACTGGATGCAAACCGAAGGCGTGTTCGGCGTGGCGCTGGGCGTTGCGGCGTCGATGATTTTCCTGTTCGTTCTGTTTGGCGCCCTGCTGGAAAAGGCAGGGGCAGGCAATTATTTTATCCAACTGGCCTTTGCCGCGCTGGGGCATTTGCGCGGTGGTCCGGCCAAGGCGGCGGTCGTTGCCTCGGCTGCATCGGGTCTGTATTCGGGCAGTTCGATTGCCAATGTGGTCACCACCGGCACATTCACCATTCCACTGATGAAACGTACAGGGTTTTCGGCCGAACGTGCGGGCGCGGTCGAAGTGGCGTCATCCACCAACGGACAGCTGACACCGCCGGTTATGGGGGCGGCTGCGTTTTTGATTTCGGAATTTACAGGCGTGTCCTATCCTGAATTGGTCAAACACGCGCTGCTGCCTGCCTTGGTATCCTATATCGCGCTGGTCTATATCGTCCATCTTGAGGCATTGAAACTGGACCTGAAAGGTCTGACCAAGGCCCCCAACGACAAACCCATCCTGCGCCAAATGCTGGGATTTTTGAC
>CBFHVU010000048.1:0-14958 GCA_965659465.1 uncultured Paracoccaceae bacterium | reverse complement strand
CTGATCATGGGGCCCGGGCGATGACAGTACTGGCAGATCTGCTGATCAGCATTTTTGAACGTACATATAAACGCGTGTCAGATCCAATTACGTTTGACCAGCGCCCCCTATCAGAGTTGGCCCATGAACTGGTGAGCACACGCAGTGAAACCCGTGTCTTAACCTTGGCCCGCGAAATTCTGTCGCGATATCATTTGCTGGACGCCGCAGGCAAAGCGCGTTTTTTTAGCGACGTCGCCCAGCAGTTAAATTTGGATCCAACGCGCGTGCGCGAAACCCTCTTTGACTATGAACGGTCCCCGTCGCGCCGAACCTATCGCGCCTATACCGAAGCAGCCGAGCCAAAGCGCCAAGAGTTCATCCGCCGCCTAAACCAAATGCCAGGTGCGACCGAGCAACTGGTAAAAATGCGGTCTGATTTATTAGCGCTCGCTACTCAGGATCCAAATATAGATGCATTGGATCTGGATTTTTTGCATCTTTTTTCGTCATGGTTTAATCGGGGGTTTTTGGTATTACGTCCAATCAACTGGCAAAGCCCTGCCCATATTTTAGAAAAAATTATTGCGTATGAAGCGGTCCACGCAATCCAAAATTGGGATGATCTACGCAGACGATTAGAGCCAACCGATCGACGCTGCTATGCGTTTTTCCATCCCTCCATGCCGGATGAGCCGCTGATTTTTGTCGAGATCGCCCTGACCCAAGGTATCCCCAATTCGATACAATCGGTGCTAAGCCAAGACAGAACACCCCTGCTGACCCAAGAGGCAGATACAGCGGTGTTCTATTCTATATCTAACTGTCAATCTGGACTGATGGGTGTTTCATTCGGTAATTTTTTGATCAAACAGGTTGCCGCCGATCTAGCACTTGGCCTGCCCAATCTATCAACATTTGTGACATTGTCTCCTATTCCTGACCTGTCAAAATGGGCGGAAAAAAATGCCATTGTTCCATGTGATACGCTCAGCCCATCCGAGGTTGCGGCGACTTATCTGCTGGACGCGAAAAATTCGGCCGGCCATCCGTTGGACCCAGTTGCACGGTTTCATTTGGGCAATGGGGCAATTATTCACGCCATCCATGAAGGCGCGGACACCTCGGACAAGGGTATTGCGCAATCTTATGGAACAATGGTCAATTATTTATATGACTTTGACGTTGTTGAAAAAAAACATGAAATGTTCTTTAACAAACGTTTAATTTCTGCAACGTCAACAGTCAGCGCCAAAGCTGAAAGGGCGCGCAAAACCATCTCTGACGAAAGACCCTGATATGACGAACCCGCTGTATGATACATTATTTGGTACACATAAAACAAATACCGCACCGTTTTTGCGGTTGGCAGATGGAACACAGATTTCGTACCAAAGTTTTTTGGAAATGGGTTCGCAGTTTGCCAACCTGACCCAGATGATGGGGTTATCCCCCGGGGATCGCGTGGCGGTACAGGTTGAAAAATCACCGCAGGCCTTGGCGTTATATGCTGGATGTGCGCAGGCTGGATTGGTATTTTTGCCGCTGAACACGGCATATACCGCGGGCGAATTGGATTATTTCATTGAAAACAGCGGTGCATCCTTGGTCATATGCGATGCCAAATCGACCGACAGCTTGGCACCGATTGCGTCGAAACTGGGCGCACAATTGGAAACGCTAAACGCTGATGGCTCGGGTAGTATTTGCGATAAATGGGCCAACTGTTCGACGTCATTTGCCACAGTGTCCCGCGCGGATACGGATCTGGCTGCTTTGCTATATACATCGGGCACGACGGGGCGTTCCAAAGGGGCCATGCTAAGCCAGGCAAACTTGATTTCGAATGCGAAAACATTGGTACAAGAATGGCGTTTCACGTCAGATGATGTGTTGCTACACGCCCTGCCCATTTTCCACACGCACGGTCTGTTTGTTGCGACAAACGTCACCTTGTGCGCCGGCAGCAGTATGATATTTTTGCCAAAATTCGATGCCGACCAAATCATCGATTTAATGCCTGACGCATCAACATTGATGGGGGTACCCACATTCTATACCCGCCTTTTGGACAATGCCCGATTTAACCGCGATCTGACAAAACATATGCGGTTGTTTGTGTCTGGATCTGCGCCACTGTTGGCCGACACCCACATTCAATTCGAAAACCGAACAGGCCACCGAATTTTGGAACGTTACGGGATGACCGAAACGAATATGAACACGTCAAACCCATATGATGGCGAACGGCGCGCCGGTACCGTTGGGCATCCGTTGCCGGGGATTGAATTGAAAATCACCGATCCAGCAAGTGGCGAAAGTTTGCCCACAAATTCGGTCGGCCAAATCGAAGTGCGCGGACCGAATGTATTTCAGGGGTATTGGAAAATGCCCGAAAAAACCGCCGAAGAATTGCGCCCAGATGGGTTTTTCATCACTGGTGATTTGGGCAAAATCGATGATGATGGCTATGTCCACATTGTTGGTCGAAACAAAGATTTGATTATTTCTGGCGGTTACAACATTTATCCCAAGGAAATCGAATTGGTCCTAGACGAACAAGATCCGGTTTTAGAAAGCGCTGTGATCGGTGTGCCCCACCCCGATTTCGGGGAAACCGTTGTCGCCGTGATTGTGCCTCATGCTGGAAAGACCGTTGATATCGATACAATTCAGGGGGTTGTTGCACACTCACTGGCACGCTTTAAGCATCCACGCCATATTGAAATTATGGCCGAACTGCCACGAAACACGATGGGCAAGGTGCAAAAAAATATTCTACGTGAACAGTTCAAACACTTATTTGCCAATTAATGCATCTGGCTAAGCGTCACCTGTCAATGTGGCGCTTAGTCGATCTGCTGCATCACTTAGGTACGTTTTGCGCGCTATTGCAGCTTCAAGCGACATGCGCGGCAATGGACCGTGATAGGCCAAGCTGGCAATATAGCGGCCATCCCCGTCCAAAACGGGAACCGAAATGGCCACCATCCCCATGATAAATTCTTCTTGGTCCAGCGCATATCCCTGTTTTTGGATTTGCTGCAGCTCCGCAATCAACGCGTCTGGATCCGTTAGGGTGTACTGCGTTTTATATTCTAGCTGCAGGGCCGATACCATGGCACGCATTTTAGCAGGCGACAGGCTAGACAAAAAAACCTTGCCGCTGGCGGTGCAATGAAACGGGACACTGGTGCCGACAGGCAATTGCACCCGAAACGGCCAATCGGTTTCCACACGATCCAGATAATTCATCCCAGAGGTGCCCGGAACCGCATAGTTCACAGTTTCGCCCACGGTTTGCGACACCTCGCTTAGGATTTGATGGCGGGCGATGTGATCGCGCGAATTGTGTAACAACCCCACCCCTAAATTGCGCAACCGCCGCGCAACCTGATATTTCTTGCCATTTCCCGGTCGTGTCAGAAATCCGTTTTCTTCCAGCGTGACACACAAACGATGCACGGTTTGTTTCGGCAATCCAATCTGCGCATTTATTTCAGTCGCCGTCATTGGCTGATCGCTTTGGCCCAAAACCTCAAGGATTAACAGTGTCCTAAGGTTTGTTGGAATGCGTACGTTTTCATCCATTTGTGTCATCCTACAAAAAAAGGCGTGCAATTCCTACGAATCATTATATGGTGTTTTTTAAATAAAAACGAGACAAAAAGTCTCATTTTTTGATAACAGGGTGTGAAATGGAATTTGATTTCATCGTCGTTGGCGCTGGATCAGCAGGGTGTGCATTGGCCAACCGTTTGTCCGCAGATAGCCGCTTTAGCGTCGCATTGGTCGAGGCTGGACCCGTCGATCGAAACCCATGGATTCACATCCCTGTTGGCTATTTCCGCACCATGGGCAACCCCAACACCGACTGGTGTTATACGGCCGAACCCGACCCTGGCATCGCGGGCCGTGCCATTTCTTGGCCGCGTGGTCGTGTTTTGGGCGGGTCCAGTTCGATTAACGGGTTGCTTTATGTACGTGGTCAGGCACAGGACTATAATTACTGGGCGCAATTGGGCTGCACGGGCTGGGGCTGGGATGATGTTCTGCCCCTGTTCAAACGGTCTGAGACATGGAACGGCGAACATCATGATGACAGCCGCGGTACTAACGGCCCCCTCTCGGTACAGAATTCACGCCTAAAACGCGATGTCGTTGACAAATGGGTCGATGCTGCAGTGCAAGCAGGTTATAAACGCAACCCCGATTATAACGGCGCCGACCAAGAAGGCGTGGGATATTTCCAACTGACAATGAAGGGCGGACGCCGCTGTTCATCGGCCGCCGCCTATCTGCGCCCCATTCGCAACCGCAAAAACCTGACCATTATTACAGATACCCAAACCGAAAAGGTTTTGATCGAAACCAACCGCGCCGTTGGTATTCGGGCCAAACAGCATGGCCGCATGGTCGATATCCGCGCCCGACGCGAGGTGGTGTTGTCGGCAGGTGCCATCGGGTCACCGCAGATTTTGATGCTATCAGGCATTGGCGATCCAACCGAGTTGAAAGAACATGGAATTGACGTGGTCAAAGCCAACAGCGCGGTTGGCAAAAACCTGCAAGACCATTTGCAGGCGCGTCCAGTGTTCAAAACCACGCTGAGCACAATCAACATCGAGGCCAACAATATTTTCAAACAGGGTCTGATGGCGATGCAATATGCGTTGACACAAACGGGACCCATGACAATGGCGGCCAGCCTTGGCACGGGTTTTTTGAAAACCGACCCGAATATGGAAACGCCCGATATTCAGTTCCACATTCAACCGTGGAGCGCGGACAAACCCGCCGATGGCCCGCATAAATTTTCCGCCTTTACCGCATCTGTCCTGCAGCTGCGCCCTGAAAGCGCGGGACACCTAAAACTGCGGTCGGCCAGAATGGACGACCATCCCGAAATTCACCCGAATTATTTGGCGACGGATTTGGACTGTACAACCATCGTCAAGGGCATTCAAATTGCGCGCAAAATTGCACAGACTGACCCGCTGAAATCCTACATCACCCAAGAACACGCCCCCGGTGCGGATGTTGCCATGGATGATGAACAGGCTACGTTAGATTGGGCGCGTCGGACATCGGTGACAATTTATCACCCAACGGGAACGTGCAAAATGGGAATTGACGATCATGCCGTGGTCGACCCCAAACTAAAGGTTTACGGAATTGACGGTCTGCGCGTGGCAGATGCATCAATCATGCCACAAATTGTCAGTGGCAACACGAATGCGCCGTGTATCATGATAGGCGAAAAGGCATCTGATTTAATACTTGAGGATGTGCGGTCATGATCTATGGTGTGATAAGCGCGCTGATCACCAGTGGTTCGCTTGGAACATTAAAATGTTCCAAAAATTTCTTAAGCTCCGCCTTCTTGCTTAAGAATAAAAATAATTTTGAAGGCTTTACCTAGGGAGGACGATCAATGTTCAAACTCAAACATATAGTTGTCGGTGCAACTGCATTGGCGATGACGACAACAGCCGCAATGGCTGAAAAAGTACTGCGTATTCAATCTGTTTTGCCAAATACCGCAGACGAAGTGTACATGTTGCAGGAATTCGGCAAGGATGTCGCAGCCCTGACCAACGGTTCGTTGACGATCGAAGTATTGCCCGCGGGCGCCGTTGTTGGCCCACGCGACGTGATGGACGCGGTTGATGCGGGTCTGGTCGAAGGCGGCTTTGCTTGGACCCACTATTGGGGTGGCAAGCACGTTGCTGCCAACCTGTTTGGTGCGCCTGTTGCGGGTGCCGGTGTTGGTCTAGACAACATCGCATTCCTAAGCTGGTTCCAGTATGGCGGCGGCAAGGAATTGTATGACCGTCTATGGGACGAAATGGGCGTAAACGTCAAAGGGTTCATGTTGCAGCCTGTTGGTCCCGAAGCCTTGGGCTGGTTCCCAGAGCCAATCAAATCAATGGATGATTTCCGTCAAATGCGTTTCCGCGCGCCTCCCGGTATGGTGGGTGCTGCTTATGCTGACATCGGTGTTCCAGCGGTTGCCATGGGCGGCGGTGACATCCTACCGGCATTGGAAAAAGGCACAATCGACGCAGCCGAATGGTGCTGTCCAAAGCCTGACTCGGTCTTTGGTTTCCAAAAAGTGTTGAAACACTACTATCTGCAAGGTTTGCACCAGGTTGTTGTAAACGCGGACATGTACGTAAACCGCGATTTCTATAACGATCTAAGCGATCTGGAAAAGAAAGCGTTGGAAGTTGCAGCAAACGCGTCTTTGTCAAAGTCCCTGTCTTACCGTATCTATGAAAACGGTAAAGCGTTGAAAGATTTGACAGATAACCATGGCGTTATCCTAGAAGATACACCAGCTGATTACTTCTCGGAATACATGGCAGCTGCGAAAAACGCGTTGCAAGTGGCCGCTGATGAAAACGAATTCTTTGCCGAAGTTTGGCAGTCACAAAAAGATTTCGCAGACACAGTTGTTCCATTCTGGGCGGGTGCACAGGCATCAAACGCAGGTCTGGGCAAAGCGCACGCAGATACACTGAAATAAACACAAAGCGGGGGGCGGAAACGCCCCTCACTTTTTAGAACGGACGCGTCCGTTTCGATAAACGCAGCTGCGTTTTTCAAAACGGAAAAGCCAAAATGGCATTTTAAATAACAGGGAGATTGGGCATGGCCGCAGATGAGGTGAACCCAGAGAAGCTTGAAATTGCGGACGAATTAATCGCGGAACGGCGGGCCGAGGCCCCCGGCGAAACGCCAGAGGACATGACGCCTTGGCAACGCCCCATCACCGCTGTGATTGATGTAATCAACTATCGCGCGGGACAGATTATATCATTGCTAATGATTCCATTGATCGTGGTCGTGGTGTTCGAGGTCCTGTCGCGTAACTCGTTCACGATCTTGGCAAATGCGGGCTTTGAAGAATTTGCACGCTCGCTTGGATTGGGTCCAACGCTTTGGGTTTATGATACCAGCCGCATGCTTGCGGGTGTATTGTTTATGGCGGCTGCGGGCTATGGCCTGATGCGCGGTGTTCACATTCGTGCGGATTTTTTGTACCGCAATTGGTCTGACAAAACGCAAGCGACCGTCGATGCGGCGCTGTATCTGTTGTTCTTTATGCCATCCATGATCTTTTTCACTGTGGTCTCAGCACAATTTTGGTGGCTGGCCTATTCCACCGGTGAAACGATGCAAATCGACAGCGCATGGGGTCCATTGCTGTGGCCTGCGCGTACTGCGATGCCGATTGGTGGTTTCTTGTTAATGTTGCAAGGCCTGCCAGAAATTTTCCGCGCTTTCCACAAAATGGGCAAAGTGCGCGAACGGTTTTTCGTGCGGTTGTTGCCTGTCTATCTGATCGCCCTGCTCTGGCTGGTTTTGGCCGTGTTTACACCTGATTTGGTGCCCGGTGGCGAATGGTTTACGGACTTGATGAAAGCGCGACCAAACCTTTCCAAACCAACCATTGGTTTGATCATGCTCGGTGCCATGTTGTTCGTGATTTTCATCGGCTTTCCGATTTCGTTTACCTTGATTTTCTTGGGCTTTGTGTTCGGGATTTGGGGCGCGAATTTCAAATTGACAACGCTGTTGATGACGCTGAACACGAACTCAACAATGCTAAACGATCAGTTGATGGCTGTTCCTTTGTTCGTCTTGATGGGCATCGTGATGGAGGCAGCGGGCCTGATGGAGCGTTTGTTTGCATCCATTCAGATGATTATGGCCCGTGTGCGTGGCGCGTTGTTTATCGCCGTTTTGATCGTTTCGACCATTTTCGCCGCCGCCACGGGTATCGTGGGCGCATCGGTCACATTGCTGGGTATTATGGCCGGCGCCACGATGAGCCGATCCGGCTATAACGTGCAACTGGCGGCAGGCACAATCACCGCAGGTGGCACATTGGGCATTCTGATCCCACCATCGATCATGTTGATCGTTATGGGACCCGTGCTTGAGGTATCGACGCTGGACTTGTTCCGCGGCGCCTTTATTCCTGGTGCGTTGTTGGCGTCATTATACCTGATCTATACGCTTGGGCGGTGTTGGATTAACCCTGAACTGGGCCCCATCCTGTCAGAAGAAGATCAGCCAGATACGTCAAAATACTATGGCGCCGAGGTTGCATTGATTTGCTTGGGCGTGTTGACGCTATGTCGTATATTCGGCCTAGGCGTCGGGGGCGCATTTGCCAACCTGATGCCATTTGGTGGATTTGTCGTCATGGTGATTGCAACCGCAATCGCATACGCAGCGTTCCGCAGCCTGAAGGTGTTGCAAATCGTAATGCCGATCGCAGTGGCATTCCATATTTATATGGTATTTGCCAACTATGACCCTGAAGCCGGCATGTCTGTTATTTCAATCGTTCTGGCCGTGTTTATGGTATTACTGGGCTATCTAAGCCGGTCCATTTACGCAGCAGATGCAGCAGAGTCATTTTATTTCTCGGACCTTTGGACTGAATTCTTTGCTGGATTGATGCCGCCAACAATTTTGATTTCGTTCGCATTGGGATCAATCCTGCTGGGCTTTGCCACCCCTGCCGAAGCAGCGGCCATGGGTGCATTCGGTTCAATTCTGCTATCCATTGGCTATGGCAAATTCACAATGCCAAGCTTTGCCGACAGTTTGATTAAAGCCTTGGAAATCACCGTTCTTATCATGTTCTTGGTTGCGGCTTCAAACTTCTTTGGCGCACAGTTCAGTGCATTGGGAACACCCAAGATGATGACAGAACTGCTGTTGGGATTGGATATGTCGCCCTATCTGATCCTGTTGTTGGTCATGGCGCTGATATTCCTGCTGGGCTGGCCATTGGAGTGGGTCCCGATTGTGTTGATCGTTGTTCCCATCCTGCTGCCCACCGTCGAAGCGTTGGAGGTCTATGGCCTAAGCCGCTATGACATGATGGTCTGGTTCGGCATTCTGGTCGCGGTGAATTTGCAAACCGCATGGCTGTCGCCCCCCGTGGCATTGTCCGCCTATTTCTTGAAAGGCGTTGTGCCGAACTGGGATCTGAAAGACATCTATCTAGGAATGATGCAATTCATGGTGGTCCAACTATTTGGTTTGGCGTTGCTGTTCTTATTCCCACAATTGGTCCTATGGCTGCCAGCCGTAATGTCAGGGAATTAAGCCATGAATGCACAACGTAGCACGCTCTCCTATCTTAAGTGGCCCATATTAACCACTGTCATTGGACTAGGTTTATCCGGGTGGCTGGGTTGGGCCACCCAGGGCAATATCTCGGCTGTGATATCATTTCTAATTGTTGGTGCGGTTTTGGCGGCGTTGGAAATTGCGCTGTCGTTTGACAATGCAATCGTGAACGCCAACAAACTGGTGGAAATGACACCCGTTTGGCAGCGCCGGTTTTTGACTTGGGGGATCTTGATCGCTGTCTTTGGAATGCGGATCGTTTTTCCCTTGATGATCGTGGCCGTATTTGCCTGGATCAACCCATTCGCGGCAATGCATTTGGCGCTGTCAGATCCTGATGAATATTCCCGCATCATTGGCCAGGCACACGGCCCCATTTCTGCCTTTGGCGGAACATTTTTGATGATGGTCGCCCTGAAATTCTTTATCGACGAGGATAAATCTGTCGATTGGATCGCAGGGTTGGAACGCCAGCTGCGCAAATGGGGATCGATCCGTGGATTTGAAATCGCCTTTGTTTTGGCGATTGTCATGGTGATGTCCAAATTGATCCCAGCGGCAGATGTTTCGGCATTTTTGGCCTCTGCCGTTATGGGATTGTTGACCTTTACCTTGGTCGACGGTTTGGGGAATTATTTGGATGACATTGCAGGTTCAACCGCACAGGTCGGTGCCAAAGCGGGCTTGGGTGCATTTTTATACCTAGAAGTCTTGGATGCCAGTTTTTCCTTTGACGGGGTAATTGGGGCGTTTGCGCTGACCACCAACATTTTGCTGATCGCGATCGGTTTGGGAATTGGCGCCATGTATGTGCGTTCAATGACGATCATGCTGGTCGAAAAAGGCACCTTGGCCGAATTCCGCTATCTGGAACATGGGGCATTCTATTCTATATTCGCGCTGTCGATTGTGATGTTTTTACAATCTTTGACGCATGTGCATGAATTGATTACCGGCGGCGTTGGCATGGCTTTGATTGGTTTGTCGTTTTACGCATCGGTTCGCTACCGCAAACATGAACAACAAACGAATGATCGCTAGCGATGTCACCAAAGATCGAAAAAGCTGATTGAATTGGATTTTGTTCCATATACGATGCGGATCAACCGTATCAATAGCGGGGCACTACGTGTCATAATCGCTGAGGGAGGATATTAACATATGCAACCAAACGTCGATACATCGCCCAAGGTGTCCGATGAAATCCGCAAAACCACATGTTATATGTGCGCTTGCCGATGCGGGATCAATGTGCACCTAAAAAACGGCAAAGTCGCCTATATCGAAGGCAACCGCGACCACCCCGTGAACCAAGGCGTTCTATGTGCCAAAGGGTCGGCCGGCATCATGCAGGTCACGGCCCCGTCGCGTCTGCGTGCGCCGTTGAAACGTGTGGGCGAACGCGGATCGGGCGAATTCCAAGAGATTTCTTGGGACGAGGCGCTGCAAATCGCCACCGATTGGCTGCGCCCCCTGCGTGAAACTGCCCCCGAAAAATTGGCGTTTTTCACGGGCCGCGATCAATCGCAATCCTTTACCGGATTATGGGCGCAAATGTTTGGCACCCCCAATTTCGCCGCACATGGCGGGTTTTGCAGCGTGAACATGGCAACTGCCGGTATTTATACTATGGGCGGGGCATTTTGGGAATTTGGCCAACCCGATTGGGATCACACCAAATTGTTCATGCTGTTTGGCGTCGCAGAGGACCACGACAGTAACCCAATCAAAATGGGCATCGGCAAAATCAAGCAGCGCGGCGCGCGGGTGATTGGGGTAAACCCCATCCGATCCGGCTATAACGCGGTGGCCGATGAATGGGTGGGTATTACGCCTGGCACAGACGGGCGGTTCATCCTGTCGCTGATTTATTGTTTGATTGAGGCTGGTAAAATCGATCTGACCTATCTGGCGCGGTTTACCAATGCGCCGGTTTTGGTGGATCCGGACACGGGATTGTTCCTGCGCGATGATGCGGACAAGCCATTGATCATTGATCGCACCACCAAAACCGTTGTGGCATTCGATCATCAGGGGGCCGACCCAGATATTCGCGGCACACATAACGGTGCGGTCACGGTCTTTACCAAAATGATCGAACATTTCCTAGTTCCCGAAAACACACCCGAGGCGGTGGCAGATATTTGTGGCATTTCCGCAAAACGCATCCGCACCTTGGCCGCCGAATTGGCGCATGTTGCCTTTGATCAGGAAATTCACCTGCCCCGCAAATGGACTGATTTCCGTGGGCATGAGTATGACGAAATGATCGGGCGGCCCGTTTCTATCCATGCCATGCGCGGGATATCGGCGCATGGCAACGGGTTTCAAACCTGCCGCGCGCTGCATGTGTTGCAGATCATTTTGGGGTCGGTTGAAACACCTGGGGGATTCCGGTTCAAACCGCCCTACCCCAAACCATCGGAAATTCACCCCAAACCCCATGGTGACGCAACGCCCAATGCCCCATTGAACGGCCCACATTTGGGATTTGTTCATGGACCCGAGGATTTGTTAATCGACAACAACGGCCAACCCAAACGCATTGACAAAGCGTTCACTTGGGAAAACCCCATGTCGGCGCATGGGTTGATGCATATGGTCATATCAAATGCCCACGCAGGTGATCCCTATAAAATTGATACACTCTTCATGTATATGGCGAATATGAGCTGGAACAGTTCCATGAACACCAGTTCCGTCATGGAGATGTTGACCGATCGCGACGAAAATGGCGACTATGTCATTCCGCGCATCATCTATTCCGATGCCTACTGTTCGGAAATGGTGGCCTATGCCGATTTGATCCTACCCGATACAACCTATCTGGAACGGCATGATTGTATCAGCCTGCTGGATCGCCCCATCTGCGAAGCAGACGCCGCCGCCGATGCCATACGCTGGCCCGTGATCGAACCCGACCGCGATGTGCGGGGGTTCCAATCGGTGCTGGTTGATTTGGGTGCGCGATTGGGATTGCCGGGGTTTGTGAATGATGATGGCAGCGCGAAATATGCCGATTATGCGGATTACATGATCAACCACGAACGCAAACCCGGGATCGGCCCATTGGCCGGCTGGCGCAGTGATGATGACACGGGCCGCGGACCTGTGAACCCTGAACAGATCAATAAGTATATCGAAAACGGCGGCGTTTGGGTCAAACATATCCCTGAAAACGCAGGCTATTACAAGCCATGGAACATGGCCTATCAGGATTGGGCTGTTGAAACGGGGCTATATGACAGTGCCCAGCCCTATCTGTTCCAACTATATGTGGAACCGTTGCAAAAATTCAAAAACGCGGCCATGGGACACGGCGACTATCAGCCACCCGATCATATGCGCGATCGTTTGAAACAGGTCATGCACCCACTGCCCATTTGGTATCCGACGGCCACGGTTGAAAATGACGACGAATATCCCCTGCACGCGCTGACCCAGCGCCCCATGGCGATGTATCACAGCTGGGGCAGCCAAAATGCGTGGTTGCGCCAAATTCACGGTATGAACCCGATGTATCTCCCCACCAAGGTGATGCGCACCCATGGGTTCCGCGACGGTGATTGGGCCAAGGTCACATCGCCCAATGGATCCATCGTGGTGCCCGTGGCCGAAATGGCGGCATTGAACGAAAATACCATTTGGACATGGAACGCCATTGGCAAACGCAGCGGCGCATGGGCCCTAGACCCCAAAGCCCCCGAAGCAACCAAAGGGTTTTTGCTGAACCACCTAATTTCAGAATTGCTGCCCGCCAAGGGTGACGGAATGCGGTGGTCAAATTCTGACCCGATCACAGGTCAGGCCGCATGGTTTGATTTGCGGGTCCGTATCGACAAGGCAGATCCGCCTAAATCCAGCCAACCCCAATTCGGCACGTTGAAATCACCCGTGGGCCAAGGCCCCAAAAACATCAAACGCACCAGCAAGGAGGGATCATGACCTGTCTGCCAAAAATGACCGACAAAAAACTTGGTCTTGTCATTGATTTGGACACCTGCGTGGGCTGTCATGCCTGTGTGGTGTCGTGCAAGGGATGGAACACCGAAAACTATGGCGCACCTTTGGCCGATCAGGATGCCTATGGCGAAATGCCCGTGGGGACATTCCTGAACCGCGTTCATTCATACGAAGTGCAGCCCGAGGATGGATTGGCCCAGTTGGTCCATTTCCCGAAATCCTGTTTGCATTGTGATGATGCCCCCTGTGTCACGGTTTGCCCCACAGGGGCCAGCTATAAACGGACCGAGGACGGGATCGTTTTGGTCAATGAATCCGATTGTATTGGCTGCGGGCTATGCGCATGGGCCTGCCCCTATGGCGCACGCGAATTGGACGGCGCGGAAAAGGTGATGAAAAAATGCACCCTTTGCGTCGATCGGATTTACAACGAAAACCTCCCCCAAGAGGACCGCATCCCCGCCTGTGTGCGCACCTGCCCCTCAGGCGCGCGCCATTTCGGGGATTTGGGGGATCCCAACAGTGATGTGTCAAAACTGGTCGCCGAACGGGGCGGCATAGATTTGATGCCTGAATTGGGAACCAAGCCGGTGAACAAATACCTGCCCCCGCGGCCCAAGGACCAGTTGTCATCGGACCAAACCCCCACCCAAAGTTTGCAAGCACAGGCCGACAATCCAGCCGGATTTTTCGCATGGCTTGATCGTACATTGGAGAAATTGTAATGCATCCAGCACCCTCAGTCATTTTGTTCACATCACTTTCGGGTGTTGGCTTTGGCCTGTTGTTTTTTCTGGGGCTGGGCATGCCCGCACCCGTGGGCCTGAATGCGTTCATTTTCTATGCAATCGGTTATGTGTTTGCTGTGGGTGGGCTGTTGTTTTCCACATTCCACTTGGGCCACCCTGAACGCGCGATCAAGGCCTTTACCCAATGGCGGTCATCGTGGCTAAGCCGCGAAGCGTGGTTGGCTGTTATGGCATTATGCGTCACGGGCGTTGCGGCGGTTGGGCAAATCTTCTTTGAGACGCGACTGGCGATTGCGTCCTATGCGGGCGCTGCATTGTGTTTAATGACGGTTTTTTCAACGGCCATGATTTATTGCCAATTGGCCACTGTGCCCCGCTGGCATACCACAATGACCCCAGTTTTGTTCCTAACCTACGCTGTTGCAGGTGGGGCATTACTGTCAGGTCAGGTGAGCATTGCACAACCGGTGTTGGGTCTGTTGGGGGCCTTGCAAATCTTTGCTTGGATCCAAGGTGATGGCGCATTCGCACGCTCGGGCAGCACGCTGGCCAGCGCGACCGGTTTGGGCACGAATGGATCCGTGCGTGCGTTTGAACCACCACACACCGGCACCAATTACCTGTTACAAGAATTCGTTTATGTCGTGGGGCGCAAACATGCCGCAAAACTGCGCCTTATTGCGATCATATTGCTGTCAGGTTTGCCGATTGTGTTGCTGGTTTTGCCATTTAACCACATGTTCGCGGCCTTGGCTGTGCTGACCCATGTGGCCGGTGTTTTGGTATCACGCTGGCTGTTCTTTGCCCAAGCAGAGCATGTCGTTGGCCTATATTATGGCAAACGTGGATGAATTAATGTTGGAAGGGTGGCGCACCCAGTAGGATTCGAACCTACGACCTTCGCCTTCGGAGGGCGACACTCTATCCAGCTGAGCTATGGGTGCCTAGGGGTTCTATAGCCTGAACGTGGGCCAGTCGCAATCGGAAATCGTGGGAATTTACCCCAAAAGTTCATGGGCCAAATGCAGCGCATCGATAAATGTATCGATGTCCGATTGCGTGTTATACATCCCCATTGACGCGCGACAGGTTGCCGTTAACCCCAGATGATCCA
>CBFHVU010000047.1:0-15205 GCA_965659465.1 uncultured Paracoccaceae bacterium | reverse complement strand
CCAATTGTCAAACCGCGCAATTGTTTTATCCGGTGTCAGCCACGATTTGGGAACACCCGCAACACGGCTAAGGCTGCGCGCCGCTCTGATCCAAGACGACGACATACGCAAAAAATTGGACTCCGATATTGATCTGATGACCGCCACGATCGAGGGCGTATTGACCTATACCCGATCGGAATCCAACAGCGAACAGCCACAAAAAATTGACCTGATGTCCCTGATTGATGCCATCGTTGCCGATTACCAAGACACGGGCGCCCCCGTGACCCTACGCCAAAACAAAGCATCCGAAATCAATGCAACACAACAGGTCTTTAGCACACGCAAGGGCACTGTTCCTGTGTCCGAGGCTAAAGCCATTTTATCCTATGTACGGCCCGTTTCTTTGCGTCGTGCAATTACCAATTTGATAGATAATGCAATCAAATACGGGCGAAAGGCCAGTGTGACCCTGCAAGCCGACGCAAACCACATCTATATCTTGGTCGAGGATGCCGGCGGCCCAAATCGGGCGGCTGAAATGGATGACTATCTGGCCCCGTTCAAACGCGGCAGCGGCGCGCAAAGTATTTCTGGATTTGGTCTTGGGCTGACTATTGTGGCAACGGTTGCACGCCAACACGGGGGAACCATCGAATTCCAAGACGGCCGTAATGGGGTGTTGGCACGTCTGGTCATAAAACGCATTCTATAACGTCCCAAGCCATACAAAGGTCGCAAGCACATCGCACCCACCCCAGTTTACGCAGGGTCATTAAATTCTCATATTGATATTTTAGAATGTCTCATGAAAATACGTCACTGGCAAAGGAACGCCACCTGCGCATCACAATGAGCGGTTTCGACTTGTCACGGTTGTGTTCGGTCCTCTTATCCCGATTACTCGGGAAAATCTGCCTCAGCCTAGCTTTAAGTTTGATCGGCGACACGTAATCAATTCTTCAAAAATCAACCATCGCAATTATCACCTCAAGTGTCATGGGTAAGCTCTCTTGAGAGCGAGATCATGTTTCAACGTCTTGGAACATCATGATCTCAGCTACGCACACGTTCAAAGCTGGCATCATATGGTGAGGGTGGTATCACGTCTACATCCACCATGTCACCATACATATCCAGCTGAATTTTACTGCCTTCGACCGCGAGATGCGGATCAACAAAGGCATAAGCCAAATTCATGCCAACCCTATGCCCCCAATCACCAGATGTCACTGTCCCCACTACCTTGCCATCTTGCATTACCGATGAACCGCCACGTGCGGGCGCATGGGTTGCCGCAACTCTCAACGTCACCAGTTTTTTGCTTACCCCATGTTCTTTGCGCTTAAGTAGCGCATCCTTGCCAATGAAATCGGGCCTTCCTATTTTGACAAACCGATCAAGCGCGGTTTCGTAGGGATCGAATTCCGTAAGGATTTCGGATTTCCAATGCAAAAATCCTTTTTCCATGCGCATCGATTCAACTGCCCGCGCCCCGAATAATTTCAGGCCATGCGCTTTGCCTGCCTGACGCAAGGCAAGATAAGCAGCATAGAGCGACGCATTGGGCACATGAATTTCATAAGCCAGTTCACCTGAAAAGCTGACGCCCATCACAGTTGCAGGCGCAAACCCGACAAAACACTCGCGGACCGACAACCATGGAAAGGCCTCTTTTGACCAGTCGCCGCGCGAGCACGCGGCCAGCACATCGCGCGCCTTGGGGCCGGCCAGAACCAAGATCGTTTGATCGTTGGTCAGGGATCGAATGTGAACATCTTCGCCCGCGCGGATGTGCCGCGTTAGCCAATCCATATCATGATATTCACTGGCAGCGGCAGATCCGTACCAAACGCGCGCCGGACCGCGGTCAGAGGCAGGCAGATTGGCAACCGTCGCCTCGGATTTCAGCATACCATGATGGTTCAACAAATAGCCCAAGCCGACACGGCCATCGCGTTTTGTCACTGTTCCACAAAACATGCGATCCAGGAAACTGTGGCGATCTGCGCCGGTGATCTCGAACCGATTGAATCCGTTCACTTCACACAGGCCGACATTTTCCTGCACGTTTTTTACGTCCTCTGCCACGATGTCAAAGGCTTGATCAAAGTTAAAGCTCAGCGTTGGGTGGAAATCAGGCGATGGCTTGATGTAATCCATCCGTTCCCAGCCGTTCACAACCGTGAATTCGGCCCCCTCGGCGGCAAGGATAGGCGTCAACGGGGTTGTTTTTGCGGGGCGACCAGCGGGGCGGTGTTCGTGTGGGAAATGAAAGCGGAATTCATTCTGGTAATCTTCAATCGCCTTGAGGGATGTCAGTTCTACGTTGGCATGGCCCGTAAACCGGCGCGGGTCCAAAACCCAAGTGTCATAACACGCCTCGCCATGGACGATCTGCTGCGCCAATAACCAGCCATGTCCACCCCCTTCGCCCAGACCTGCACGCAATCCGATGATGCAAAACGCATTGCGTTTTCCGGGGATGGGACCAACCAGTGGCGCGCCATCGATTGTATAGGTGATCGGGCCGTTTACGACCGTGCGAATGCCCGTGTCTGCCAACGCAGGCATGCGTTCAAACGCGCCCGCCAACACATCCATAACGCGGTCCAAATCATCGGGACACAGCGCATTGACAAAATTCGGGTCAATACCATCCATGCCCCATGTTTTGCAGCCTTGTTCATAGAACCCTACCAGCAAGCCACCCTTTTCTTGGCGGCAGTAATAGTCACTGATCGGGCATCGTAACAGCGGCATCCTATGGCCCGCTTTTGCGATATCTGGAATATCCTCGGTCAGGAAATACTGATGCTCCATTGATGCTACGGGATGATGCACACCCATCATTGCACCCACTTCGTTCACGCGATATCCGCAGGCATTCACCACTATATCACAATCAATGTCCCCATGTTCGGTGTGTACTGTCCATGTGTCATCCTTGTGCTGGGTCAAGGCTGTGACAGGCGTATTGCGATAGACCTCGGCCCCTGCTTTGCGCGCGTGATAGGCCAGTGCCTGACATAGTTGCGCAGGATCGATATCGCCATCTAGCGGATCCCAAAGCCCCCCCAACAGATTGACTGTTGAAATCAACGGATGGCGACGGGCGCATTCTTCGGCATCGATCACCTCGAAATCGACGCCCATCCCCCGCGCCATAGATGCAAAATGGCGATACCCTTGCATCTGCGCCTCGGTATTTGCCAATCGAATACCGCCGTCGGCATGGTGATAGTTAATGGGATATTCAGGATCCTCGGACAGCTTTTTATACAGATTAATCGAATGCGTCTTAAGCCCCACCATAGTTTGGTTCATGCCGAAATTTGTCACCTGCGCCGCAGAATGCCAGGTCGTGCCACTGGTCAGCTCATTGCGTTCGACCAGAACGACGTCGTCCCAGCCTTCTTGAGTGAGATGGTAGAGCGTAGAACAGCCAGCGATTCCGCCGCCGATAACCACAACTTTGGTACGGGATTTCATTGAAGGGGGCCTCCGAAACATTTCAACCCCGATACCGCACCAAATTAATGTTCGGGACAAACAAAAGACATTTTATCGCAAAATATCGAAATTCGGATTTGATAATTTCTCATTAATTAAATCGCGCTTGCGCAAGTTGGTTCGAAAGCACCTAAATCGAATGATCATCCCCCCGCGTCAAAGGATTTGGTATGGCTGGACAACGTGCAAAACGAAGCGGACGCACAGAACGCGTGGCCCAGCGACTGGCAAAGCCTGCGATTGATCCATGTCCACCCGGCCAAATTGGTGGACTATATAAACCCCTAAGCGATTCCGATTTGCGACGCATCTATGACACTGCGCTTGACCTGCTTGAAAAACTTGGGATTGGCGAAGTGCCTGACCGACTGCGTGCTGATCTCTTGGCGATAGGTGCTATGGATAATGGAAAAGGGCGTGTCCTGTTCCCACCTGCATTGGTCGAAGAGGCCATTGATCAAGCAGCCAAAACCTTTATCCTGCACGGTCGCGACCCATCGCGATCAATTGAGGTGGGTGGGAATAAAGTCTACTTTGGCACGGGTGGCGCAGCGGTTCAAACACTGGATCTGGACAGCGGCACCTATCGCCCCTCGACCCTACAAGACCTGCATGATTTCACGCGCCTTCAGGACACGCTGGCCAATGTCAGCTGGTTCACACGCTGCTGTGTTGCAACGGATGTGCCTGACACGTTTGATTTGGACGTTAACACCGCCTTTGCATTGCTGAAACACACCACAAAGCCGACAGCCACATCCTTTACCCTTGCCGAGCATGTCGGCCAAATCGTAGAAATGCTGGATATCGCCGCAGGCGGCGCAGGCGCGTTTTCCAAGCGACCCTTTCTAAAAGCACACATCAGCCCGATGATATCGCCCATGCGCTATGGCGCGGATGCGGTCGATGTTGTCTATGAATGTATCAAGCACAACATTCCGATATCGTGCATAACAGCCGCGCAGGCGGGGGCAACTGCGCCAGCAACGCTTGCTGGTTTTTTGGCGCAATCGCTTGCCGAAACACTTGGTAGCTTACTGATGGTACACGCCATCCAACCCGGATTTCCGATGGTTTTTTCCAATTGGCCCTTGGTGATTGACCTGCGCACAGGTGCGTTTTCAGGGGGCAGCGGTGAAACAGCGGTGCTGAACGCGGCGTCTGCGCAGCTGTCGAACTGGCTTGGGTTACCGTCTGGTGTGGCCTGCTCTATGACCGACGCCAAGGCGATTGATGCGCAGTATGGGATGGAAAAGGGCATTACATCACTTGCCGCGGCGCTGGCAGGGGGCAACCTGATCTATGAAAGTTCGGGGATGACTGCATCCCTGTTGGGGGCAAGTTTTGAGGGGTTTGTTCTGGATGACGAAATGCATTCGAACACCTACCGCGCATTGCGCGGTATTGAGGTGACGGATGAAAATCTTGGGTTCGACGCAATTTGCAGCGCCGTACTGGGTGACGGTCATTTTTTAGGCGGCCAACACACATATGCCGCGATGGAGCGTGACTATTTTTACCCAACACTCGCAGACCGAAATGAACCGCGCACATGGGCAGAAAACGGAGCTCTAGATGCTTGGACGCGGGCAAAGATCAAAGCGCGTGAGATATTGCAAACCCATACCCCAACATATCTGTCGCCACAGCAAGAACAGGATATCAGATCGCGGTTCAACATCCTTGCGCCGTGATACACGGTTTAGTCTATCAGCGTAAAGCTGTCAGACAGCCACGGCGTTTGCTGTACCACAACTGAAATGACCTGCTCGCGCAGCAAACTTCGCATTTTTGTATCGATCAGTTCCAAGACCGATCTTGAACAATCCGGCGTGTTGACAACGGCAATTGTGCGTGAAAACCCCTTGCCCGGAAAACGATGCATGGTCAGTTTCTGTTGGAACTGTTTCGCCCGCGAAAACAGCAGTGGCGTCGTGATGGTCCACCCTGCACCGGCCGCAACCATCGCCATGAGCGTTTGATTGTTGCTACATTCGAATTTATGAGGTGTCGCCAATCCCAGACGCCGCAGATGCGATTCAATCTGGCGTGCGATAATCAAATTGCTGGAAAACCGCAGGAATGGCAGCTTGGTGCGTCCCTCAAGAATATCCGCCAAGGAATGATCGCTAAAGCGCGGCAGGACAATAACAAACGGATCGCGCAACAATGGCCGATCCTGTAAATCCCCCAAGTTTGACTCTGGAATGGTCGTAATTCCCAAATCCAAATGTCGGTTGCGCAGCTGCTCGATCAAGGTGTGACTTGAATCTGTTTGATACATGAAATCACAAGAGGACATGTTTTTGGACAGGAATACCGCCAGTTCTGGTATGATATCACTTTCGAAATCTTCGATCGTACCAATGCGCAGATAGCTCGCGTCAATGATACTGCCAGCCGACGCTTCTGCCTTAGCCTTGCGAATAGCGTATAGGGCATCATCAATGTTACGCAAAAATGCCTGTCCCTTTGGGGTCAAAACCAACGGCCTGCGCGAATGATTAAACAATTCGACCCCAAGGTGATCTTCCAAATTTCGCAAATGATGCGACACAGTGCTGATGGTCAGGCCAGTTTCGTCAGATGCAGCCTTAAGCGACCCTTTGTGCGCACAGATTTGAAACAGCTCTAACCACTTGAGGCTAAGATCTTTGGGGGCGGATTGGCGGGGCAATGAAACTGCCTTTCTTTGGATCTGCAACACGCTGATGCGATATTTTGATAGTAACGATCAGATTTTATCGCAATAGGAAAGTTTTTTATCGTGCATTTTAAAAAGCTGTGGATATTACAAAAATTAAAGAAATTTGATTTCCGGCGAAGCCAAGCCAGTCTTTTAAGAAATTAGAAACAGCACCTGCCTTAGTCGAAGGCTTGGCAGCGTTTACACTACAGTCACTACACACTCACGGCGCTAAGCTTTGTGGACTAAAATCGCCCGAAAATCGTTGACATTGGTCAATGTCGGGCCGGTGATGAGCTGCGTACCAAGTGATTTGAAAAAGCTATGCGCATCATTGTTTTTTAGCGCATCCAGCGCATCAATTCCTAGCGCGCGGGCTGCCGTCAGGGTGTTGGGCCCGGCATATGCGCCCGCAATTTCATCGGCGCCATCGACACCATCTGTATCGGCCGCCAACACATGAATGCCGGTTGTGCCATCTAACGCCAGTGCTGCAGCAAGCACGTATTCTGCGTTTGGGCCACCTATCCCCGTTCCCGTTCGCGTAACAGTGCATTCGCCGCCCGATAATATTACAGTAGGACGTTGCAGGCCGCGCCTTTGCATCTGCAACGCCAGATCCGCATGCGCACGGGCCACGTCGCGGGCTTCGCCCTCAATCGCGTCGCCAAGTATATGCACATCAACGTCACCTGCACTATCTGCAGCCGCAGCCAAAGATTGACTGGGTGCGGCAATGATGTGGGTTTCACAATGTTCCAATGACATCGTCGCACTATTGTAGCGTTGCATCGCATCCAATACATGCGCAGGAACATCTAGCCCCCATTTTTCAATGAGAGCCAGCGCCTGCTTTGCCGTCGTTGTTGACGGAACTGTTGGTCCAGATGCAATAAGTGCGGGATCATCCCCTGGAACGTCTGAAATCAACAACGATAGCACACGTGCAGGCGCACAGGCCGCAGCCAACTGACCACCTTTGACCAAGGACAGAGTTTGCCTAACAGTATTGATTTCGGAAATGGTCGCTCCGCAGGCCAACAGCTGTGAGGTAAGGTTCATCTTGTCAGCAAGGGTCACACCATCGCTTGGCGCACACAGCAGGGCTGAACCACCGCCCGAAATCAGTGCAATGACCAAGTCATCTGGCGTCAGATCAGACACAAGATCCAACAGTCGCCGTGTCGCATCAATCGCAGCCTGATCAGGCACAGGATGCGCAGCCGACGCAATTTCGATACCCTTTGTCGGTCGTTCATAGCCGTAACGCGTAATGACCAGCCCCTCGCATGGGCCATAATGTTTTTCCAGCGTTTCCGCCATGCGCGCAGATGCCTTGCCAGCGCCGATCACAATCAGGCGCCCCTTTGGGCGCGGAGGCAGGAAACGTGGCAACCGTACCATAGGGTCAGCAGCCTTGACCGCAGCTTGAAACAAGGCCTCTAAATATCTACGGGGCGCAGCGATAGACATCTAAGACAAATGCGCCGGATAATCGCTCACCAACAGATGTGTTGGATCTTGATCTTCGATGATATCGGAAAACCGTCCAATTGGGTCCTTAAAGATGTTATCTGTCTCATCATCATTGACCGTTGAGACTTCGCCAATCAAGACATCGCCGCCTTCGCCCCAAAAGGCATGCCAATCACCTGGCATCAAGGTAATGCTTTCCCCGGGCATTAGGATCAGTTTTTCACCAGGGGCATAGTCTTTGCGAATGCCGTCGCAATACACAACACCACCTTTATCGTCTGCAAATCCACCTGCGTCATCGGACCCATACAATTCAATAACTAGTTTGGCACCACCACGATTGATGATATCTTCGGCCTTTATGACATGCGTATGCATGGGCGACAGTTGATCTTGCTTGGAAATCAAAAGCTTTTCGGCATAGCACATCCCCCCACCACGCTGTAGATCGGCAAGCCGCCCGTTGCGCAGGGTGAACAGAAACAGGCCCATCTGATCATATTGTCCAGCGCCGTAATCGGTTATGTCCCATCCGCACCGCACGTCGATGATATTCCGCGCAACCGTCGCATTTTCTTTGAACTGCTGCGGCGTCCAATAGGCAAAGGGGGGTAAGCTAAAACCATAGCTTTTGATAAACTCATCCGCTTCGGCCATAATTTCGTTTATGCGCGATCGTTTCATGCGGCTGCCTTTGACATGTTTAAGATTTCAATAACCATTGCTGCCGTCCAAGTAAACTGATCGCCACCACACGGCTCGCCCGTGAGGGGGTCATAATATTCGGCAAACCCACTGGTTTCAATTAACCGCAGACTATCCGCATCGATGCGGTTTGCAATACCCGTTTGTCCAGCGGCGTGCAGCCCGTTGGCAATCATATAGTTTACGATCAACCACACCGGACCGCGCCAATACCGTTTTGCATCAAAGTTTGGATCTAGCGGATCATGGCTGGCAACAAGGTAGTTACAGTTTTGCGATTGTCTGTTCAACGTATCCGCAATCGCCGCCGCACGATGACTGGGGATCGGGGCAAACGCAGCCAAAAGACCACCAATCGACGGGCTATCCAACAATCGACCGGCCACACGGTCGTAACAGGTATATTGCCCAAGCTTGTCGTTCCACAATCCTTCTAGCGCCGCGATGCCACGGTCCAACTGTGCCAACGAGGCCTGTGCGATGTCCGTTTCGCCAAGCTCAGATGCAAGTGCAGCAACCTCGGCAATTGCCCGCAGCAAAATGCCGTTGAACCCAGGATCAACGATTTGAAAGGGCGACGCATCATGCAGCTTTGAATTGTCCCAATTCAGGTTGCGGAACGTTTGCACGAGCCAGATATAGCGTTCGTATTGCGCCTGTGTTGGGCGGTGTGCAGGATCGGCATGCTGTGTATCGCGCCGCACGAACGGGGCCACACCATCCGTTGGCACACGCGAAAACGCATCATCCCAGTCCACCGAGTTGTCACGCCCAGATTCCCACGGATGAATAATCGCAACCAATCCCGACCCTTTTGGATCGCGGTTTGCGTAAAACCATTCATGCCATTTGAACACTTTGGGCAAGAGCGCGCGCGCACGCTCTGCCGCTTTGATTTTGTCTTTGCTACGATCATATAGGCTTTTGATTGCGAAACCTGCGACCGCTGGCTGTGTTATGCCCGAGGTCGGAACCGGACGGTTTGTTTCCCAAACCCCAGGCCCTGGGAAATACCCATCATCTTCTTTGTGGAACACGATATGCGGCACCATGCCATCGTCCCATTGGTGATCAAAAAGTGTTTCAATCTCTGTCCACGCGCGGTCTTGGTTAAGATGACTTTGACCAAGGGCCGTCAAACAACTGTCCCAATTCCATTGAAACGGATACAAGCCATGCGTTGGAACTGTATAACTTCCCAAGTCATTGACTTGTAAAATATGGGCTGCTTTTTGCAATAACGCTTCGGTCATCTTATGCTCCTAAGATCAACAAATTGCTTGTGTGGTGGATTGATCGAACCAACGGATGCGATCCAATTGAGGCGCTAATGTAATTGTGTCGCCTGCACGAATGACCAAGTCGCTATCCAAAACGGCGCGGAACAAATGCCCGTCCACATCACAGGTCACCAACAGATGTGCGCCTAACGGCTCTACCACCCGCACGACGGCTGAAATTCCTACCTCAGATGGGGATACATCCTCGGGCCGGATCGCGAAATCGATTGTAGTTGCCTGCGCATTTGGACCGGCAAATTCACAACCCGCAACGTTCCAGTGACCTGCTGACGCCGCCACTGCGGGCAGGAAATTCATCGGTGGATTGCCAATGAACCCCGCTACGAATTTTTCAGATGGGTTGCGATAGACCTCAACAGGGCTGGCATTTTGTGCAATGCGGCCTTGGTGCATTACGCTGATCCGGTCTGCCATTGACATGGCTTCGACTTGGTCATGGGTAACATAGATCGCTGTTGTTTTGCTTTCGGCCAGAACGCCCTTTAATTCGGCGCGCATTTCCATGCGCAACAACGCGTCCAGATTTGAAAGCGGCTCATCCATCAAAATAACGTCCGGCTCCATCGCCAAAGCGCGCGCAACCGCAACCCTTTGTCGCTGACCGCCCGACAATTCGCCAGAATAGCGTTTGAGCAATTGTTCGATATGCATCAATTCCGCTGTGCGATGCACACGGCGTTCAACCTCGGCGTTTGGTAATTTCTGCATGCGGAGGCCAAAGCCGATGTTTTCAAATACGGTCAAATGGGGAAAGACAGCATAGTTTTGAAACACCATGGCAATGCCGCGATCTTTGGGTGACAGATGGTCAATGCGACGCCCGCCAATCCAGACCTCGCCCGAGGTTGCGGTTTCCAGACCTGCAATAATGCGCAATAACGTTGATTTTCCGCACCCAGACGCCCCAAGCAGCACCATGAACTCTTGGTCTTGGATCGTCAAATTTATGTTGTGCAACGCTTGGTAATCCCCAAAGGATTTTGCGATATTTTTTATTTCGATTTCAGCCATATTAAATGTCCTGATCCCATAAACTGACTAGCGATTGGCAATGCCCCACATCGCAAAAAGATATTTCCGCACCGCAAAGATAAAGACCAATGCAGGTACAACGAGGATAAAGCCGCCTGCAAACTTGAGGTGCAGCGGTGACGTGTCGAGGTTTTGCAGCAAAAATGCCGTGAGCGTGCGGTTTTCGATGGTCAGAACCGCCGCAGCAAACACTTCGTTCCACGAGATGACAAAGGCAAAGATGGCCGACGCCGTAATCCCAGGTAGGACAAGCGGCAGAACCACTTTGGTAAAGGCGGTCAAGCGCGTGCACCCCAAGGTCCATGCCGCTTCCTCTAACTCCATCGGAATGCCCGAGAACAGGGAAAACGTGATCAACACAGCAAAGGGCAAGGCCAATGTTGTATGGATCAGCGCCAGACCAAAAATCGTATCATCAATGCCAGTGCGAATGAACATCACCGCCAAAGGCAGGGCCAACAAAGGAAGCGGAAAGGCGCGTGTGAGCAGGATCAAAAACCGAAACGTTTCTTTGCCTCTGAACTCAAATCGTGACAAAGCATATCCTGCGGGTGCCCCCAATGTGATCGACAACACCATAGTGATCGCGGCGACAAAGATCGAATTTTTTAGCGCGCTCAGTATGCCCGCGAAATTTGCAAAGAACGTCAAACTGCCCAGATCAAATTCCGGAATAAATGATTTTGGAAAGGCGTTCACCGCCTCGGGTGATGACAATGTATTTATCAACAGAAAATACAAAGGCACCAGCACCCAAGCACACAAAAGCACAACACCACTGACATAAACAAAGCGGCCTGACGCACGGGTTTGATGTGTAGCAGCCATTAGATTGATGCCCCTTTAGGAACGCGCAGAACGCGTAGGATAACCAAGGTTGCGGCGATTGAGATACCAAGAATTATCAAGGCAATTGCAGCCGCCGCCCCACCATTGAGCAATTCAAACTGATATTTGTATGTCTCGCCCATAAGAACGGGATACAAGCTCCCGCCCAAGGCTTGGACAACGGCGAACACTTCGAAGGCAAGGATGACGCGCAATACCAACGCAGTAGACAAGGATGGCCGCAAAAGTGGCAGTGTTATGCGCACAAAGCGTTTCCATGGCCCCGCGCCAAACACCTCGGCTGCCTCATAATATTCTTTGGGGATCAACCCGATGCCCGCAACAAGGATCACCAGCATGATCGCCGTCGCGCGCCAAATCTCTGCCAAGGCAATGGCCACGAAAACCAAAACTGGGGATTGATAACTGATCAGGTTCGTGGGTCGGTCGATGAACCCCAACCCCTGCATCATAGAGTTTAGAAACCCAGATTGTTCAAAAATCGCCAGCCATATAATGCCAGCCGCCAGATCAGAAATTCCAAGCGGGATGGTCCAAACATACAAAACAAGGTCGCGGCCTTTTTTCATATTGCTGACCATTGTCGCCATTAAAAGCGCCAAAGCCAACTGAACAGGGACCACCGCTGCAGCAAGCAGCAGCGTGTTTTTAAACGATGTTGAAAATTTCCAATGGCTTGTGACTTTGGTGAAATTATCAAGTGTAAAGCCTGCACCTGTTGTGAATGCCTGCTGGGCGACCAAAACGAATGGGTAAAGAAAGAATACGCCCAAAAAGATCGTCACAGGAAGGATCAGAATATAAGGCAAAGTCCTATTGTTCATAGAAGTGATCCATTTTCCGGTTTGAAAGATGCAAGGAGATTAAGGAGGTCCTTAGGCCAAGTAAACTGGCCTAAGGACGTGGGTTTATTTATTCAACAGGGCATGGGCCATCTGATGCAGCATCAGGTGCCCAGCACGGCGCACCGCTGTCGTTCATGATTGCCTGTAGACGCACTTTGTGTTCGTCCAATACCGCGCGAATGTCTTCGCCACCTAAAACAATCCGTTCGAATGTTTCGGTATAAAGCTGGCTGAATTCACCCCCCAATGACCCCAAACCTGCGGGCAAAAGACCCGGGTTTGCATCGGCAGAGCCCGACATTTTGGCAACTGCATTGCCCGCGGCTTGTACCGCTGGGGGCAGATCGCCCGGCAATTCAACATCAACCACAGGGAAGAAGTTGGTTGCGCGCAGTGTCGCAATTTGTGTTTCAGGCTTTAGCATATGCTGAACCAGTGCCTTGGCCGCATCCATATCGGGTGCGGTGCGTGGAATAGCAACACCCGCAAGCACCGGCATGAAACCACGGCCTGTTGGACCTGCTGGCGCTGGGAAAGCGACAAAGTCATCTGGACGTTCGTTGAATGCACCTGCAAGGCGAGATGTGTGATCAAAGGCAATCCATGCATCGCCGCTTAGCAACTGTTCTTGCAAGAAAGAAAAGTTTGTGGATGCAGGGTTTGTCACCGCCCAGAGTTCGCGCATTTTTTCCCATGCTGTCACAGCCGAGTCAGACGCAAATGTGCGTACAACGCCGTCGGTGTAGGATGGGTACAAATAGCCTTGGAAGAACCGATGCTTTAGACCCTTTGGACCCGCAGGAAAGCCAAATTTCGCCTCACCTGTTGCCGCTTTGATATTTCCTGCCCATTCGATCAGTTGATCATATGTCAGCGCGTCAATGTCTGCACCTTCGGGCAGATACGGCAATGCTTCTTTGCTGGCAGCCATGATATAGCTGGCCTGCATCCAAGGGATGTACTGCATGTTGCCTGTGCCAAGCTTGGCCAGATTGTTGAACGTATCAGACGCCGACATTCCCAATCCATCAAGATCAACCAGATCTGCAGGATCCATCGCAGAGAAATCACCGTGCAACGCGCCCAAAACGCCGATTGAACCTGAACCCGCTTGCAGTTCGGCATTCAAACGCGTCAGCCACGGGCCACCATCATTGGGTTGGTAATCGACATCACCCGCACCCGATAGAACCTGCTCACGCATGGCTTGGGCTTCTTCCACTGGCTTTGCCTGTGTTGACCAAAACAACACCTCTGCAGTTGCAGCTGTCGCGCCTAGCATCAAAGCTATCGCAGACACAGCGCCCGTTAATTTTCTGAATTTCATTGGTTTCCTCCCATTAAATTAGATCGGCACTCTTGATCCAAAGCAAGAACGTACGAGCGACTCGTATTCTAGTGCCGCTATAGGTCAGACTATGATATAACGTTATATCTTTTGTAAAGAATTTTTTTAGTAATAATTTAAAGTAATTCTTAAACCGATATTTTTATTGGTTTATTTTAATGATCATGTGTGATAAATAAGAAAAAACGTTATACCAAATATTGATCATGTCCAAAAAACCAACCCTACAAACCGTCGCTCAGAAAGCCGGAGTTTCAGTCCCGACTGTCAGCCAAGTTTTACGGGGAACGGGCCGAATTTCGGCCAAAACACAAAAGAAGGTCTTGGATGCCGCTAAGGCCCTGCATTATGTGACGGACGGGCGGGCTGCGTCGATGCGCTCTGGTCAAAGCTCTGAAATCGGTATGATCATTCACTATATTGCTAACCCGTTTAATGCCGAATTGATTTCAGGTGTCAGTGATACACTGGAAAAAGAGGGCTATCTTGTTTCAGTACTCGACTCTCAGGATAACGTTGATCGTCAACAGCGCAATATTGAGGCATTCATTCGAAGTTCGCGAGGTGCGTTGTTGTGGGTACCGGCGGCCAATACGCCTGATGAAACGCTGGATTTGCTAAAAACACACAACCTACCAGTTGTCACATTTATTCGCGGCGCATACGAAGGAATATTTGATCACGTTGGCATACAAAACGAGGCAGCTACATCGGCTGCGACCGAATACTTAATCAAACTTGGACATAGAAACATCGCATATTTCGGCGGGGTTGGTTCAAGCGAAACACGCATTCGTCGCATTGAGGGATATAAAAGAGCCCTACATGCAAACCAGCTTGAATATTCGCTTATTTGGGATGCAAAAGATGACAAAGTTTCTGGCCTAAATGCGATGCTAAAGCTGAGGGAACAGCACCCCGAGGTGACCGCGATAATTTGTAATGGCGATGTTGTCGCACTGGGTGCGTGTCATGCACTACGACGACTTGGCGAAGAACCCGGTCAAAGCGTGTCTGTCATAGGCTTTGACAACATCCAAGACGCCTCGACAGCAACTCCACCGCTTACAACCATAGCGATTGAGCCCTATAAATTCGGTGTTAAACTGGCACAGGTTTTAATCGGTCGGCTCAGAAATCCCGAGGCCCCAACCGCGACCACCCTACTTCCATTTGAACTTAAGGTTCGACAGACAACTGGGCCAATTTGATATCGGTGTTGGTAATGATGATCGAACAACCACTCGATTGATCACGGTATTCGTCTGGTATGTTGTCCGTATTTTTTGCAACACGCGTCTTGTCTATGTAAGGCAGTATTGTGCGCGACCTTATTTGTGGTTACCCCGCTATATTCTGTGGTTGTCCAGATTGTGTTTCTTGACGGCGGGTTTGGATTATCTGGTTTTCTCATGGTTTTTTGACATCTTGCGCCTTCATCGTCGTGCAGAGCGTCTAAGCCAGAATG
>CBFHVU010000046.1:11872-15227 GCA_965659465.1 uncultured Paracoccaceae bacterium | reverse complement strand
CACGGCGTGCCCAAATCCGTACCAGCCGAGGCACAAGCCAAGAATATGGTTTACGTCGATGCTACCTGCCCCTTGGTCAGCAAAGTGCACATCGAGGCCGAACGCCACCACGAAAACGGGCTGCAAATCATTATGATCGGACACAAGGGCCATCCTGAAACCATCGGCACAATGGGCCAGCTGCCCCAAGGCGAGGTGATCTTGGTCGAGGATGCCGCAGATGTGGCCCGCATTGATGTCCGCGATCCTGCAAAACTGGCCTTTGTCACACAAACAACCCTTTCCATCGATGACACCGCCGAAACGGTCGCCGCATTGCAACAGCGGTTTCCTGCCATTGTCGGCCCCCACAAAGAGGACATCTGTTACGCCACCACCAACCGGCAATTGGCGGTAAAAGAGGTGGCGCCCAAGGTCGATGCCCTGTTGGTCGTGGGTGCGCCCAATTCGTCCAATTCCAAACGACTGGTCGAGGTTGCAGCCAAAGCCGGATGCCAATATTCGCAGTTGGTTCAGCGCGCTGACGAATTGGATTGGCGTGCGCTGGATGGCATTCGTTCCATTGGCATAACCGCCGGCGCATCCGCGCCCGAAGTTTTGGTAAACGAAGTCATCGACGCCTTTCGCGATAAATATGACGTGACCGTGCAACAAATCGAAACCGCCCAAGAAAATGTGAACTTCAAAGTGCCACGCGTCTTGCGAGAGGTATCATGACATCCATACCACGATCCGCATTAATCTTGGGCTTTGCGGGGTTAATCCCCTTTGTCTGGGGCGTAGTGACGCTGTATCATGATGGCATGGCCGATTTTACCGCGTCCCTGCTTGGGCCACGCTTTGTCGGGCCTTATGTGCAATTATTTTACGGTACGGTGATTTTGTCGTTCATGTCCGGCGTCTTGTGGGGCTTTGCCACCAAAACAACCGGGGCGGCGGCCGCGGCGGGCTATGCCCTGTCTGTGATCCCCGCGCTGTGGGCGTTTTTTATGACAGGCGGCGGTCCGGTCAGTACAGGGTTAAATCTGATCACCGGATTTTTGGGATTGTTAATCTTGGATTTTTATTTTTTCAGGGCGGGTCTGACACCACGGTGGTGGATGAAACTGCGGATCATGCTGACCAGCGGCGTGGTGGCCTGCCTGATCCCTGTGGTTTTGTAAAATGCCCGAACTATTCGCATATACAGATGGGGCCTGTTCAGGAAACCCCGGTCCAGGGGGTTGGGGCGTGTTGTTACAAGCCAAGCAAGCCGACCAAGTCATCAAAGAACGCAAATTATGTGGCGGCGAAGCGGACACCACGAACAACCGCATGGAATTGCTGGCCGCCATTACAGCCCTAGAAACCCTAGAACGGCCGAGCACAATCACCATCGTGACCGACAGCGCCTATGTCAAAAACGGGGTCACAGGCTGGATTTACGGGTGGAAACGCAATGGGTGGAAAACATCCAACAAAAAGCCTGTGAAAAATATTGAACTGTGGCAACGTCTGGATTCGGCCCAAGAACGCCACACGGTGACATGGCAATGGGTCAAGGGACACGCGGGCCACCCCGAAAATGAACAGGCCGACGAATTGGCGCGCCAAGGTATGGCCCCGTTCAAAAAATCAGATTAGCGCAGTGAAAAATCGGCAGTCATCCCCGCGCCTTTATCCGCGGTAAAACGCAGTTTTTCACCCACCTTGTCAACGGCCTGACAGTTATAGGATAATTCCCGCGATCCCCAAAACATCGTGCGACAGAAATATCCGTCATCCCATGACCATTCCCCCGTGACCGTGCGCCCAGCACCTTTGCCATTGATTTTACCATCTGGTAACACTTGCAAGGACACGAATGGCCGCGCCAGTGTTTTGTTACCAACAATAGTCAAAAATGTATTTTTGTCTGTAATGCGCTGTGTTTCAGCACTAACAGATCCTGCCATGCACATACACAAAATGATCCCAGAAATTCTGCCCATTTTGAACACCTTGTTTTCCCTATGCTCTTGTTACGCATAGGATCACAACATGGATCAGTTTTGGTCAGTCGCTACAGCCCCAAGACATCCAGCATGGAATATTCGCCGGCAGGTTTGCCAATGGCCCATAACGCAGCCTTGACCGCGCCACGCGCAAAAATGCCACGATCGGTGGCGACATGCCGCAAAATCACGCGCTCGCCGGCAGCGGCAAACATCACATCATGTTCGCCCACAATATCGCCACCGCGCACAGCCACCAAACCAATATCGCCGCGCTTGCGCGCCCCTGTTATCCCATCACGACCACTGTCGCTCACATCTGCCAGGGATACGCCACGCCCTTGGGCGGCAGCATCGGCAAACATCAATGCCGTGCCCGAGGGCGCGTCCACTTTCTGATTGTGGTGATATTCGATCACCTCGATGTCGAAATCTTCGTCTAGGGCGGCAGCCACCTTGCGTGTCAGCTGTGTCAACAAATTCACACCCAAGGACATATTGCCCGCGCGCACAATCGCTGTTTGCTGGGCCGACCCAGCAATCGCGGCCAATTCCGCGTCGGTCATACCCGTTGTGCCAATGATATGCGCTGTTCCCGATTGCGCGGCCAAGCCCGCGTGCACAACCGTGGCCGCAGGTGAGGTAAAATCAATCACCGCATCCGCCGCGGCGATCGTTGCCTTGGCGTCATCTGATACCACCAACCCCATATCAGCTGCGCCCAGACAGGCCCCCAGATCGCGCCCCACCCAATCTGATCCCACACGATCCGCCACCGCAACCAGCGTTGCCGCGTCGCCGCTGTGTATCGTTTGGATCAACATCTGCCCCATTCGGCCCGAGGCACCCAAAATCGCCAGTTTAGGGGAATGTGCCATTGTCTTACTCCTATTTCTTGTTGGTTCTGTTCTTAACCAAAATGGGGCATCTTGGCAAAGGCCAAAGAACAGCGTAGAGAGAACTTATGGCAAAAAACAAATTTCATGACGGGCCTGGGCCCTCTCAGCGACAACTTAGGGTCGGCGAACTGGTCCGCCGGTCTTTGTCTGATATTTTGACACGCGGTGATATCCATGATCCTGACTTGGCACGGATGTCGATCACCGTGGGCGAAGTCACGGTATCGCCCGACCTAAAAATCGCGACGGCCTATGTCTGCCCCTTGGGCGGTAAGGGCAGCGAGGATGTCACCACATTGCTGGCCCGCAACAAAGCCGAGCTGCGCCATCAAATCGGCAAAACGCTTGCGCTGAAATTTACGCCAGATCTGCGATTTCGGCTGGATGAAACATTCGACCGCATGGATGAAACGCGCCGCCTGTTTGCCCAAGATACCGTGCAACGCGACCTAGACACGGAATAATGACCCGCCTGTGGGCAAT
>CBFHVU010000046.1:0-11859 GCA_965659465.1 uncultured Paracoccaceae bacterium | reverse complement strand
GCAGAGTGCCGCGAAGTGACGTTTCAAGAAACGTCCTACAGCGTATGTCAGGCACAGCGCGGGCGCGATGATCTGCGTCTGTTTTATCTGGATGATCAGGGCCAACCCTATGGCCAGTTTTTCGACCTGCTGTCTGATTTGGATGATCGGGGGCAAACACTTGCGTTTGGGATGAATGCGGGCATGTACCACCCCGATTTATCACCTGTGGGGCATTACACAGAAAATGGTGTCATCCATCAATCCGTCATTACATCCGCAGGCCCAGGTAATTTCGGGATGTTGCCGAATGGTGTATTTTGCATCGCACCAGAGGCATGGATAATCATAGAAACGCTACGGTTTCAATCGGTGTCATTGGACTGTGAATATGCAACGCAGTCCGGCCCAATGCTGGTCATTGATGGTAAATTACATCCCCGTTTCATTCCCGACAGCACATCGCGGTATCTCCGCAACGGGGTCGGGGTGTCGGGCGATCGGGCCTATTTCGTTATTTCAAACGAACCCGTCAATTTCTATGATTTTGCCAGTTTGTTCCGCGATCATCTGGGGACAGATTGGGCGTTGTATTTTGACGGGAACATATCGCGCCTGTATTCGTCAGACCCGTTCCGACATGATTTGGGACGATCCTTTGGCCCGATGGTGGGCGTGGTGGTCAACAAACGCTGACCACCTCTGCGTCGATTAGTTTACTGTATGGACAGCCAGCGCGCGTGTGTTTGGCGTGGCAATATCAATGCGACGTGGCTTGACCGATTCTGGCAATTCGCGCACCAGATCGATGTGCAACATGCCGTCGATATGGCTGGCGCCTGTGACACGCACGTGATCTGCCAATTGGAATTTCCGTTCAAAGGCACGGGTCGCGATGCCACGATGCAGATAGGATTTTTCCTGATCCTCTTTGGGTTTTTGACCCGCGACGATCAATGCGTTTTCGCGGACCTCAACCGTTAAATCCTGATCAGCAAACCCCGCAACAGCGACCGAAATACGATAGGCGTCATCCGCCGTTTTTTCGATGTTATAGGGGGGATAGGAATTTTGGGTTGCTGGATCGTTCGACAAAACGCGATCCATCATATCCGCAATCTGATCAAAACCAACAGAGGCGCGGTAAAGGGGTGTAAAATCAAAATGTCTCATGTCGTCATCCTTTCAAAGCGATAACAGGGGCCTGCCCATCTTGGCGCAAGCGATTTCAATACCATGGGCCCGCCCGGCGGCACCCATACCTGTTAGCTAGGGATCAGGTCATTCCGTTTCAAGAGGCGCAGCCTTACGTTTCGCCACGCTGCCGAATTTTGCACCAGTGTCGCGCCGTTGATTGACCGAGGAAAACTCAGTCTTTGGGGCCATCAACGGCAATATATCCGGAACAGTCGAGCGCAAGGTCGTACCTAGTGACACCAACCTGCCATTCATTTCCGCCATCGCCGACACAACCCCCGTGATCTGGGGCTGCCCATTTGAACTCACCAAAACAGGCGATCCAGAAGCGCCATAATCAACTAAACAGGTCATGACCAAAACGCCAGAATATTCGTTTCGTACAACACAAGTATCTTGGATACTGGGGGCATTCACGCGCCCGCGCGCATATGACACCACCCCGACCAATTCGCCGGCCTTTGGTAATTCAGTCATAGCAACGGGCGGAATATTTGATTTTCGAATTGGCGTATCCAGACGCAACAATGCCACATCGTATTTTAGCCGGTTCACATCGGATTTTTTCGTCAACAAATATTGTGGATGTGCCGCCGCAGCACGAATGCCGCGATACGATTCGGCGCGACCGTTTCGCCATCCAGCCTGAAATTCAAACCCTACCAGTTCGTATTTGCGTCCCGTGTCAGGATCATACAAGCAATGCGCCGCCGTTAGAATAAGATCGTTGGATATTAAAGTTGCTGTGCAAAACCCAACCCCGTGATCCAGGATCAGCCGACCCACTGCGGCCCACTCTCGTCCGATTTCCAATGTTTCTAGACTGCGTAAATTTGACGATTGAGCCCCAGCCGAGCCCCCAAAAATCACTGCAATTATTACTGAAATAACGCGTAACACCAACACCCCTCCACCTTGTAACAGGTCACCATACAACACTGTCACACTTTCAAAGGGCGTCCGTCAACGTAAAATTGGCACGGCATCCTTGGGCGCACCATAGTCTGACGACAGGCTGGCGGGTTTCGGCCCCCCTGTGGCCCAATCCAACAATTCGACCGTATGTGCGATCGGGATTTGGGTTCCCGACCCAATTTGCATCATGCAGCCAATGTTGCCGGCTGCAATAACGTCAGGCTGAATGGCCTGCAATGACTGAACCTTGCGCGTTTTTAATTGCGCTGAAATTTCAGGCTGCAATAGGTTATAGGTGCCAGCAGACCCACAGCATAGATGCGGATCGCGCGGTTCGGCCACATTAAACCCAGCACGACGCAGCAATGTTTTTGGGTGATCTTTGATCTGTTGGCCATGTTGCAGGGAACAGGCGGCATGATAGGCCACGGTTAACCCTTGGGTGTCACATTCGGGGAAATCCAGATCAACCAAGACTTCGGATACATCTTTGGCAAGGGCCGAAATGGTTTGGGCATCCTGCGCCAGCGCGGTACAGCGGAACATGTGACCGTAATCCTTGACTGTTGTGCCACACCCGCTGGTATTGATCACAATGGCATCCAGCCCTTGGCCATGCACCTCAGCCATCCATGCGCGGATATTGGCCGCGGCCGAGGCATGGGATTGATCGGTCTTGCCCATATGATGGGTCAGCGCCCCGCAGCACCCCTGCCCCTGCGGGATCACTATTTCACAACCCAGCCGCTGCAACAGGCGCAATGTTGCATCGTTGATATCCGTGTTTAACGCCCGCTGCGCACATCCCGTCATCAAGGCCACGCGTTTGCGTTTTGCACCTTTGGCCTGGAATGTTTGCGGATCGTCATTTCGGCTGACTGGGGGGATGCGTTTGGGGGCCATTGCAATCATGGCCCGCAACCGCGCATCCGGCACAAACCGCGCAAAGGGGCGCGCCAGTTTGGCCCCCAATAACGCCAGTCGGAACCGATAGGGATAGGGAATAATCCGCGCCAAAACCCAACGCAGAGCCCGATCGGACCATGGCCGATCATAGTGTTCATCGATATAGGCCCGCGCATGATCAATTAGATGCATATAATGCACCCCTGATGGACATGTGGACATACAGGCCAAACATGACAAACACCTGTCAATATGTTTAACCGTGCGTTCATCAGGGATACGGTTATTTTCCAGCATATCTTTGATCAAATAAATACGACCCCGCGGGCTGTCCAATTCGTCGCCCAACACCTGATAGGTGGGACAGGTCGCCGTACAAAACCCACAATGCACGCAGGCCCGCAGGATTTCGTTGGACCGTTCAAAATCCGGATCGGTGAGTTGTTCGGGCTTGAAAAAGGTTTGCATATCACGCCGCCTTGCTATGCGATGGGAACAAATGATGGGGATCGAATTTTTCGCGAATGCCCTGCATGATTGTCGCCACACCCGCTGACTGTGGGTGCAACAGGCTATGTCCCTGACCAAAACAGGTTGCATGGCCCACAATCTGCCTCAGAGACGCGCGTAGATCGCAATCATTGGGTAAGACTGCCCAGATCAATCCACCCGACCAATCCATGACATAGGGGGCCCCATGTAACGCTGTGACCACTGCGGGACCGTCTGTGGGTTTCACCGACACGCGCCACAGCGCACCAGATTGCCCAACCAATGCACCCAATCGGCGCAAGACCTGCCACATATCACGCGACGCAATATCCGATAAAATATTCACATTACCAAACGTTGCCAGAACTTGGCGCAACTCGGCCGAGCGATAGGAAACAGATTTTTCAAACCCTTCAATCCGGACCAAGGCCACCCCCTGCGCCGGATCATAGGACACGCCCGTCACATCATAGGGCGTAGACATCGCACGCGTCATCACCGCCACAGCCGCGACAGGATTGGCGACTGCAACGGATAATGTTGCCTCGGTTTCGGAAATGGGCAGCACCTTGAACGATACCTCGGTCAGGGCGGCCAATTGGCCCCAACTGCCGGCCAGCAGTTTCACCAAATCATAGCCAGTCACGTTTTTCATAACGCGACCGCCGTTTTTGATGATGGTCCCTGCCCCATCAACGCACCGCACCCCTAACAAAAAATCACGCGCAGCACCTGCCTGAATGCGGCGCGATCCACTGGCGTTGGATGCAAAAACGCCGCCAATCGTGCTGGCACCTGTTTTGCCCAGAACGTCATTCATCACCACAGGTTCAAACGCCAACCGCTGGTTTTCTTGCGCCAATGTTTGTTCAATATCGGTCAAGGGCGTGCCCGCGCGCGCCACCATGGTCAGGGCACCCGGTTCGTAATCAACAATGCCCGTCAGTTTTTCCATCGACAATATGTCACCTGCGGGTTGGTGGAGGGTCCGGCTGCCGCCCCCTTGGATCGTCACACTACCCTTGGCTGCGCCAAGAACCTGCGCCACATCCTGTTCCGACGTTGGGAAATAAATCATATCACATCCCCCCATCGCGCCGCGATGCAGACGCAGCCAGTGGAAAGACCTTGGCCGGATTTAACAACCATGCGGGATCAAACACATCCTTGATGTTCATCTGCGCATTAAGATCATCGCGCGTGAATTGATGATCCATCAAATCGCGTTTTTCGATACCGACCCCATGTTCACCGGTCAAACAGCCGCCCACTTCGACGCAGAGTTTTAGGATTTCTGCGCCAAAGGCTTCGCATTTTTCCAATTCACCGGGTTCATTTGCATTATACAAAATCAGCGGATGCATGTTTCCGTCACCGGCATGGAACACGTTTCCGACACCCAGACCGAATTCGCGGCTCATCTCGCCTATGCGCTTTAGCACATAGGGCAATTTCGACACGGGGATTGTGCCATCCAAACACATGTAATCATTGATCTGCCCCATCGCGCCAAAGGCAGATTTGCGGCCCAGCCAAATACGCGCCGCCTCTTGCAGGTCATTGGCGCGGCGCATTTCGACGGGATTATGGGTTGCTGCAATCGCCAATATTTTTTCCAACTGCTCCTCGATTTCGATTTGGCTGCCTTCGACTTCGACGATCAGCAATGCCTCGCAATCGGGATAGCCTGCCTTGGCGAAATCTTCGGTCGCGCGGATACAGGGGCGATCCATGAATTCGATAGCCACGGGCAAAACGCCTGCACGGATAATGTCGGACACGCATTCACCCGCCACCTCGTTACTGTCAAAGCCCAGCAGAACGGGCAGCGCCCCCTCGGGTTTGTGGATGATGCGCAATGTGGCCTCGGTCACGATGCCCAACTGCCCCTCAGATCCGCAGATCACACCCAGCAGGTCCAGATCGGGGGCATCCAGATGCGCACCACCGATGTCCAGAATTTCGCCCTGCATCGTAACAATGCGCACCCCCATCAGGTTGTTCGATGTCACGCCATATTTCAGACAATGCGCCCCGCCGGAATTCATGGCGATATTGCCCCCAATGGCACAGGCCAACTGACTGGATGGATCGGGGGCATAGAAAAACCCGTCCACTTCGACCGCGCCGGTCACGCTTAGGTTGGTGCGGCCCGTTTGGACGCGGATCACGCGGTTTTCATAGTCGGTGTCCAAAACGTCATTCATCCGCGACACGCCCAAAATAATGCTGTCGGAGGTGGGCATAGCCCCCCCTGCCAATGATGTGCCCGACCCACGCGGGACCACGGGGATATTCAGGTCGTGACAAATTTTCAGGGTTTGCGCCACCTGTTCGGTCGTATAGGGCAACACAACCGCCATGGGTGGACAGCGATAGGCCGACAGGGCATCGCATTCGTAGGCCCGCGTTTCCATAGGATCATCAATGACACAATCAGCTGGCAAAGCCGCACGCAACCGCAGGACAAGTTCTGATTTACGATCCAGACGATGCTGGCTTGGGACTGGCATTTCCATGGCACACCTCTTTATTGGTAAATAAATATAACCAATTTAGGGAATTGGCAAGCCTTTCATTCGGGTCTACATCTGTCTTATGACTTGGATCGACAGACTTTCATTATTTTCCACTTATGATTTCATCGCGCTGGGCTGTTTGATGCTGGCGTGGTTTTTCATGGGATATATCATTGAAAACGCGCCCAAACATCGCCCATCGACCACACAAATCATGGTGAAATATCGCCGCGACTGGATGGTGTTCATGGCCGAACGGGATAACCGCATTTTTGACAGTCAGATCATGAATGGTCTACGCCAAGGCACATCCTTTTTCGCATCGGCCACGATGATTTCGATTGGTGGTTTGGTCGCCATGCTAGGAAATGCAGATCGCTTTGCCGGTATTGCCAATGAATTAACACTGGCCAAAGATCCGCATTTGGTTTGGGAAATTAAACTGTTCGTGGTGCTGTTTTTCGTGACAAACGCATTTTTGAAATTTGTGTGGTCGCATCGATTATTCGGATATTGCGCCATTATCATTGCCGCGGTACCCAATGACCAGCAAAATCCCCTAGCCGATCATCGTGCCTATCAGGCCGGCGAAATCAACATCACGGCCGCGCGCAGTTATAACCGTGGACTGCGGTCTGTATATTTCGCCATCTGCGCATTGTCATGGCTGGCAGGCGACTGGGCGTTAATGTTGGGCACCGTAATCACGGTCGCGGTGCTTTGGCGGCGCGAATTTTTATCAGCCTCGCGCACAGTGCTGCTGAACCAACCGCAGTAGGCATACGAATTATGCATTACGTCCTTCTCGCAGCCACGCGGCGACATCTGCCCCAATGGCGCACAGAAGCATCAACCAAACAGGCGCAAACGGTTTCGTGCTGACGTCCAGCACCGATTTGGATTGATTGCGAACCACACCCATCCATCCGTTTCCTGATGCGGGTCGATTTGGATCAATGTCACGCAACACAGGAACCCCCGTTTGCGCCCAGATCACACCACCGCCAGATTGCCCCGTTAGAGCCGCAATCCGCGCATTGGTTGCCAGCGGCGTTTGAAATTCGATGGGCGATACTGCGCCTTTGGCAAAAACAATCGCTTGGGTATCATCACGCAAATCATAAATCCCGTTTTCCGGCGCTTTGATCTGCGCCTGAAACACACCCGGACGGATTTGACGCGCCTCGATTTCTGTTGTGCCTCCCGATGGAGCGGTCAAGGTCAACGGCGGTGCCTGATCAGCCAGCGTGCGCCGCGTTATGACAATGTCGGACCCTTGCTGGACAGCACTCAGGGCCTCTTCCTCAAGATCGGGTTCCTGCATCAGCCAGTGCGCGACCCGGCGCAATAATTCCTGCTGCGGCCCGCCCTGTTCAAACTGGCGATACCACAGCCACACCTGATCCGATGCGATCAAGGCAACACGCCCTTGATCCACACGGTCCAACACCAGCAAGGGTTTATCCTGTGCCCCCGTCATCACAGTTTGCCCACGGGTCACATTCAAATCAACCTGCCGAAACCAACGGCCCCAGTCGGGATTATTGGGCAAATCTTGGGTAACGGGATGGCGTGCGCCGAACTCGGACACCTGTGGCACATAGGGATCGGTGATAATCCGCGAATTTGACACGACCGGTAAAATATCGCCCAAAGGCGATCGTGAAATTGAATTGGCCGAGGCAAAATCAGGGCCGGCCGAGACCAAAACCGCCCCGCCATTACGGACGTAATCCACAATATTTTGCAAATAGGCCGAGGGCAAAATACCCCGTCGTTTGTAACGATCAAAGATGATCAAATCGAAATCATCAATTTTTTCCAAAAACAATTCCCGCGTCGGAAAGGCAATCAATGATAATTCGGACACGGGCACATCATCTTGTTTTCCGGGAGGGCGTAAAATGGTGAAATGGACCAAATCAACCGAACTGTCTGATTTCAACAAATTCCGCCACACCCGCGCACCAGGATGGGGCATGCCTGATACCAACAATACGCGCAGGCGGTCGCGAATGACATTGACCTGTGCAATCGCGCGATTGTTTTGGTCAGTAATTTCACCCGCCAGCGTTGGAACGGTCAGTTCAAACACAGTCCGACCCGCATGGGGTGGTTCCAGTTGCACTGTCACGTCCTGACCAAGGGGGACATTAAATTCCACAGGGTCAGACGCCCCAACACGGGCCGTCACCATGACGGTGGGTTGTACACTGGGCAACGCACCTGCGTCTTGGACCTGCAGCGTGATTTCCATTTTTTCGCCCAAAATGGCATAAACGGGCGCCTGTTTGATCAAGATTTGGCGATCAAAATCCGCTGGATCGCCGGTCATGATATGATGCACAGGAACCTCTAGGTCCAAGGTATCGGTATCATGAATTTGCCCGTCAGAGATCACAAAGATTGATGATAATTGTCGCGGCGGAATTTCAGCGCGCACCTTGTTCAACGCTTGGGTGATGCGCGTTCCGGTGTTGTCGGGGGCATCGTCCAGCATAATCTGTCGCACACGCATGCCTTGACGTGTTCCCAAACGGGCCAGCAAGTCATCCAATGTCTGTTGGACCTGTTCAGGTCGATTACCCAACCTGTTTGAGGACGTTCTGTCAACGATGACGACGGCGATATCCTCTAAATCCGCAGAGCTTACATCGCGGATCATAGGGTTCCCCAGGATCGAAATGACCACTGCATAGGCCACACCGCGCAGCCACCAACCTGATAGCCCCCGCCACCACGCCAATGCCGTCGCCACAGCGGCGACAACCGCCAGACCAATTAATATACCCAAAGGAACCAATGGGGCAAATATCACATCAAACATCGTCATTGCACCAAGCGATCCAACAATGCAGGCACATGCACCTGATCGGACTTATAATTCCCAGTCAAAACATGCATGACCAAATTCACACCAAACCGCAGTGCAATTTCGCGCTGACGCTCGCCCGCGCGGCCCCGCCCCACCGGCACCAACGGTTCGCCCCGACTGTCCATCGCCCAAGCCGCGGCCCAGTCATTTGATCCAATAAAAACAGGGCTGACACCATCATTTAGCGGGCGAAATGGCAAACCATCAACTGTCTGCGTATCTGTCGGTGCCTCGGCCCATAATTGCCCTAACCGATAGCGCCCGGGGAAATCCTGTAACAAATAAAATGCGCGGGTCAAAACATGATCCGCGGCGACAGGTTCCAACGGCGGAATATCCAAATCCTGCAGCAAACGCATTAATTTGGGGTTTTGCGCTGAATTTCCACGGCGTAATTCAGCATCCATAGTATCAAATAAAATCACCCCGCCCGAGCGCAAAAACGCATTCAGCGATGACACGGCACGCGCAGATAGGCTGGGTTGCGTGTCGATTATCGGCCAATAGATTAGCGGGTAAAATGCCAATGTATCACGTTCAATATCCAAACTAACCGGGGCTGCGGGTTCTACGGATGTTCGAAAAAACAGCGTATCACTTAACCCCACCATCGCGGCATGGGCCAGCGCGTCGACCCGCGCGTCACCCGTTTTGATATGCGCCAACGCAATTTCATCGGGCGCACGCTGCGTATCGGCACGCACCTGATCAGACGTGATCCCCAGCGCGACAACCATGACCGCAATCGTTGCAAACACACGCCGACCCGATACAATCAAACTGGCCAGTACATCGGCACACAATAAAACCAAGGCCCCAATCAACAACAATGGCATCCATTCCACCGAATTCTGTGGTTGGGCATCGGTGATCACATTCAGGTTTGATGGCCACACAACCGGTTCAAGGGCCGGATACACATCGGCCAAATTTCGCGTCATCACCGAATTTTGCGACTGATATATCCCCAGCGGCGCATCTTTGGTGATCCCAGACTGGGCCAGCGTTTCTTGGGTTAAAACTGCTTTATAATCCGGATCTTGCAATAGACCGCGGGCGTCAAGTGCCTGCAAAACAGTCCATTTCGTGTCTGGGTTTTGCGCCATCGCGGCGCCGGTCATGGTGGGCCGTACAAGGCGTTGCAGCATTTCGACAAATAATCCGGACAGGGGCAAATTTGACCACTGCGGCGTGGCTGTAACGTGAAACAGGCTGATCCGACCTGATCCGCGCTGTGCCTGAGTGACCAAAGGCGTGCCATCTTGTAATCGTGCCAAAACCTTGTCCGCTAAGTCCGGCGATGGTTCGGCCAAAACCTGGGCGCGAATGGTCACATCAGATGGTATATCTAGCTGATAGAATGGTGATAGTGGTTCAAAATCCGCCAGTGTTTTTGGCGTCTGCCAGCTCATCGTGCCGCCCAAATTACGGCCCCCTTGACGCATTTGCACGGGCAACAATGGATCATCGGCAAACTGTGACGCCACATTCGCCATAGCCGGCACAGCAAAGCGTAACAAATGCCCCCCTTGTGTGACCCATTCTTGAATGGCATCGGTTTGCGGCAAACGCGCAATATCTGCGGCGATCATGACATCCGGTTGAACCAGCATCAACTGATCGACAGATCCACGTACAATATCGCCATATGGTGCAATCGCTTGCTCGACATAGTTTAGCGGATCCAGAACATCTAATTGTTCGTTTTGCGCCGCATCGATAACGATACCCACTTGGGGGCGGCGCAACTGATCTGCGATGATGTATTGCGCACCGACATAGGGATGTTGGTCAATCCTAAACCGAGTGATCCGTGCCTGCAATTCACGCGGTATGTCTAGGGAAACGCGTCCGGCAGGGGAAATCGGGCGTGTTGCTATTGTAATCGGCTGACCGCTGGGATCCACACCCTCGACACGCAATTCCAATGACGACAGGTCTGCACCTTGTGCTGCGACCATGACGGTCAAAACCGTGTCGGATTGATCTAGGCCCAAGATCATGGGAAAACTTTGATCCCGTTGATATATCTGTAAATTACCACGGGACTGAAACACTTGGATCAGATCGGCACGCGCACCGTCATAATCCAAACCATCCGACGCCCAGAACACGTCAAAGCTGCCTTGCGTGTCGCGCAGGATGTCCAAACTGCCTTGCCAATCAGGATCCCATGCGACTACCTGCCAATCACGCAAATTTTGCGCCGCTTGTAGTGCGGGTTGCCATAGAACAGGCGCAGGCTCAGCCGCATTCAAAATCGCGATGCGTTTGTCGGCAAACGTAGGGGATGCAATCAATTGGGCCATTTGTTGTTGAATCAATGCGGGGGCATTGGCCTGCGCCCACCCGCCATCAATAAATATCAATATTCGGTCCTGGGTCCGCTGCGGACCATCGGGCGCCCAGCGCGGCTGGGCCAGTCCAACAACAATCAAAACCACAATCAAACTGCGCAAGATGATCAACCACAGAGGTGTTTTATTTTTATCAACCTCTTGGTCGTGCAATCCCAACAACAGCGGCACCGCAGCAAAGACATGGGTTTTGGGGCGCGGCGGTAAAGCGCGCAAAATTACCCATAATACCGGCAAACCGATTAAGGCCAGCAACACAAACGGGTAGACAAAAACAATTGGACCTAGTGCCATTATGCAACCTGCCCTTGTGACAACAAACTATGCAAGCGTGTTACAGCACTCAGCAGCGATTGATCCGTGACAACACGTTCAACCTGCCATCCGGCTGCAACGGCCATCTGATCCAGCAGGTCGTACCGGTCCGCCAACCGCTGCAAATACCGATCGCGCAGATCATGCGCCCCTTGCGTTTCATGGTGCAACATTCCCTGCGGATCGGCAAAAACCACCGGCCCGCGAAAGGCAAAGCCCACTTCGTCACGATTTAAGACCTGCACCAAAATACCGCTAACTTGGCGATCATGTGCCATTTCCAACGTCCTATGCGTTGACGCCA
>CBFHVU010000045.1:0-15265 GCA_965659465.1 uncultured Paracoccaceae bacterium | reverse complement strand
TGGGGTGATTGCGGGGGTGTCCGCGATAAACGCAATCCACCCGATCAATCAGGGTTTGGACGGCGGTGACTTTGTCCTGTTTCAAATCCACTTCGTCATCGGCCACCCGACAAAATGCATACAGCGCAAGTGATGAATCACGCACATCATGGGGCAATAATTTCGACGCTGCATGAAACGACAGCGATCCGTGTTTTATCGCGTCATGGCAGTATGCTAAATCGGATTCGTATGTCATTGGGTGGCTCGGGTCAGTTTGTGGGCGTCTGGGACCAGTTGCGTCAACACCTCGGATGATGTGACGACACTGGGAATACCAGCGCCAGGATGGGTGCCTGCGCCAACCAGATAAAGGTTTTCAATATCTTCGCTGATGTTATGGGGGCGAAACCAAGCAGATTGAAAAATGCGGGGTTCCAGAGAAAATCCGGCCCCATGCGGGCTAAGGTATCGGGTTTCAAAACATTTCGGGGTCAAGACATAATCGGTTGAAATATGCTGTGACAGGCCCGGCAAAATGTCGTTTTGCAAAACATCAAGAACCGATTGTTTATAGCTTTGTGTTTGTTCTGCCCAATCAACCGGAGTGCGCCCTGCCAAATTCGGAACAGGCGAAAGCGCGTAAAAGGTATCATCCCCTGTGGGGGCCACGGTGGGGTCATTCACAGATGGGCGATGCAGATAGATTGACATATCCTTGGCCAGTTTCTGTTTTTGAAAAATATCACGCAACAATCCTCGGTAACGTGGCCCGTTCAAAATCGTATGATGGCCAACATCAGGCCAAAGATCACGCGTGCCCTTGGTTCCGAAATACCAAACGAACAATCCCATCGACCAACGGGTTTTGTTTAGCTTGGCATCTGACCAACGTTTGTTTTGCCGATGCGACAATAGTTTCGAATAGGTCCAATAAGGATCGGCATTCGATACAACAATGTCTGCATCAATCTGTTGGCCGGTGTCCAATATGATGCCGGTCGCACGATCACCTTGGGTTAAAATTTTATCAACGGTATGGCCCAAAACAATTTGGCCGCCATGATCTTTTATGACCTGTCCCATTGCGTCGGCCAGCCGTTGCACGCCGCCCATGACGTAATGTACGCCAAAGGCTTTCTCAAGGTGACTGACCAGAATGTACATAGATGTGACATTGACAGGATCACCACCAATGAACAGCGGATGAAACGACAGCGCCATACGAAGTTTCGGGTTTTTCACACGGGCAGCGGCATGGGCATAAACGGATCGATCTGCGCGATACCTGATAAAGCCTGGCAGTTCTCTGATCAGGTCGCCTAACTTATTCATTGGGCGACGCCCCAAGCCTTCAAATCCAAAGTGGTATCGTTTTTCCGAATCGCGCAGGAATTGTTTGTAACCCTCTAGGTCTGCGGGAAACAGCCGCGCCACCTCGGCCAACATTTTGTCATGGTCTTTGTATATCTTGAAACTTGTGCCATCGGGCCAACGGATTTCATAAAATATGTCTAATGCGATTGTTTCAACGTCTGAATGAAAATCGCGCCCGCAATCGTTCCATAATGTTTCAAAGACCTGTGGAACTGTTAAGATCGTTGGGCCAAGGTCAAACCGGTGTCCCAATTGCGTGATCGACGATCCACGACCTCCTAGGCGGTCAAGTTTATCGACGACCGTTACATGATACCCTTTAGCCCCCAATCGCATCGCCGCAGAAAGCCCGCCCAGTCCTGCACCAATGACCACGGCGCGCGCGGCATGATGATTTGAAACAGGTAGCGTTTTGAGTGTGTGTAAGAAATTCATGACATAAACAGCCTACGACTGTCAGATATAATTTACAACACTTGTTTTTTGTGGTTCACTGGTCTTAGCCACCTTCCAAAGGAGTTTTCCGATTCAAACTGTCACACTCAGTTTTTTCAGATTTGATAGCCTTGCTAGTAAAGTTTGGGCCTTTACGATGATGGGCTTTGCGCGGTTCTTTATGGGGCGGCATGAAAATTTGACGTTTTGGAAACTGCTTGGGTCCGGATCTGGACAGGGCTTTACGCCCAAACCGAACTGGGGTGTCTATGCCATTTTATGCGTCTGGACAGATCGCCCAAGTGCGGAGCTTGGTTTATCTAAATCGCTGTTTGGGCGCTATCGGTCGCATGCAAGCGAACATTATACCGTTTTTATGGCGCCCTTTGCCACGCGGGGACAGTGGTCTGGCCGCGAACCATTTCAAATCTCGCATCCCCCCGTTGTTGGACCTGTGGCCGTGATGACGCGGGCCACGTTGAAACCACGCGCTATTCCCAAGTTTTGGAAAATGGAGCCTTTTGTATCTGCCTTGGTGGGACAAAATGAGAGTATGATTTTCAAAATTGGTCTAGGGGAAAAGCCATTTTTGCAGCAAATGACATTTTCGATCTGGCCAGATCTTGCGCCTATGGTTGCCTTTGCGCGCGGATGTGGGGCGCATGCCGATGCCATTTCACAGGTCCGCGCGAAAGATATGTTCGCCGAAGAGCTCTATGCAAGGTTTGCAATCACTGGATCACAGGGATCGTGGTCTGGGTGCGACCCCTTGGGATAAGGAATTGAAATGAATAAAGTTTACCCATTTTCCGCCATCGTTGGCCAAGACGATATGAAGTTGGCGATGATTTTGACGGCGATTGATCCAAAAATTGGCGGGGTGTTGGTGTTTGGGGATCGTGGAACCGGTAAATCGACCGCAGTGCGTGGTTTGTCCGCTTTGTTACCAAAGATTTCGGTGGTTCAAGGGTGCCCCGTCAATTCAGCGCACGGTAATGATGTGCCGGAATGGGGGCCAAAGCTGGATGGCACAATAACTCAGGTTTTGACGCCGGTCGTTGACCTGCCGCTTGGTGTGTCCGAAGATCGCGTCACCGGAGCGTTGGATATTGAACGGGCCTTGATGGATGGTGTGAAAGCCTTTCAACCGGGTTTGCTGGCCTCGGCCAATCGTGGATATTTATATATTGATGAAATCAACCTTCTAGAAGATCACAGAGTGGATTTGTTGCTAGACGTTGCACAATCTGGCGAAAATGTCGTCGAACGCGAAGGCATGTCAATCAAACACCCTGCGCGGTTTGTATTGATCGGGTCCGGCAATCCAGAAGAAGGCGAATTACGCCCGCAACTGTTGGACCGGTTCGGGTTATCTGTCGACGTTGGATCCCCAAATACGATCCAAGATCGTGTCAGTGTGATCCGTCGCCGAGATGAGTTTGACACCGACCCAGATGCGTTTTGCAAAACTTGGCGCGCCCAAGAACAAGTCATCCAAGGGGCGATCATTTCTGCGCGTGAACGGATTGCTGGCACCGAGGTCTCAGACGATGTTTTAGAGTTCTGCGCCAAGCTCTGCATGCATCTTGGCAGTGACGGATTGCGCGGTGAATTGGCATTGCTGCGCGCAGGGCGTGCGTCCGCGGCATATCACGCGGATCGCGCGGTCACGTTGGCACATATTCAGACTATCGCGCCAATGGCGCTGAGCCATCGTTTGCGGCGCGACCCATTGGACGAAGCAGGCAGCAGTGCGCGGGTCAAACGCGCATTGGACGCTGTTTTACAATAATGAATAAAACGGCATGTGATAACCTTGCCTTAGCGCTACAAATAGCCATCCGATGTCCCGATCAGTTTGGCGGCGCCATCGTGCGTGTGCGCGCAGGACCGATGATGGATCGCATTCGTTCATATTTGACCCAAAACTTTCATCGTGCCGCGCGGGTGCATGGGGCCATGGATCGCACCGCTTTGATCGGTGGGATTGATCCAATCGCCACCCTGCAACAGGGGGTTTTGGTGCGAACCTTGGGTATTTTGCGCAGGGCGGCTTGGTTGAACGTTCCTATGGCTGAACGTGCGCCCACAGCATTGGTTCATTGCCTGACCAGCTATATCGATGCGAACTGTTGTCCCGCCGTAATCCTTTGGGACGAAGGCATCGACGAAGAGGCCGTGAGTGCCAGCTTGGCCGATAGGTGTGCGTTTTATTTTGATCTGACTGATCACGTTCGCCTAGACAGTGGATTGTGTTTGCATGATTTGCCAAATGACCTGCCGCTGCACAGGGTTCAAATTTCAGACGACCAAATCACAGCGTTGGTTGCTGTGGCCAGTCGCGGTGGAATTACCAGTTTGCGCCTGCCACAGTTTGCTGTTCGGTTTGCCAAATTACTTGCCCTTTTGGATGGGCGATCTGTTACATGCGACACTGACATTGAAACGGCGGTTTTGACAATAATTGCCCCCCGCATGGTCGAAATTCCCATGCCGGATAGTGACGCCGCCCCATCTGAACAGCCACAGCCACAAGATGATGCTGCCAATGATGATAGCGACGATACTAAATCAGACGATTTAGCCCCTTTATTGGACATGATGATCGCCGCGGTTCAGGCAAACTTGCCCAAGAACCTGTTAGAGCAAAGTTTGGGCCGCACCGGATCTGGGCGTGCCAATGCAGGTGCAGGTAAACGGCAACGGTCGAATACCCTGGGCCGACCCAAACCTTCAAGGGTTGGCAAGCCCGGATACGGCAAGCGCATTGACGTTCTGGCAACCCTGCGTGCAGCGGCCCCATGGCAAAAAATACGCCGGTCTGCGCGTCCTGATGCGACTGCGAAATTCATCATTTATCCAAGTGATATTCATGTCAAACAATACGAGGTGCCATCCGAGCGGGTTGTCATTTTCGGTGTCGATGCATCGGGGTCGGCTGCGCTTGCACGATTTGCCGAGGCCAAAGGTGCCATCGAAATCATGTTGGCAGATGCCTATGCCAAACGTGATTATGTGGCACTGGTCGGATTTCGCGGGCAAACAGCCGAGGTATTGTTACAGCCAACGCGATCATTAGTGATGGCCAAAAAAACGCTGGCGGCCTTTGCTGGTGGGGGGGGGACACCCTTGGCCATGGGTATGAAATGCGCCCTGGACATGGCGCAGAAATCCAAACGTGATGGCCGTACGCCGACTTTGGCCTTTCTGACGGATGGCAAGGCAAATATCGCACTGGATGGATCGGCCAATCGCGATGCCGCAATGACGGATGTTCATCAATTGGCAGGCATCACCAATCATCTGGGCGTACAATCGATTTTCATTGATGTAGGACGTCGCCCAAATGCGAAATTGCAGCAGGTGGCGGCAACATCAGGATCGCAATATTTACCGTTGCCTTTGGCAGATGCGCGCGCGGTTTCCAATGTTATTCGTGGCTCAATGGTGGACTAGCATGCGTATTGTGCCAACAAACTGGCCCTTTGCCGCGTATTCCAAACATGTGCGCACGCGGCATCATAATTGGCATGTTCAGCGGTTTGGCCAGGGGCCCAAGGTGTTAATGATCCACGGCACAGGTGCTGCGACACACAGTTGGAAACCGTTGATTGATTATGCGCCAGATTGGGCCGACTATATGCTGATTGATTTACCGGGTCATGGATATACAGACCGACCCAGATTGGGGCAATCGTCGATTTCGGCCATAACGAATGGGCTTGAACAACTGCTTGCGCAGGAAAGTTTTCAGCCGGACTATGTTATGGGTCATTCGGCAGGTGCCGTGATTGCGGTGACTTTGGGACATCGGATGCAGATTGCGAATACGATCACGCTGAATGCGGCATTTTCTGAATTTTCAGGCATATTTGCGTCTCTGTTCCCAATGGTGGCACGCACTATGTTGGTGGCCCCGTTTGTCAGCAGATTATTGGCGCATTTGGGCCGTGATCCCAGCGCAATCAAACGCATATTACAGCAAACAGGATCAATTATTCCACAACAACAGTTGAATTATTATCATAGGTTGTTTGAAACGCGCGATCATATTCAGGGCACATTACAGCTGATGGCGGATTGGTCTGTTGGCGACTTTATCACACAGCTGCCCAATTTGGGGCAAAACGTGCATTTTATCACGGCTGCAAACGATCTGACGGTGTCACCGCAGGTATCAAAGACTTGGGCCGATCGATTACCCCAATCACGCCTGACCCAGATACCAAGCGGGGGCCACTTGATCCAAGAAGAGGCCCCCGATTTAATATGGCGCGCAGCCTTTGGTGGTCGCAGCTAAATGATCGCTAGGCCACTGCCTGCGCAATCGCGCATTTTTTCCACAAAACCGTCATCGCAAAGATCAGGTGTTCGATATCTTGATCCGTATGCACCGGCGACGGGGTAAAGCGTAAGCGTTCGGTCCCTTTGGGGACGGTGGGGTAGTTTATGGGCTGCACGTAAATCCCATAGTCACACATCAAAATATCGGCCAGTTCACGACATTTGACGGGATCTTTGATCATCACTGGGATGATGTGGCTGTCATTCATCAGGTGGGGAATGCCTGCACGATCTAAGCCTTGGCGCAATTTCGCAACTTGGCGTTTGTGCTGGTCACGTTCGGCTTGCGATGTTTTCAGGTGGCGGACACTGGCCCGTGCACCCGCCGCAACGGCCGGTGGCAGCGCGGTTGTGAAAATAAAGCCGCTGGAAAACGATCTGATAAAGTCACACAAGGCCGTCGAGCCAGTGATATAACCGCCCATCACGCCAAATGCTTTGCCCAAGGTGCCCTCGATCAAGGTGATCCGATGGGCCAATCCTAATTGCTCTGACAGTCCACCGCCGCGCGGACCATAAAGGCCAACGGCATGAACTTCGTCCAGATAGGTCATGGCACCGTGTTTTTCGGCCACGTCCAATATGCGTTCCATGGGGCACATATCGCCATCCATCGAATAGACCGATTCAAAGGCCACCAATTTGGGAACATCTGGTCCATATTGCGACAATTTGCGATCCAGATCATCGGGATCATTGTGGTTCCATATGACTTTCTCGGCGCGGGAATGGCGGATGCCTTCGATCATGCTGGCATGGTTCAATGCATCTGAAAAAATCACCAGTCCCGGAATTTTGGCACCCAAGGTGCCAAGGGCCGCCCAATTCGATACATAGCCCGAGGTAAACAGCAACGCGGCCTCTTTGCCATGCAAATCGGCCAATTCACGTTCTAGCAGGCGGTGTTCATGGGTATTGCCCGAAATGTTGCGTGTGCCGCCCGCGCCGCAGCCGGTGCGTTGCAGTGTTTCGGTCATGGCATTGATCACCGTGGGGTGTTGGCCCATGCCCAGATAGTCATTGGAACACCAGACTGTGACATTATCAGGCGAGGCATCGCAGTAACTTTGCGCTTTGGGGTATTTCCCGCACTCACGCTCTAATTCTGCAAAAACACGATAATTCCCATCCTGTTTTAATTGGTCAAGTTGACTTTGAAATATAACATCAAAATCCATGGAAATCCTCCCTCTTGAATGATTTGTTTTTTGATTGTTTCGGTGCGGGCAGCATCCACCGCCACAGTTTTGCGTCAGGCACAGGCAACACCATGACCCAATGTTCCAACAGGGCCAGCGCTGTCATAGCTGACAACAGCGTAAACCCGATTTGATCGCCAATCGCGTCCACTGCATAAAGACGTTCCAACCAACACGCCAAGGCAAAGGCCAAGCCCGATGTCGAGACAGGGAAAAACCAGTTTATCGACGAAATCCGAAAATGGCTGGTCAAATGGCGCATGGCTTGGGGGACAAATTCGATGTTGATGCGCGGCACCCCGAAAAACAGGTTCAGTTTGGCACTGATGCGTGCGAAATACAGGATATAGTAAATCCACAGGCCAAACCGGTTTTCCGCGCCCCATGTCACCCAAGTCAGCGCAATCCCCGCAGCAAGCAGCAACATTTCGTGATAGGCAACGGTGCCCCATGCGCGGATGAACCGTTCCCATTCTGAAATACCCGTTGGACATTCGGATCCGACAGGTCCTGTGATCACACCACTTAGAAAGCTGATTTCGATCCAGCCCCAGAACACCAAGACACAGAAAAATGCAACATAGACCTGTTCCGGCGTATTTTCGACAATGGCCGCATTGTAATATAATCCCGCCACAAATACGGCAGGCAGGCTGGCCAAACACAGGCCAACCCGTCGCGCCAATGGCGCAGGGTCAAACAGACGGATCATGACCAAAATGGCACCGGTGAAAAACCACCAGCCAAAGGTCGCAATCGTTGCTGCTATGCCCCAGTTTTCTAGCATCAGTAACAGGGCTCTAGCCGTGTGACGGATGGGACATCGTGGCGTTTGGCTGGGATCAAGAATAATGTGACAAACGCCTTGGCAGCGCGCAATCGCGCCGACATCGCAGCAATTTTTGCACCTGATTTTTCAGCCTTTGCCAAATCAACATTCGCTGCCTGCAATTTTTTCAGGGTTGGCAACCATGTCGGGCTATCAATATCCAGCGTAATTGGAAAAATCTGTTTGCTGAGTTCAGATGTTTTTGTGAACACCTCATGGGCATACCAATCGGTATCGACACCCAATGCCTGATGAAATGCCGGACGCTGATGATCGCGAATATACATCGTGGCATAGACGGCCGTTAGGAAAAATTTGATCCACCACACATTATGGCCGCGGGTCAATTTCGGATCCGTTTTCATCAGCAGGGCAAAGGCTTCGCCGTGCGAAAATTCATCATTGCACCATTCTTGGAACCACTTGAATATCGGGTGAAACCGATGTTCTGGATGTTTTTCCAAATGCCGGAAAATAGTGATGTAGCGTGCATAGCCAATTTTTTCCGACAGATATGTGGCATAGTAAATAAACTTGGGCCGGAAATAGGTGTATTTTTTCTTTTGCGTCAAAAACCCTAGGTTTACGGCCACGCCCGCCTCGCGCAGGGCATCGTTGATGAAACCGGCATGGCGGGCTTCGTCGCGGGCCATTAATTGAAACAGCTGGGTTATTTCATGGTTTGACCCACGTCGTTTCATTTCTTTGTATAACACACAGCCGGAAAATTCGGCGGTGCATGAGCTGATTAGGAAATCGATAAATTCCTTGCGCAGCTCGGGGTCCATTCCGTCCCAGTCTACCTGATCCCAATCGGCATTTTTCTTGAAATGCCCTTTGTTCGGGTCAGATAGCATCTGGGCAATCAGCGGATCCCATTCATCGCGAATGTGTTCGACGTTGATTGCGTCCAGCTCGTCGAAATTCGTGGTGTAAAACCGCGGGGTCAGTAATGTATCCTGCATTGCAACAGCGGTGGCTGTGTCGCTGTCAAATTTCTCTTGGATGCTTAGAGCCTCTTCGGCGGTGGCGGCGTCAGCAGAATGCTTGTTCATAACGTGACCTCCTCTGAAAATGAAAATTCGCACAGCTCCATCACTTCGAAATCGCCGGTCAGCCGGGTCCAAAGCCGTTCAACTGCGCTGGCGCGTATGATGGTTGCATCACGATCAGCGGTCACGATTTCACCAAAGGGGGCCATGATTTCGGGGCCGTTTACTTTGACTTCGTCACCTGGATAGATGACGGCCCCATTGTTAAAGCGTACATGGGCATGCAGGCTTTCGAATTTGTGACTGATCTCTACCGTGCAAGGGGCATGTTCAATCGAGCGCGTTAATATTCCCATTTAAGGCTCCTTTGGTTCCAGTGGCTACAAGTTTGGCAAAGGCACGGGCATTATCCGCGCCAAAGCCCATTAAATCAGCGGACCAACCTGTGCTGGGATCACTGACTGAAAGTCGTCCATTTTCGCGCCAGATCACATCGACTGGCCCGTTCAAATCCACACCGCGTTTGCCGCGTTCACGGTCCAAAACGCGTCCAACGCCGGAAATAAATCCGCCTTGTTCCGGGGCCAAATCGGCGATCACGCTGCCATTTGTGTCCAATACGCGGACTGATCCACTCATATCAGCGGACAGAAAAATGCGGATTTGCGCCGATATTGGCGCGTCTGTTGGTTGCGCCGATGGGGCGCGTCCGGACCACACGGCAATACACACAATCCCCAAAACCGCGACAACCAATCCAACCAAAGCGCGCAAGGCAGCTTTGGGAATTAATTCAGAGGCTTGGTCGGTTTGAGATATATGTGTCATGTGTTTGTCCGATCAGCTGGCTTGGGGGTTTAGGTGCGCAAAATCAGCATCGAACTGCGTTTGCGCATTATGTTGTTTAATGTTTGAATGTGCCGCTTTGGCTAAAATGCCGGCCACGTTTTGTGCGTCGTCGATGGCGCGCAAACAGGGCTGGGTTTTCGCAAAGTGCCAGGGCCGTGCATGGGGCCATAACACAAGGAATGAAAACCGTGTCTCGCCTTTGGTAATCAAGGCGATGTTTCCCTGTCCATTCTTGGTCAATCCAAGTGCCGCGTTTTCCAATTGGCTAAATGGAATATTCAGCGTCACAGTCAGTGCCGCCCCGATCCGCATCGCAACACGTTTGTTTGTGATCGTATAGACGGTACACCGCGCCTGAATGACAGCGGTGATAATCAACAATCCGCCAACGATTGCGCCTAGGATCAAAAACGGGGTCGATATTGATGCAGCACGCGTGGTTGGCATTAGATCGATGGCCGAAATAAACCGCCATCCCGCCAGCACAGCAAAGTACCCCATGACCCACCAAAAATTCAGAGAATCCTTGGTCAGCGCCCAAATATTGGGGCGCCCTTGCCATAATATTTCCTCACCTTGTGGCAGGTTTTCTGGCAGACCGGGGATCGGTTCGAACTGAAAATCGTCGTGTGACATGGGGTCTTTTCCTTATAGCTGTGGCTCTTGCCGCTCTGCCGAGGCATAGAGCGTCCCCCCACCATAGTAGGCAGAGATCTTGTCCTCTTCGAGCAGGGTGACTTGGTTCGCATTGCGGTGGCGTGGCACGTCATTAAAGTGTTTTCCGAAAATACTTTTGACTGCGACACGGTTTGCGTGGATCCGTGCAAGCGTCATTGGAACCAAACGGGTACCTTCGCCAAATTCGGGTGCCAGTACGAATTCCAAATACCGAACCAGCTGTTCGGGTTCATCCACCCACATGTCCGTCACCTTGCCAACAATCGCACCGTCACCGGCGACAACAGGCAATTCGCGTGGGTCGCGGCCAAAGCCAACGTGGAATTGATCCAACCCGCTAAGTGGGACAATTTTTGGATGACCGCGTGCATCCAATTCTGGCGCATCACGACGCGGTGCCCATGATGCGGGGCCAACGCCGTCCTTCATCGGGTCGCCAGTTGGTTCCAGCGGATAGCCGTTTGATTTCGATGTCTGGCGCAGGGCCACATCCCGGTTTTCCCGCTGACCGTTGGGAAACGTGACTTCGCCACGGCCGTGGGGCAGTTTGAATGTTTTGGGTTCTGGCAATGGGAATGGGCCTTGGTTTGCGGCCTCGGTGCCATCGTCATTTTCCATTGGGTACCCTTCGCGCATGTTTTCACGTTGGATGTAAAAAATGAGCAGTGCAAAAAATATCCAGAACAACCAAAGTGATAGGCTGGCCAGATCAAAGTTTCCAAAAAATGGTTCGGTCATGTCAGTGTCCTTTCCTGTGCGTATGAATCATGTTGGAAAATCAGCAAGACCAATCTTGCCGCTTTGTGATGATTCACGAACCGATGTGCCTGTTCGTTTGACCATTGGTCCCAGCACCGCAAGTGTCACGAACAGCAAGATGATTTCGCTGTGATAAACGAACGAATATCCCGTAGAAGGCGTGGCCAGCGCCTGTCCCAAATTCCCTTGTAATGCATGTGTATTGACCCAGTCGCGCAATGTGCCACCCAATGCAATCGACAGCCCCGCCGCCGTTGCCTGTGCTGCGCCCCACGCGCCCAGTGCTAAACCGCGTCCCGCGGTTCCATCCACGGGCAGGGTCATTGCGCTGGTCATTGTGGCGACGGCGAATAGACCTGACCCGAATCCGATCAAAAATGTGCCTGCAAAAAACAGACTGGTTGATGCCATAGGTCCTGCAAAAATCACCGTTGGAAAGGCGATCAATCCCGCGATCAGACCCCATGCTGCCAATGCCATAGGGTTGCCCAATTCGCGCAATTTGCGGGCGGCAATAAATAACCCAGCCAGCGCACCGACCACCCACATTGCTGTCAAAAATGTGGTTGCTGATACACTCAGGCCTAGGACTTCGCCGCCATAGGGTTCCAGTAAAACGTCCTGCATGTTGAACGCCATGGTTCCCAAAAATATGACAACCAACAAACGTCCTGCGGACCCACCGGCTGCAAAATCGCGCCATGCGTCGCGGAATTTTGGTCGCGGCGATTGGCGTTCTGCGGCGGACATGGGGTTCATTTTTTCCTGTTTCCACAGGGCAATGACGTTTAGACAAATGCCGACCAATGCTGCGCCTTGGACCACGCGGATCAGCCAAAGATTGCTGAAATCAGACAGCAGCCAACCGATCAACAGCGATGACGCGCCCATTCCTGCTAGGAACATGACATATAACAACGCCACCACGCGGGGCCGTGTTTCATCATCTGTGCGATCGCTGGCCAATGCCAGTCCCGCCGTTTGCGTCATGTGGATGCCAAATCCGGTCATCAAAAACGCCAAAGCCGCCAAGACTTCGCCAGCCCAGTCGGGACCTAGCGTTTGATCACCCGACAGCACAATCAAGCTAAACGGCATAATCGCCAATCCACCCATTTGCCAAAGCGATCCAAACCACAGATAGGGAATGCGTTTCCAGCCAATCGCCGAACGATATGTGTCTGAACGAAATCCCAGCACTGCACGCAACGGGGCGCTGAGCACCGGCAGCGCAATCATAAACGCTACAATCATTGCCGGTACGCTTAGTTCGACGATCATAACGCGGTTTAGTGTACCCAATAACATCACTGATGCCATGCCCACGGACACCTGAAACAGCGATAACCGCAACAGCTGCGCCAATGGCAGCCCCTGACTTGCCGCATCCGCAAAGGGCAGCATGTTCAGCGTCAACGCCTTGATCCTAGGGGCTTTGGGCGGTTGGGTCATCCGGTCACCTCAAGCGCTTGGGAAATGTAAAACCCGCGATGAACGCGGCCGATGTCGTTCAGCTGATACCCTGCGGTCAGGTGGCGGGATAATTTTGCCGCCGATTGCGGCACCATGACTGGGGATTTGTCGCCCCGTGGGGCCAATTTACCCGCATACCACATCGCCATTAACAGGGGGGTTTTCGGGGCAACGGTGAACAAAATACTGCTTGTGCAACGCTGTTTCAATTGGTTCAGCGTCTGGGCCAAAACGGGTGTTTTATAATAAATCAGGCTGTCCATGCCGATGATGTAGTCAAACATACCCAAATCAGGGTTCAGTAAATCACCGGCCTGAAATGTGATGTTTTTGTGCAATTGTGTTGGAATGCGCTTGCGTGCAATGTCGACCAAGGCGGGGCTGATATCAACGGCGGTCACCTGTGCATCGCGCTGCGCCAATTCCAATGTTAACTGACCTGCACCGCACCCCGCATCCAAAATCCGCAAACCCGCAACATCGCTTGGCAGACGTGACAACAGGCGCGCGCGCATTTGGTCGCGCCCTTCGCGCACGGTCTGACGGATGCGCGACACGGGCGCGTCCGATGTCAGCCGTTCCCAAGTTTTGGTTGCTGTCTGGTCGAAATAGGTTTCGACACGGGCCAAGGTCTGTTCGTATTGCATCAATCAAATCCTAGTAATTCAAAGATGTCGCGGTCCTCTAATGGGGCAGGGGCCATGGGTTCGGTGCCATCCCACAAGAGTTGCGCCAAACGGATATATTCTGTTTGAACGGCTGCGATATCGTCGTCCAAGTCCATTTCAAACAGGGTGCGTTTTTTCAGACGTGATCTGCGAATTGCGTCCAAGTCGGGCAAATGCGCCAAGCGGTTAAATCCAACGGTCGCGCAGTATCTGTCGACCTCGTCCGTTTGGTGTGATCGGTTTGCGACACAGCCGGCCAGACGTACTTTGTAATTATTAGATTTCGCCTGAACAGCGGCGATAATGCGGTTCATGGCATAGATGCTGTCAAAATCGTTGGCTGTGACGATCAAGGCGCGATCGGCATGTTGCAAAGGTGCGGCAAAGCCACCGCAGACAACATCACCCAACACGTCAAAGATAACGACATCTGTGTCATCCAGCAGGTGATGCTGTTTCAACAACTTGACCGTTTGCCCAACGACATAGCCGCCACAGCCTGTTCCCGCAGGGGGGCCGCCGGCCTCGACGCATTTGACGCCGTTGTAGCCTTCGAAAACGAAATCTTCGGCGCGCAGTTCTTCGGGGTGAAAATCCACCTCTTTTAGAATATCGATAACGGTTGGTACCAAGGATCCGGTCAGGGTAAATGTGCTGTCATGTTTTGGATCGCATCCAATTTGCAAAACACGTTTGCCCAGTTTTGAAAAAGCAGCGGACAAGTTCGAGCTGGTTGTCGATTTGCCGATGCCACCTTTGCCATAGACGGCGAACACTTTGGCACCGACGATCTGATCTTGGGGATCTTGGTGGATTTGGACAGAACCGTCGCCGTCCAGGCCCCGCAAAGCGGGGGGGGATTTATCAAGTGGCGTCATGGTGTGTATCCTTGTTGTTGCAAAGGGTTTTTCATTGTGCGGCAATCCCTTCGATTTGGTCTTCTAGTCTGTCGGCTGCGCGCTGCAGCCGTTCGATCGTTTCGGGGTCGGGTGACCAATAATCACGTTCACTGGCCTCAATCAGGCGGTTTGCCATGCGTGAACTGGCCACGGGGTTCAGTGCTGCAATCCGTTCCAGCATGGCGTCATCCAAAACAAATGTTTCGCTGATTTTTTGGTACACCCAAGGTTCCACTTGGCCAGTGGTGGCGGACCAGCCGACGGTATTTGTCAGCTGCGCTTCGATCTGGCGAACGCCTTCGGATCCGTGGGACAGCAAAGCCTCGTAAAACTTGGGGTTCAATGCGCGCGATCGCGTTTCCAGTTCTAGCTGCTCAGACAATGTGCGCACCTTGCCAGTGCCGCGGGTATGGTCAGAAATATAAACCGCAGGGTCATCTCCACCGCGCGCACGTTTTACCGCCCGTGAAATCCCGCCCAAGGTGTCAAAGTAGTGATCAACTGTTGTAATGCCCAGCTCGACACTCTCTAAATTTTGATAGGCGACATCAACATCTGCCAGCGCCTTGGTCAGCAGGCCAGGGTTTTGCTGTGCCTTGCCATTCACGCCATAGGCGAAACTTTTGCGGGCTTGATAGGCATCAGCCAAATCATCTTCTGAGCCAAAGGCCGAGCTGTCAACCAATTGATTTACATTTGATCCATAGGCGCCCTCGGCATTCGAAAAAACGCGCAGAGCGGCGGTTTCCAAATCAACCCCCATATCCTGCGCATAGTTCAGGGC